>NZ_JCAXER010000002.1:0-266538 GCF_059758675.1 Cytobacillus sp. GQ23
GCCCATATCCTATGATATGGGCCAACTGCTGGTCTGCACTATCTGAAATAGCCGCCATAGTAAGCAAATCCTCCAAAAACAAGCAGCAGGATCAGCAGTACAACTGCGAGGGCCAGCCAGAAACCGCCTCCTCCATAATAACCGCATGGATAAGGAGGGGGAACTGGATAACAGCCATAACCATAAGGCATCACCAATTACCTCCTTTCGCCTTCTATTACTAAGATATGTAATTACTGGACAATCGTTTAGGCTTTTGTACTAAATCAGCGTTTAAATATCGCTTTTTCATAGCACCGCTATCAAAACAGTTCATAGAATATACTATAAGGAATATTATGGGAGGAGTGTTAAATGAAGATTATCTCGATCTGCGAGAAATGCAAAGGCACAGGAAGTATAACAGCATGTAAATTTCTAAAGAAAACCTGCCCTGCATGTAAAGGGTCTGGCAAAATGACAAAACACCTTTCCGATATAAAGTATAAGGAAAGGAATAAGTTTTTTCTTCACTCTTAGCATGAAGCCATTCATTAGAACCCTTCCATAGGCAAGGGTTTTTTATTTTATGCTGAAATACTATATAATGACATCGTTAAGAATAACCACTGAAATGTTAGGAATTGGAGTGAAACGAATGAAACATGGCAGAACGATTTTAGCGTTTCTCCTTTTATTGCTCGCTGCCGGCTGTTCGAATGAAGAGCAGCAAAGTAAGAAAACTGCTGAAAAGCCTTCAAATGAAAAGACCGAAGCTGCAGACTACAGTATTATTGAGGCCTCTGCTCAGCAAATCGAGCATATTCAAGGAATTGGATATCCCGGAAATGATACCGGACTTTATCTTTCATCCAGTGAAGGCTTAAAGTTTTTCAAAGATGGCATTTGGCGCGAGACCACTTCTCTTAACCATGATTATATGGGGTTTCAGTCCGTCAGAGATGGATTCATTGTCAGCGGCCATCCTGATAAGAACTCCGTAATAAAAAACCCTCTTGGTATTGTGAAAAGCTCAGATAAAGGAGCTTCTTTCAAAAAACTGGCTTTTAGCGGAACAAGTTCCTTTCCTTTTTTAGCAGCCGGGTATGATAGCAATATTATCTATATGATCAATCAGGAAAATAACGATGAGCTCAAGGCAGGTGTATACCGTTCCCAGGACGAAGGCAGAACATGGGATCCAGTCAGCTTAAAGGGACTTGAGGCCGATACACTTGGCATGATCGCTGCACACCCAACTAATCCTGAAGTCATGGCCATGTCAACAAGAAGCGGCATCTTTTACTCACAGGATAAAGGGGAAACTGTAAAATTAATATCTGAGCCAGTTATGGCTACAGCCCTTACATTTACGCAAAACAGCCTGTACTATGCCTACGCAGATCAGGAAAAGGTTCAAATGAGCAAAATCGATCTTAAAACGATGGAGAACACACAGGTTAAGATCCCTTATCTTAGCTATGACAACCCTATTACATACATTGCTGCCGATCATAAATCTGACGGAAAACTTGCTGTTTCAACTTATCTCAAAGATGTATATGAATCTGCAGACCGCGGTGAGAACTGGAAGCTCTTATTGAAAAACGGCAGAATAGAATAGCTAAAGGGACAGTCAAACTGTCCCTTTAGCTGTTATTTTTCCTTTTTTCTTTTTCTGCCCGATAAAACTCATGAAACATTTTCATTAATGCTCTCTTTTCAATTCTGGAGACATAACTTCTTGAGATGCCAAGCTCTTTGGCAATTTCTCTTTGTGTTTTTTCTTTTTGCAGGTCCAGACCGAACCTGCCGACAATGACTTCTTTTTCTCTGTCATCTAAAACATCAATGTACTCCTTCACTTTTTCCAGCTCCATATTCAGCTGAATTGTATTAATAACATCTTCAGATTCTGACTTAAGAACATCAATAAGAGATATTTCATTGCCTTCTTTGTCCTGCCCGATAGGATCATGAAGGGATACATCTTTTTTTGTCTTCTTCAGTGCCCGCAAGTGCATTAGTATCTCATTTTCAATACAGCGGGCTGCATAGGTGGCAAGCTTCGTGCCTTTCCCTTCCGAATAGCTCTCGATTGCCTTTATCAGTCCGATTGTCCCAATTGAGATCAAATCCTCAGAATCCTCTCCTGTATTTTCAAACTTTTTTACAATATGGGCAACCAGTCTGAGATTATGTTCAATAAGCATATTACGTGCATGCGAATCACCTGCAGCCATTAATCGCAGGTATTTCTTTTCATCTGCAGGAGACAGCGGTTGAGGAAATGCATTATTTTTTACATAAGAAACAAGAAACACTATCTCCTTAACCAAAAACCCGAGTGCAGTTAAAATACCGGACATCGTTCCACCCCCGCTTATAATGCGTTCAAAAATGCCTATAACTAATTCCTATGTAGAGATGGAGTTGTTTTTGTCTGTCCAATTTAGATAATTTCAGCAGAAAGAAAATCCGCGACTTATTTTTTCGGCCATTAGATATCTCCATTAAAGCTTTTGCAAGGGTGTTAGTATATAATCAACCATGAAATGATTCTTAGGGGCCGGCATGCGTATACATATCTCCCTATAAAGTATTTAAATAATTGGCACGAAAGAGGTCTTGATAATTTGAATGGACAGAGAGTAATTTTAGCCCTTGTATTTTTTATTGTTTTTCTTGACAGCCTCGCAAAGTTTATATTCGAAGGTTTTTCTTTAAAGACCGTAATGATATTGCTCGCAGTTACTGGAATTGTCCTATTCCTCTGGGTTTTTCCAAACAAAAAGAACTGACTCCCCAATCCGGAAGTCAGTCCTTTTTCTTATATTGCATTTTACTCTATTACACTTACCTCAGCACTAATGATGCAGCCGATAGTACCGCACATAACTAATCCCATTACGATCCAGAACATCTTCCACACCCCTTTTTAAATTCCTTATTTTCTTTAATGTAACATGGTTCTCACCTAAGAAATTGGAAGGAATGTGAACATTCTGTTAATCTCCGTCACGTGGAATAGTTCTTTTTTTTCGGAATATCAAGGTTAAAATTATAACATGTAAAGACATGTGCCTTACCTCCTAACCGGTTACTGCTTTGTTAGGTGGAATCTTTCTCCACCCAGAAAATTGCCTGACGTCCCTGTAAAATGTACATCATATAACAAACCACCTTTCTTATTTTTTTGTCACTTAAATTAAAATGGACGGTAAATAGAGAATTGACGATCACGGTTTTGGTCAATAATCTTTTTAGCCATTTGCTCGCGAACAACGTCTTCTGCCGATAATTGACGTTTTTTTATTGTGACTGTCAAAAATAATATATTTAGTGTCATTAGGTATCCCACCTCCTCTTTCATATCCAGCCTATAGGCACAAAAAAGCCGCAAAGAGATATACTCCCAGCGGCCTGGCCATTTAGGCATAAAAAACCGCAGGGCACAATTCTCCCTGCAGCATGGATATGTAATGTCAATAAAGCAAATCTAAGCGATCCATTCCATGTAGGTCGAATTTGTACAGTATTTATTTAGCTGTGTTTCTAATACAATTGCTGTTAACATCATTTCATTCGACCTCCTTTTAAGAATTTTCACTTATAATGGTAATTATATCCACGGTTATGCAGTTTGTAAACCTTTTTTGTTCATTTTTATTAAAAATCTTTATAAATGAAAAAAACGCCCGGAAATCCGGACGCTGACGTTCTTTATTTTCTCATGAGGTATTCCTGGCCTTCATCCATTTCATTCAACTTCGTTCTGCATCGTCTGGAAAGGATAAAGAAAAGGATTGAACCTATAAGGAAAGCTGAAGAAGATCCAGCCATGATATATAAATCAGTAACTGTATTTGAAGTATCAGGGATAATTAATCCAATATAAAGAAACGCGCCGACAGCGAGCATTGAAATTCCGAACCGCTTGAAATCCACCATTTTTTCATATAATTTCTTTGCTTCGTTCATCATTTATTATCACCTTCTATGAAAGACTATAATTCTACTCTAACATATTTAGGAAGAGAGAAGGGGATGTAAATAATGTAAGACTGGCAAAAAAGGGAAAAGCGAATCCTTGCACGAGCATCTGTCCTTTTTTATTTGTTATTCTTAAGGACATTTACTATCTTTATTACAAGTGTAGCAGAATGAAGTGCTGCCTTCTCCAAAAATTGCTCAAATGAAACATCGGATTCTTTTCCTGCAATATCTGAAAGGGCACGGATAACAACAAATGGCGTCTTAAATTGATGAGCAACCTGCGCAACCGCTGCTGCTTCCATTTCTACTGCCTGAAGGTCTATAAACTTATCACGGATATAATCCACTCTTGCCGGATCATTCATGAAGGAATCACCTGTTGCAATTAACCCTCTGACAACCTGGATATCCCCGATTTCCTTGGCGCATGCTTCTGCAATCTGCACGAGGCTGTGATCGGCTTCGAATGCTGCAGGCAATTGAGGTACCTGGCCATATTCGTAGCCAAAGGCGGTAACGTCTACATCATGATGTCTAACCTCAGTCGAGATGACCGTATCTCCCACATTTAATTCAGGATTAAATCCTCCAGCTGAACCGGTGTTAATGACATAATCAGGCTTGTACCGCTCCAAAAGAATGGCAGTCGACATAGCAGCATTTACTTTGCCTATTCCAGAACGGAGAAGCACTACGTCCGCATTATTCATTTTCCCTGCTGTAAACTCGCATCCGGCAACAGTTTCCTGCTGCTTATCTTCTATTTTATCTCTAAGTAATGTAACTTCCTCTTCCATTGCTCCAATAATAGCTATTTTCATGTTAAAACCTCTTTCTAATTTTTCTATGCCTTTGAACACATACTTTAGTAATACCATGCCCATATACTTTATGCAAACTCTATTCTACCATCATAAACCGGATGTTTACCATATTCGTTAATGCATTCAAGCATATGCCTGCCAGGTTTTAAGAGTTGCCAGACTAAAACTCCCCCCATAAAATAAAGATAGTATCGAAGGGAAGGGGGAACCTTGATGAATTTCCAGTTTGATTTAATAGAAGATAAGGTTGAGTTTTATGAGGCACCTACTTTAAAGGAGCTTGAAAAGAAGGTAAATATACAGATTGAGCATAATAAAGCCATCCTCTTATCTGTCCACCATGTTTCACATCAAATGCATCTTGACGAGAATGGAAGGACCTATTTCTCAGCGGTGGTCCACTATAAAGCAAAAAAATAAGGACGCCTTGGCGTCCTTATTAATTAATTTATCTCATTTAAGACCTCTACTCTTGATGGCTTCCATCCTTCTCCGTCAACCCAGTCTATATAGACACGATATTTTTCACTTTGATCTTTTGTGGAAATTGTCCCCACAGAGCTATTTGGCCCATTATTTCCGAGGAACCAAACAGTCATATTACCCTGTTCAATACCTGTAGCATAAGAAATGGCACTGAGCATTTCCTGCCAATCTACATGATTTTGATCATAAACAGCGGTATGTTCTCCAGTTTGGGAAGTTCCGACTGGTTTCCATGCTGGATTTTCAATCGTTTTTTCAACGTCAGGTCCGCTTCCGCCTTCTGTTACGACTTGTTCTTTATCTTCTTGATTCTCTTCTTCAGCATTTTCTTCTGATTCTTTTTCTTCTTCTTCAGACTCTTTATCTGCTTGCTTTTCTTCTTTATCCTTATTTTGCTCTATTTCATTGCCCTTATCTTCCTTGTTATTCTCATTTTGCTTCGATTCAGATGCTGTCTCTTCATTGGCAGTAAGCTCCTGGTCATTATTACCGCCAAAAAATATTTTGGCTGATACAACAATAATAAGGATAATAACAAGTGCGATAAGACTATTTAAGATAATATTGGTTTTTTTTCTTTTTTCCCGCTTGCCAAAACGGGATTCTCTGCTATTCCCTTTCAATACTTTCTCCTCCCCAATCTATTATCAGACTTATAGGTATAATAAAAATGAGCGGAATTTATTAACCCGGCCGTCTGCATAAAGGCTATTGCCCGAACAGCGGCTGTCAACATTCTAACATGGAATAAGGCTAACTTAAAAGAAATAACCTGTGGACACCAGGTACTGCCAGCATTAAATGGACGACAGCCGCATACGGAAAGTTACAATATACCATAATTATTTAAGAGCCTGGAGAGCCAGATGGCGGATTTTCTTTATTATGATTATAGTTATAGATTTCTTTCACAATATCCGCAAAGAGCGGATTAACTCCTCCTTTGTCTTCAGTAACTTCCAAATTCACGGTTACTAGAGCATATTTTGGATTTTTGTATGGAAAGTATCCAGCAAACCATTTATTGTGAAGCTGCTTTCCATCAGCCATTATGCCTGTTTCTGCAGTACCGGATTTGCCTGCAACTTCGAAAGGAAGCTCTTTAAACCAGCGGCCGGTCCCTTCTTCATTGATGACTACTCCCCTTAGCAGCTTTTGGAGCTTCATAGCGGTATATGGAGCAATGATATCTCCCTGCAGCTTTTGTTTTTCGAATTCTATAAGAGATGTACTGTTTTTATATTCAATCTCTGATGCAACCCGGACCATTTCTTTTTCCCCTCCTCTGGCTATAGTTGCCATCATGTTGGCCACAGCCAGCGGAGTAGCCCTCACTTCATGCTGTCCTATCCCTGTCAGGCCTGCAAAATTACTGTCTTTTTTAGCATCTTCAGATAGAAACACCCGACCTTTTTCTTCGTCTTGCAGCTGTTTAAAATCGCTGAAGTGATAAATATCTCCACGCCAGCTTACAGGACCTATTAATGACAGTTTTTCTGCATACTGCTCAAGGAGATCCGGGTTAATATCCTTTAACTCCTTAGCAATGGATGCAAATGTATTATTACAGCTCCTGGCAAAGCTCTCATCAAAATTTAGCATCCCGTGCTGATATTTAAGATCCGGTTCCCCATTTATCTTCCTGCTGCAGTCATATTGCCTTTTAGGATCGTCCAGATCATGATCAATTGCGGCTGCTGCCACCACCGTTTTAAAAACAGATCCCATGATCTGCTGTTTAATCATATGATTAACCGTTCCTCTGCTTTCTTCATCAAATGGATTATGCTTATTAAGCGATGGACGCGACACCATTGCCAATACTGAATTCGTCTCTATATCCAGAAGGACAATGCCGCCTTTCTTTATCCCATGCTGATCCGCCAATTTTTCTGCCATCATCTGCAAATCATAGTCCAAAGTTGTCTTAATATTGACCGGATAAAAGGGGTTTGCAGGCTCAACATATTTTACATCAATGCCAAACAGCGGTCCGCCCGTTCCATCCACATGATAGACAAGTTTTGATGCCCCTTCAGGAAGCAGGAATTCATCAAAGCTCTTCTCCAAGCCAGTAATCCCAATCATTGTGTCGGAAGACAGATCTTTGTCCGGATACCTTTTTTTAAGCACGTCCTGATTTTGACCGGTAATTCCAATTAGCTGGGATGCCGGTTTGTCGGAACGGCTGTATTTCTTATCAACAGCAAAGACACCCGGAATTTTCAGGTCATTGATTTTTTCCATTTGAGCGTAAGACAGCTGAATGGGTTCCGGGCTCCCAAATGCAAAAGGTTCTTTTGCATTTTCAACAGAATGCCGCAAAGAGTATTCCGAAGCACCTGTAATTTCAGATATCCTCTTAATATCCCAATCCATTCTTGCGAGGAAGGGGAATAATATAAGAACAGATTTATTTTCGAATGTTAAGGGATTACCGCTGCGATCAAGAAAATCCCCCCTCCCGGCATCGATAATCATTTCCTGGGAACGCTGACGGACACTCGCTTCCAAAAGGTTAATTCCCCTGTCAGTAAAATGCTCTGTTGAAACCAGCTGCAGCTGTATCAGCCTTCCCAATAGAAAGCAAAGTACAAGGAAACTGACGATAAGCCAGCCAACTGCTCTTTTTCTCCACATAAAAAACACCTCGTCAAAAGTTTTGACGAGGTTTTCTGATTTCAAACCAGCTATTCTTATTTAATGGAAACAATGCGTACGTTCATTTCTCCTCCAGGAGTCTGAACAGTAACTTCGTCTCCAACTGTACGCCCAATTAGGCTTTTGGCGATTGGAGAATCGTTTGAGATTTTTCCTTCAAAAGGATCCGCCTCCGCACTTCCTACGATGGTGTAAGTTTCTTCATCTCCATCAGGAAGCTCTACGAACGTAACGGAACGGCCAAGTCCCACAATATCTCCAGCCATTTCTTCCTCTTGAATGATCTTTGCATTGCGGATCATATTTTCAAGAGTGGTGATCCGGCCTTCAACAAAGGCCTGCTCTTCTTTCGCTGAGTCATACTCTGAGTTCTCGGAAAGGTCACCGAAGCTTCTTGCGATCTTTATACGTTCAACCACTTCTTTGCGTTTAACCGATTTTAAATATTCCAGTTCCTGCTCAAGTTTTTCTTTACCTGCCTGTGTCATTGGAAACACTTTTTCTGTAGCCAAAACCTTCACTCCTTCGAATTACACATCCTTAAAAGTATGTGTTCTATAATGTATGTACTTCTTTTTATCATATTTTCAGGAAAATGAACAGGAGCGCGTCCTTTTTTAAAGGGCGCGCAGATCATCTTTTTATATTGACTAGCTCTGAAAGATTTAGCTGCTGACGATTATATTGAGGTCAGGTAAGCACTGTCTTACACAGCCACTCGGTAAAAGGATAATTCCTAGAGAACATTTTCAATGCTATTGTTTCATAAAAATGACTTTTGTTCAAGAATTGTTTGAATTTTTGTGACCATTAAATCGATGGCAACGTAATTATGACCGCCTTCAGGAATAATGATGTCAGCATATCTCTTCGTCGGCTCAATAAACTGATTATGCATAGGCCGAACCACATTTACATATTGTTCTATGACTGAATCCATGGTGCGTCCCCGCTCTTTAATATCCCTGAATAAGCGCCGGATAATACGCAGATCGGCATCCGTATCCACATATAATTTCATATCCATCAGATCACGGAGCCTCTCATCCTCAAGAATCAGAATGCCTTCTAAGATAATGACATCCTTCGGTTCAACTTCAATTACTTCTTCAGATCTTGTATGCATGGCATAATCATATACAGGCTTTCTAATCGGCTCATATCTCAGCAGGCTTTCGATATGTTCAATAAGCAAATCGTTATCAAATGCAAGCGGATGGTCATAATTCGTTTTCAATCTTTCTTCAAAAGGAAGATGAGTCTGATCCTTATAATAATAATCCTGCTCGATCATAAGGATGGAATGTCCTTTGAATCGATCATAAATCGCTTTGGTTACGCTTGTTTTACCTGAGCCGGATCCGCCGGCCACCCCTATTACAACGGGTTTGCGTTTCATAGATTAGAGCTCCTTTCGCATCATGTTGTCAGGGTAAACCGGCTTATCAACCTTAAATTGAACAATTTGAAGCGGATGACGTGCAGCATCCAGCTCATGGCCTTTTTCATCCCAAATTTTATCGATGACTTGTGTAAAGTTCTCAATTTCAGGGCCAAAGAACTCGACTTCCTCACCAGGCATAAATTTGTTTCTCTGCTGAAGAGTAACAATCTTTGTATCCGGATTGTAATCAAGAACAAGCCCCACGAAATCGATATTCGTCTTTTTGCTATGATTTCCAAACATTTGCTCTTTATACCCTGGGACTCCTTCAAAGAAAGCGGGTGCTGTTTCACGGTTAGCACATTTATCAAGCTCTTCAAGCCATTCCTGCCTAATCTGGAAGTTATCCGGATCTGCACAATATGCATCAATTACTTTACGGTACACACTTACTACAGTTGCAATGTAATGGATGGATTTCATGCGCCCTTCAATTTTCAAGCTGTCAATTCCCAGTTCAATCATACGGGGAATTGACTCTATCAGCTTAAGGTCTTTAGGACTCATTGCAAATGGAGCATCTCCTTCGCTGAATAAAGGAACTTCATTCTCGCCTTCAAGCTGGTATAAGTCATAATCCCAGCGGCAGGACTGGCAGCAGCCGCCCCTGTTGGAATCACGTGCTGTCATATGGTTGCTTAGAGTACAGCGTCCGGAATAGGCAATACACATCGCCCCATGAATGAAGGTTTCAATTTCAATGTCAACCTTCTCCTTCATTTCTTTAATTTCCTCCGCACTTGTTTCACGCGCAAGAACTACACGCTCCAGCCCTTCTTCCTTCCAAAACTCAACTGCCTTCCAGTTGGAAAGGGATTGCTGCGTGCTTAAATGAACTTCAATTTCCGGTGCAACACGGCGGCAGGTTTCGATGATAAGCGGATCAGCCACAATGATTCCTGCTACTCCTGCTTCTTTGAGGCCAAGCAAATATTCCTCAAGACCATCAATATTTTCGTTATGAGCGAAAATATTGGTTGTAACATAAATCTTAGCTCCATATTTTTTGGCGAATTCCACGCCTTCTTTCATTTCTTCAAAAGTGAAGTTGCCTGCATTTGAGCGAAGGCCATATTCCTGACCGCCGATAAACACAGCGTCCGCACCATAGTGAACGGCGATTTTCAGCTTTTCAAGGTTTCCTGCCGGAGCAAGCAATTCAGGCTTTTTTACAATAACCCGTTTGCCGTTGACAATTTCGGAAATTTTATCTTTTACCGCTGCCATAGAGCTTCCTCCTCTTTCTTTTTTATATTATCAAATCAGTAGACGGTTTCTTTAAAGAAGAATCCAGTATCCAGCGGGCGATTCGCGGGCTGAATTTCTTCAACTTCAGTGAGAAGTCCATCCTTACTTTCATCGTATTGGTCCGGGTCTTCAACACATAAGTCAATAGCTTTTCTGTAGAGTTTTGTCACTTCAATGATATATTCAGGTGATTTTAATATCCCGTCAATTTTAAATGAGTCAATGCCAGCTTCAATCATTTCCTGCAGTTCATCTATAATGCAGATGTCATTTGGACTCATGATATGAGTGCCATTTTCATCTTCGAAAATCGGGTATTTATTTTCCCGCTCCTTATCGTGAAGGAACATACTTTTTTCCTGTTTGCGGTTTTCAATCTCAAGGGCTTTTCCCTGGTATTCATAGTAATTACCAAGCAGGGAGCGCTTTGACTGGAACATGGCAGTCATGCCATGAACCTGCACTTCTATTTCTACGTCGGCATTTTCTTTTATTTCAATGATGGCATCCATATTAACCTCTCTAGCAAGGACTGCACGTTTAGCGCCTTTTCTGCCCCAGTAATTGCAGGTATACCAGTTTGTAGCAGTTGTTTCAGTATTCCAATGGAGCTTCATGTCCGGGGCAGCCGAGCGCGCAGCCATTAATACAGCCGGATCCCCAAAAATGATAGCATCAGCACTTACTTCTTTTAAGAAGCTGATATAACCTTCAAGCTCAGGCACTTTATCATTATGAAATAATGCGTTCATCGCTACATACACTTTTTTTCCGTGTCTGTGGGCGATTTCCACCGCTTCCTTTACATCTTCCCTTGTGAATTCCCCAGCAAGCCTCAGTCCATATCGCTGTTCCCCTACAACAAAGGCATCTGCGCCTGCAGACACAAGTGTCTCGATATCTTCGACACTTGTTGGTGTCACTAACAGTTCAGGTTTTTTCATTCTAATCACCTCTTTTTACTAATTGCCACGCCATCCCCAACAGGCAAAATAACTGTATGGTATTCAGGATGACTCATTAACCACTTATTAAACAAATCAATTTTTCTAACCATATTCCGAATGCGCTTATTTTCTATTTCTGATTCACACACAAGGCCTTTAAAAAGGACATTGTCTGTAATAATCACTCCGTCATTGGAGAGAAAGCGGGAATAAATTTCAAAAAAGCGCTGATATTGGCCCTTTGCTGCATCGATAAAAATAGCATCATATGGTCCGTATTTTTCAATGTCTTCTCCGACTTCAAGGGCATCTCCTTTTATGATCAGGATTTGCTCCTTTTTCCCTGCCTCATCTATATACTGTTCTGCAAGCAGGTAACGTTCCTCATCGCGTTCAATTGTTACAATTTTCGAATCTGGGACAGCAAACGCCATTCTTAGTGCTGAATAGCCGATTGCAGTGCCTACTTCAAGAATCATTTTCGGTTTTTGAATGCGCAAAAGCTGAAGCATTGCCTCAATTCCTGCCAGCTCCATAATCGGAACATTGTGCACTTTGGCATATTGCTCCATTTTGCCCAATAACTCGGATCTTTCGGGTACTATTTCCTCTATATATGCATGCAGCTTATCGTTCATCAAGCTGGCTTCACCTCGATCAGACGTAATATTATGATCAAGCTGCGGCACAAAGATACTCACGGTCGCAGCCGCTTTTCTATTTAGGCATGAAAAAAATAGCGTTCACAGATAGGATGTGAAAATGCACTGTACTGCATTCCGGCTAGATGCCTTATCCATGCTTGTCCGTGATTCACGCTATCGGGAAGCCATATAAATCAGTGGGGAGTGCTTTCTCCCTGCTGATTGTTAGTTTAGGCCCACAGGAAGTTGGTCATAAAGACGTTGCCACAGGATGTGGCTTTTAGCCTTTGTTCTTCTTTTAGAGCCTTTACGGGCAGTTTTCCCCCACTTATCCTCCCTTGTTTCCTCTGAGTCTTGAAGTGGAATCTTACACTGCCTGTAGACTGGGATAAAACACCTGATCTATTTTACCATAAGTAAAAGGGGAATGCCATATCTGCACATTCCCCTTCCTTAATTTAATTATTCGATATATGCTGTGCCTTTTTTTGATTATGCTCGTCCAGTGTCTTTGAGAAAAGAACTTCTCCTGTTGATGTGGCCAGGAAGTATAAGTAATCTGTTTCTGCAGGCACCAATGCTGCTTCAATTGAGGAAACACCTGCATTTGAAATTGGCCCAGGTGTCAGTCCAGGATACTTATATGTGTTGTATGGTGAGTCGATCTCTAAGTCTTTATATAAAACCCTGGATTTATGCTCACCATGGGCATACAGGACAGTCGGATCTGTCTGCAGTGGCATTCCCGTGTCAATCCGATTGTAGAAAACACTCGCAATCTGATCACGGTCTACTTTTGCCGTTGCTTCTTCCTCTATGAGAGATGCCATTGTCAATAGTTTGTGTGGAGTGTATTCCCGTTTGTCCATATCAGCACTATACTCTTTCATAACTGATGCAGTTTTATCAAGCATAACTTTGACAATTTCCTCTATAGTTGTATCTTCTTTGTAAAATGGATAGGTCGCCGGAAATAGGTATCCCTCAAGAGGATATTTTATATTTTCAGCCAGGATTTCCTTCGTCAGCAATTCAGGATATTCCGCCATTAAAGACTTAATAAAAGCTTTATCATTAAGCTTTTTCAAGACATCTTCAGGTTTTTTATCCGTTTTTTCTGCAATAATCCCCGCTATTTGCTCCAGCTGTTTTCCTTCTGGAATGGTGATTTTGAATGCTACCTCTTCCATTACCTTGCCTGTTTTTAAGCTATCCAGGATCTCCTTCATATTCATTGAAGGCTTCAATGAATATTCTCCTGCCATGAATCCAGCTTCATTTTTAAATTTCACATAATATTTAAAAACACGAGCATCCCTGATAATTCCATTCTCTTCGAGAACAGTGCCAATTCCTGTAACAGATGATCCGATTGGTATCTCTACTTTCTTGGACTTATTATTATCGGGATCAACAGGCTTTAAAGCTGAATTAATATAGAAATATCCGCCGCCGATCACTGCAGCAGCTGAGATCAATAATATAATTGCAACTATCAGTACAATTTTACGGACCACTTTTGCTTCACCTTGGCGCTCAATCATTTTTTGGCGTATTATATCTTTTTTCCCTTTTTGATCGTCTGCTGACATCTCATATCCCCCCCGTTCCAAAGACGTTGGCTTTTTAAATGGCTCTTTTCATAAAAAATGTTGTTAACCTTTCCATTTTATCCCCTAACTCTCGCGGGAATTTGAATAGGCTTCCTTCCTTGTGTGAACAATGCATGAATGTATTTCGATGATCTCACCTTCGCTGCAATTATTACAAAACAACAGCCCCGTCATTATAGCCTTGTGAATTAACTGCATTTCATGCCAACTTGCCTAGGAAAAACTTCATTCTTTATGTTTCCTGATACGTCACGGCTTATTATACTATATTTTCTTTTTGAAGTCGCAGGATATTACAAAAACCCAAAAGATTCGCCATTAAACTTCAAATTTCACACTTTGTATTTTCACTCAATTCACCGGAGTAAATAAGCAAAAAAAAAACTGGCCCGGGGGCCAGTTTTTTAATCTTCCTGCTCATCAAGGAATGTGTTTAACATTTCTTCAATTAGATCCCATTCCTCTTCTGTCTCGATTGGCTGCAGTTCTCCATCCTTGCTGTCTTCGCTTGGGCTGAATGCTGATGCGTGAATTTCAATTTCTTCATCATCATTTTCATCTGCCCCTACTGGATAGTAAAGGACATATGACTTGCCGAATTCATCCGAATCAAACGTGAACAATACTTCGCAAAGCTGCTCGTTGCCTTCCTCGTCAATTACAGTAATGTTGTTATCTCCATGGTTCATTTCTGTTCACCTCATTAAATTTGGCTATTTAAAAAGCCTTGTAAAATCATGACGGCTGCCATTTTATCAATGACTTTTTTCCGTTTTTTGCGGCTTACATCCGCTTCCAGCAACACTCTTTCAGCTGCCATTGTTGAGAGGCGCTCGTCCCATAATATGACCGGAAGACCAAATAGCTTTTCCAGCTCTGAAGCAAAGAACTGGCTGGCTTCGCCGCGGGGGCCAATGGTTCCATTCATATTTTTAGGCAAGCCGACAACAATTTTACTGACTTCATGCTCTTTTATTATTTCACCAATTCTTTCAAAACCAAACTCTTTTTCTTCCTCGTTGATTTTGATGGTTTCCAAGCCCTGCGCTGTCCATCCGAGCGCATCGCTTAGAGCGACACCGACCGTCTTAGAGCCGACATCCAATCCCATAGTCCGCATGTTTATCCCTCACGCTGCTGTTTTAAGTATGATTTAACCAATTCTTCGATGATCTCATCCCGTTCAAGTTTACGGATGATATTGCGTGCATCCTTATGGCGGGGAATGTAAGCCGGGTCCCCGGATAGCAGATAACCGACAATTTGGTTAATGGGGTTATACCCTTTTTCCTGGAGGGCACCATATACTTGAAACAGAACTTCATTCACATCTTGTTCGATTGGTTCTTCAGGAAAATTAAACCTCATTGTTTTATCAAATGAGCTCATATCTTACACCTCGCTTTTCTGTATGACGGATAGGATAGCTAATATTTGCCGGATTTAATCCGGTGCATAGCCAGCTTGTCCCCCTCTTCATAACGGTTTGGCTGCCGCCTGAATAAACAGAGCGATCATTAAATAATCTTGTTCCTGACAGGAAAACATGGTGAAGAACAAGCTGTTTCTTCCTGATGATGAACAATCTCTCTTGGTTACCTCCATTTTACACTACTTTACAGGGATATCAAACGGATTTAACCCATTCTTCCACAAATTGCAGAGCACTTTCAAGTTTGTCAGGGTCTTTTCCGCCAGCCTGAGCCATGTCAGGACGGCCCCCGCCTCCGCCGCCGCATTTTGCAGCAACTTCTTTGACCGCTTTGCCCGCATGGAAGCCTTTTTTGATCAGATCATCTGTCACCCCGGCAATAATATTCACTTTTCCCTCGTTTACACTGCCTAATACAACCACAGCAGATCCAAGCTTTTGTTTTAAATCGTCAGCCATATTGCGAAGGTTATTCATGTCTGATGCCTGTACCTTCTCAGCAAGAACAGTAATGCCATTGACTTCTTTCACCTTTGATACAAGGCTCCCTGCTTCAATATTGCCCAATTTCGCTGCTAAAGATTCGTTTTCACGCTGCAGCTGCTTCATTTCTCCGAGCAGTACATCAATTCTTGCTGACAAATCTTTAGGATTAGTCTTTAATTTGCCGGAAGCTTCTTTTAAAACGGTAATCTGATTATTCATAAGCTTGTATGCAGATTCGCCAGTTACCGCTTCTATTCTGCGCGTTCCAGCGCCAATTCCGCTTTCTGATTGGATCTTGAACAATCCGATGGAAGCAGTATTCGGAACATGGCACCCTCCGCAAAGCTCAAGACTGTAATCCCCAACCTGAACAACACGGACAATCTTGCCATATTTCTCGCCAAATAGAGCCATAGCCCCCATTGCCTTTGCCTCGTCAATATCCTTGTAATTGATATCAACTTCAAGGCTTTTCCAAATTTGTTCATTAACAATCGCTTCAATTTTCTCAAGCTCTTCAGAAGTAATTTGCCCGAAATGAGAGAAGTCAAAACGCAGGCGATCCGGCCCTACCAAAGAACCAGCCTGGTTAACATGACCTCCCAAAACATCCTTTAAAGCCTGATGCAGCAAGTGAGTTGCAGTATGATTCTTGATTATTTTTGAACGGATTTGCTCATTTACAGAAGCTAACACAGATGCTTCAGCCTTCAGTGTTCCTTTTTCAACGACAGCTCTATGAAGGTTTTGTCCATTCGGAGCTTTTTGAACATCCTTAATGGAAACCTTTAAACCTTCTGATACAAGAGTACCCTGATCAGCAATCTGTCCGCCGCTCTCTGCGTAAAATGGTGTTTCATCCAAGATAATCTGAATCTCTTCACCAGCAAGTGCTTCTTCGATTAATTGCCCATCCTTCACAATTGCTGCAATTGTGGCATTTGTCTGAAGCTTATCATATCCGACAAATTGGCTTTCAGTTTTCAGCTCGCCTAATACCCCACCCTGGACCTGCATGGAATCTACATCCTGACGCGCTGAACGTGCACGCTCACGCTGTCCTTCCATTTCCTTTTCAAAGCCGGCATGATCCACTTTCATACCTTCTTCTTCAGCATATTCCTCCGTTAATTCAACCGGGAATCCATACGTATCATAAAGACGGAAAACATCTTCACCCTGAATCGTATCACTGCCCTTTTCCTTTTCCTTTTTAATAACTGAAGAAAGAATGGCAAGGCCTTCATGAAGTGTTTCATGGAAACGTTCTTCTTCGTTCTTGATGACCTTTTGAATAAATTCTGTCTTTTCTTTTACTTCCGGATAGAAATCATCCATAATTTCACCGACGACCGGCACCAATTGATACATGAATGGTTCATTTATATTGATTTGTTTAGCATATCTGACAGCACGGCGAAGCAGTCTTCTTAATACATAGCCTCGTCCCTCATTAGAAGGGAGAGCACCGTCACCGACTGCAAATGCAACTGTGCGGATATGGTCAGCAATAACCTTAAATGCGACATCCGTTTCTTTTGAAGCTCCATATTTCCGGCCTGAGATTTCCTCTGTTCCACGGATGATTGGCATAAATAAGTCTGTATCAAAGTTAGTAGGCACATTTTGAACCACAGATGCCATCCGCTCAAGCCCCATACCAGTATCAATATTTTTCTTAGGAAGCGGGGTATAAGTGCCATCAGGATTATGATTGAATTCAGAAAATACCAGGTTCCATACCTCTAAATAACGTTCGTTTTCCCCGCCTGGATATAGTTCAGGATCATCCATGTCATTTCCATATTCAGGTCCGCGGTCATAGAAAATTTCTGTATTTGGTCCACTTGGACCTTCTCCGATATCCCAGAAGTTTCCTTCCAGGCGGATAATTCTCTCTTCCGGCACTCCCACTTTTTCCCTCCAGATATTAAAAGCTTCATCATCTTCAGGGTGAATCGTAACAGAAAGCTTTTCTTCTTCAAAACCGATCCATTTTTTATCAGTCAAAAACTCCCAAGCCCACAGGATTGCTTCTTCTTTAAAGTAATCCCCAATTGAGAAGTTGCCCAGCATTTCAAAAAATGTATGGTGCCTTGCTGTTTTGCCTACATTTTCAATATCATTGGTGCGGATGGATTTTTGGGCATTTGTAATCCTTGGATTCTCAGGAATGACACGGCCATCAAAATATTTTTTCAGAGTAGCGACACCACTATTAATCCATAGAAGGGAAGGATCCTCGTGCGGAACAAGAGATGCGCTCGGCTCAACATCGTGTCCTTTCTCCTTAAAGAAATCCAGGAACATTCGGCGTATCTCAGGACCTGATAATTGTTTCATTTTAATCAACCTCCTAATATATGTAAATAATTTTAAAAACAACAAAAAAAGCCCTCATCCCTGGACAGGGACGAGAGCTTGCTCGCGGTACCACCCTGATTATGGAAGTTAAATGAATAATGACCAGATTCTTATCCGATTCATTAGGCAATCTCCCATCTCTCAGATCCTTAACGCGGAAACACGGCAGGGATTAGCTGCACTCAGGATTAGCTTTCTGTTATCCTTCATCTGGGAGATCTTTCAGCCATGGAACTCCCTCTCTTTTATGAATGCAGTATTGCATTCATGCAGATGGCCTATAACATACTCATTCCGTCAAAATGTTTAATATATAACTTTATAGACGCATTATAGCGATTTACCTTTATTGTTGTCAACATCATGATGAGGTTCCGCTGATTTTTGGCTGTTTATTTTTTGAAAAATGTTTTTTTGCATGTAAGATACTGACTTTTATGACCGCCAAAATCGGAACTGCAATAATCAAACCCAATATCCCCCCTGCTTCCCCGCCGGCCAGAAGTGCAAGCATAATGAGAAGAGGATGCATATGCAGACTTTTTCCAACAATCAGGGGTGATAGGATATTCCCCTCGAGGAACTGAAGTACGATTATAATCCCCATTGTTATGACGACCATTTTAACCGATAAAGCAGAAGCAATAATTACAGCCGGGACCGCTCCGATAATTGGGCCAAAATAAGGAATTACATTGGTAACACCAATTATGGTGCCTAGCAATAGAGGATACCGCATATCAAAAATCCAGAATAGCAAAGAGGAAATGGCCCCAATGGCTGCACATACCAGGAGCTGGCCTCTGATATAGCTTCCTAGTGACTTATCTATATCTCTTAAGAACAACACTCCTTCTTTTCTCCATTTTCTCGGTGTCAAATACCAGGCCGCTCTTTTCATAATCGAGAAATCTTTAAGGAGATAAAAGGAGATAAAGGGGATTACTGCGATAATCACAGCATAGTTCAATACATTAAGAAAAAATGTGATTACCTTTGATAAAAGATTATTTAACCGTTTCTCTATAGCTGCAATAATATCATCAATCCTGGTTTGCAGGCTGTCAGGCCATGTTGATGTTTTACTTTGAATCGTGTCGATCCACCCGCGGTATTGATTTGCAAATTGAGGGGCATTTTCCGCCAGATCACGCAATTGATGGATAAAAGCCGGAATCCCTTTATACAGAGTAAATCCTATCCCCCCGAAAAATAAAAAATAAATAATAAAAACAGCAAGCCCCCTATTTAGGCCCGTTTCATGCAGTTTTTCAACGATCGGGTGAAGAAGATATGTAATAAATGCACCTATGACAAATGGAATCAATACGGCAAATACGATTTCCAGAATGGGCATCCATAATGCCTGGAGCTTTAGGAAAATTAAAATTACAATAAGCAAGAGAAGCAGAAACCCAAGCCGGTAGTACCATTTCATTCGAATATTCATTATGGCCCGCCTCCTTGTCTTTATTGTGATAGCTTACCCGGGATTTATGCATTAAGAGAACTAAACCGCGCAAAAAAGCTGGCCCTATGTTAAGAACCAGCCCTGATCATTTTAAAATAAAGCTTTTGTTATTCTTTTTTGAATGCGTTTCATTTTTCGGCCTGATACCATATTATTTTTTTGGGCGTAATTATAAGCAGCCATGCCTGCCCCAAGCATCATTGCAGAGGTTAATATTTTGTTCAAACTGGCTCACCTCTTCCGTTAATTCTTACGAAAGAAACCGGCGCTCATCTTCTTCAAATAAATCATCAAGGGAGCTAAGCGTACCATCTTCCTCAACTTGATGGGTGTTAATGATTCCTTTGGATAAAGAAAGTTCTATAAAGCAATTCCAGCAATAATATTGATTAATCCCGATTTTCCCAATATCTTTGCTCTGGCAATTAGGACATTTCAGCACGAAAAAGACACCTCACTATTTTACATTTACAATAATGGCGTCTTTTCCAATTGCGGGCGGGTCATCGGTTTTTATGACACGTTTTCCTTCCAGCACATCTGAAAAGAAGCCATCCGACAGTTCGTACCCTACAATCGTGCCCAATTCTTCCCTAAAATATACATCCTCAAGCAAACCCAGCCGTTCTCCTTCCCGGCTCATAATCATTTTGCCCGTTAGCCGGTTATGGGTCTCACAGGTATAATCATCATGTTTAGGAAGTGCCTGCAGAACTGAAGAATCCTCAATCATCACTCCATCCCAGCCGAAAGATGTCACGTCTTCAATATTGATGATATATGTTTTTTTCAAAAGAGCGCCCTTTCGCAGCAGTAATCCCAGTACTTTTCCAGTGTCTGAAATGGATAAATCGCAGATAACGCCTGCTTTGTCGCCGGTTTTCAGCTCAAAAACCGGCAGACCTTTTAATAAAGAAAATGTCCGCAAAGAGAATCCCGCCTTCCCGAACATTTATAGTTTTCACTGCTCCTAAGAAAACATAACGGAAAACCATTGCCATGGGAGCCAAAAAGTATCGTTAAGAACGTTCAGCAAGATTGCATAAGCCTACTTTCTGCTGTACCTCGGCTTATTAAAACGCTCGTTTCGCTCTCCTCCGTCTGACAGCTCCTCTGAAAACTCATAATCCTGTTGCGGCTGTCTGCGCCGTTTTACTCCGTGGAGATTGAGAAGAGATGTTCTGTTTTTCCTTTCCACATTTATCTCCCCTTTTTATATTTTTGATTTAACAGCTAAACTTCATGCTTGCTTTGATATACAAAAAGAACAGTCTTTTATTGTAGACTGCTCTTCTTAGCTATATTCTTTTTCCATAAAATCATACGGTGTTATATTTCCCATTCCTATCATGGGATCGGCTTGGAGAAGCTTTTCTTCGAGAGAAAGGGATTCCGAAAGAGAAGGTTCAGCTGCATCATCATGTTCTGTTCCATCATTAAACAGAATTGCATCTCTCAGCTTTTCAGACAGAGTGGTCAGACGTGCCTGTTCATCTGCACGTTCCACACCGATCTTTAATGCATCTTCTTCACCGCACATTATTAAAAACTGTCTGCTGCGGGTAATGGCGGTATAAAGGAGATTCCTTCTCAGCATCCTGTAATAGCTTTTAACTACAGGCATAATGACAATCGGAAATTCACTTCCCTGCGATTTATGGACAGAGCAGCAGTAAGCATGCGTAATCTGATTTAGATCCTGCCTTGTGTATGTAGCCTCCGCACCATCAAAGGATACGACAATCATATCCTGTTTTTCCGTATTTTCTTTCGCGTAAAAAATAGAAACAATTTCACCCATATCCCCATTAAAAACATTATTTTCAGGCTGGTTGACAAGCTGAAGAACCTTATCTCCAATCCTGTATTTCACATCCCCAAAGGACAGCTCTTTCCTTGTTCCATCGGGATTTGGGTTCAGTATTTCCTGCAGTATTTCGTTTAATCTGTCGATTCCCGCAGGGCCGCGGTACATTGGGGCAAGCACCTGTATATCTTTTGAAGAATATCCTTTCTTTTTGGCATTCAGAACAACCTTTTCAACTACATCCGCAATTTGGCCGGGCTGGCATTTGATAAAGGAACGATCCGGCTGCTGCGCAGTGATGTTCTGAGGAAGCTTGCCTTTTTTCATTTCATGGGCCAATTCAATAATGGAGGATCCTTCAGCCTGCCTGTATATATCTGTTAAACGGACAGTTGGAATACGCTCTGATCGCAAAAGATCCTTCAATACCTGGCCTGGACCCACGGAAGGCAGCTGATCCTCATCACCGACAAGGATCACCTGCATATTGTCAGGCAGAGCTTTAAAAAGCTGATTTGCAAGCCAGACATCTACCATTGATGTTTCATCAACAATTAATATCCTGCCATCCAATGGACTCTCCTCGTGCCGGTCAAATCCCTCAGATCCATTCCAGCCAAGAAGACGGTGAATGGTTACAGCAGGCAGCCCTGTTGATTCTGCCATCCGTTTTGCAGCCCTTCCTGTCGGGGCTGCCAGCAAAAAGGGAAAAGGCTCTTCCTTTTTATAATCTTTCGGTTCCAGGGAGCAGCCGTGAAGCTCTGCATATAATTCTACAATCCCTTTGATAACGGTTGTTTTCCCAGTCCCAGGCCCACCGGTCAATATCAGCATGGGAGACATAAGAGCTGTTTGAATGGCTTCCTTTTGAGTCGGCGCATATTGGACACCCAGACGCTCTTCCAAATTCCCAAGAGCTAAAAGAAATTCCGACTCAGGAAACTGTTCATCATACTGGGTCTGCTTTAGTATCCGTTTGATATTGGTTACTAGCCCTTTTTCGGAAAAATAAAGAGAAGGAAGGTATACTTTTTGGCCTTCAGCCTTGATCTTCCCTTCCTCTTCAAGCTTAATCAGTTCATTGGATATATCCCTGTATTCAATGACATCATGCTTATTTTCTTCAAGCAGCTTCTTCACACTCTGCAAAAGAGGTTTTGCTTCAATATAAACATGACCTGCCTGCATGCTCTCAGTTTCAAGTATATAGAGGCAGGCTGCTTTTATACGATCAGGATGATTGCCTGATATGCCGATTTGATATCCCAGTTCGTCTGCACGGCCAAAGCCGACTCCTTCTATATCCTCAACCAGTTTATAAGGATTGTTTTGAACGACATCAATTGTCATTTCTTTATACACCTGGTAAATTCTCATGGAAAGCTGAGGACCAAAACCATATTGATTAAGTGCAATCATGGCTTGCTCAAGGCCTTGGTGCTCCATTAGTGTGTCGTAAAGAGATTTAGCTTTTTCAGGTGACAGTTTGGGGACTTTATCGAGCAGGGATGGCTGATTAAGGATTCGCGTAATAGCATCTTCTCCAAGTGTCTCGACAATTTGCTCAGCGGTTTTCTTGCCAATCCCTTTAAATAATTCACTTGATAAATAATTGGCTACACCTTGTTTCGTCTGGGGAAGATCCTTCCTGTAATGGCTTGCATGGAATTGAATGCCAAACTTAGGGTGTTCTTTAAATTCACCATAAAAAATATAGGTTTCATGTTCATGCATTTTTGGCAGATAGCCGGTAATGACCGCTTCTTTTTCATCATACGAGTCATTCGTTTCATCAACCCGAATACGCAAAACCGTATATAAATTTTGCTCATTATGAAAGATAGTGACCAAATGTCTGCCTTTTATGAACTTTCCCTGTTCGGCAAAAAGATCCATGGAATCCTGTTTTTCCATTTCCATCCCCTCCCCCTATAAACATTAATTTAATTCGCTGCCGCCCTTTTCAATCAACTTTTTCCCATAGCCCGCAAGCATATGGTCCGGCTGAATTTCCAGTGCCTTATTTAAGTATAAAAGTGCCTTTTTTTCTTCTTCTTTAAATCCATATGCTACTCCGAGATTGTAGTAAGCATCTGCATGTTCTGGCTCAATTTCAATGCATTTTTTCATCTGCTGGATAGCTTCATCAATGTAATCCAGCTGTGCCAGACATAACCCATATTGGAAATGGGCTTCGGCATCATTTTCATTCAGTTCCGCACTGCGCTGCAAATAAGGCAATGCCAGTTTCCCCTGGTCTAGGGCTGTAAGGGACATGCCAAGCATGAAAAAATTATCAGCGGTTTCAAGGCCTTTTTGCAATGCAGTTTCAAACATCTGTTTAGCCTGGTCAAACTGCTGCAATTCATAATATAAATTTCCAGCACTGTAGTAAGCAGCACCTGCATTTTCATCAAGCCCTATCGCTTTCTCGTAGAACTTCAGCGCTTTTTCGTTTTCTCCTACAGCAGACAGCACATTTCCAAAGTTAATATATGAAACAGGATCTGAAGGATTCTCTTCAATTGCTTCCATAAAAACCTTCGCTGCTTCCTCCCATTTTCCTTCTTGCATATATTGAATACCCAATTGGTTTTTATCCATTATTCATCACTCCATTCAAATCAAAGTATAGCATATTTGAATTCCTCATTTCCGCTGTACTCCATTTCCGTAATAAAACCCCGATCCTTTGATAAGAATCGGGGTCCAGGCTTTAATTAGCCGACATAATCCAGCTGCTTGCCATCCTTGAATATTTCATCAATTGTTCCGCCGCCAAGGCACTCGTCTCCATTATAAAAGACAACTGCCTGTCCAGGGGTAACAGCCCTGATTGGCTCTGCAAAAATAACTTTGACCCTGCCATCTCCAAGAGCTTGAACCTTAACCCTGCTGTCAGCCTGGCGATATCTGAACTTAGCCGTACATTCAAATTCCTGCGGCTGTTCTGAATTCGTCACCCAGCTGGTTTTAACAGCAATAATGGAGTCTGAATACAGCAGTTCATTGTGGAAGCCTTGTCCAACATACAAGACATTTCTCTTTAGGTCTTTACCGATTGCAAACCAGGGTTCACCTGCTCCGCCAATGCCCAGTCCATGCCGCTGTCCAATCGTATAATACATGAGGCCATCATGCTTGCCGACAACCTTCCCATCCATGGTTTCCATGTTTCCGGGCTGAGCCGGAAGGTAGTTTCCAAGGAACTCCTTGAAGTTGCGCTCACCAATAAAGCATATGCCTGTGCTGTCTTTCTTTGCGGCAGTTGCCAATCCGGCTTCCTTCGCCAGTTCACGGACTTTAGATTTTTCAATATCGCCGATCGGGAACATTACTTTTTCAAGCTGCTCCTGTGTTAACTGGTTCAGAAAATATGTTTGGTCCTTATTATCATCAAGACCTCTCAGCATTTTGTATTCGCCATCCCTGAATTCCACACGGGCATAGTGTCCTGTCGCCAGATAGTCGGCGCCAAGGCTCATAGCATGTTCAAGGAATGCCTTAAATTTAATTTCTTTATTGCACATAACATCCGGATTAGGTGTCCGTCCTGCCTTGTATTCTTCAAGGAAGTAGGTAAATACTTTATCCCAATATTGCTTTTCGAAATTGACCGCATAATATGGGATGCCGATTTGGTTGCACACCCTGATGACATCATTGTAATCCTCTGTAGCGGTACATACCCCGTTTTCGTCTGTATCATCCCAGTTTTTCATGAAGATGCCGATTACATCATATCCCTGTTCCTTTAAAAGCAGGGCCGCCACAGAAGAATCAACGCCACCGGACATTCCAACCACTACCCGGGTATCCTTCGGATCTTTGTTCATCTATTTTCACCTCAAATCTTCAGAAATCACGCATAGAATTGCATGTTTCATATTCTGTCTATTTAACCAGCCGCTTCACGATATTGGCCGTTTGTTCTGCCGCTCTTTCAACTTGTTCTTTTGTATTAAAAAGTCCAAAACTGAAACGGATGGAATTTTGCAGTTTATCTGATCCCTTTCCAAACATGCTGACCAGCACATGGGATGGATCTATGGAGCCTGCAGTACAGGCCGACCCGCTTGATGCTGCTATTCCAGCCAAATCAAGGTTTACCAGCATGGCTTCAACATTTGTTCCGGGAAAGCTTAAGTTTAAAACATGAGGAAGGGAATAATCAAGTGATCCGTTCAGTTCAAAAACAGCACCTTCCTGCTCCAGTTTATTCATGAACAGGATCTTAAAAGAATGCAGTTCTTCCCGCTTAGCTTCCATCTCCTTCTGAGCGATCCGGACAGCCTCCTGGAAGCCTGCAATAGAAGGAACATTTTCCGTTCCTGCCCTTCTCTTCCTTTCCTGTTCACCGCCAAAAAGACGTGAAGAAAGCTTTACATCAGAGTGGACATATAAAAAGCCGATGCCTTTTGGCCCATTAATTTTATGGGCGGACACGGAAAGCAAATCCACCTTCAATTCATGCACATCAATTTTTTCTAAACCATATGCCTGAACGGCATCGGTATGGAATACAGCAGGATGCTCTTTTAATAAATCCCCTATTTCCTTAATGGGCTGAAGGGTAGCTATTTCATTATTACCGTACATGATGGTTACTAGAATGGTATCCTCCCGTAAAGCTTTTTCTATGTCCTTTACCGAGACACGCCCAAATGGATCAACAGGCAGATACGTTACCTCAAAGCCCTGTTTTTCAAGCTCCTCACATGCATGCAACACTGCATGATGTTCAATCTGGGTTGTTATAATGTGTTTGCCCCTATGGCGGAGTGATTCAGCTGATCCAAAAATCGCATGATTATCAGCTTCTGTTCCACCGCTTGTAAAGATTATGTCATTGGCTTTTGCACCGATACTGTTTGCTAATGCGGATCTTGCTTCATCGACAATATGGCGTGAACTTCTCCCGAAATAATGAATACTTGAAGGATTTCCATATTCATATTTCATCACTTCAGTCATCCGTTCAATCACTTCCGGATGCATTGGAGAAGTTGCCGCATGGTCAAGATATATTCTTTCCATATTAGTTCACCTACTTCAATTCGTCCTGCTGCTTGTCTTTCTACAGAATTATTCCCATATCAAGGACTATATATAAAACATATAAGCATCCGACTCTCCGCCGGTATCTGTATGGCTCGCTAGATCTTCAAGCGTTGTGTTATCAAGCACATCCTTTACAGCATCACGAATACGCATCCACAGCTCTCTCTTTGCAGGCTCCTCATCTTCAATTCCTTCCACCGGACTTATTGGTCCTTCCAGAACTCTGATGATGTCCCCAGCGGTAATTTTTGTCGGCTCTTTGCTTAAAACATATCCGCCGTATGCACCACGGATACTTTTAACAAGACCTGCATTCCGAAGCGGAGCAATAAGCTGCTCCAGATAGTGCTCTGAAAGGTCATTCGTCTGGGCAATCGACTTTAACGAAGTGGGGCCTTCCCCATGCTTTTTTGCTAACTCAATCATTATCGTTAAACCATAACGGCCTTTAGTAGAAATTTTCATCAGCTTGCACCTCTATCCTTTTCTCTAAGCATTTGATTCTCTTTAATATCCTTATATCTAAGCTTTGCCAAAAATCGATCAGTTAAAGCCTGGCACTGAGGCAAAGCTGCCCCGACAATTGATCCCACTGCCAAACTGAGCACAATGGTTCCCCAGAATACAGGGCCACCGAGCTGCCATCCAGCAGTCAGAACAGCAATTTCCATTAAAGCTCTGACGTTTCTGACTTTCCAGCCTGTTTTAGCTGTTAATGCAATCATCAGGCTGTCCCTCGGCCCTGCGCCAAGCTGAGCAGAAATATACATCCCCATTCCATAGCAATAAACCACTATGCCGAATCCAAACATCGCCAATTTCCCAGCCATTCCATTAGGAGTCTGCATAAATGGCAAAAGCAAATAGGCGTCAATAAAAAGGCCAATCAGTACCATGTTCAAAAAAGCACCGACTTGAGGGAGTTCCTTTGAAATAAGTGCTGCAGCAGCTAAAATGAATACTCCAACAATAATGGACCAGCTGCCTATCGTCAGGCCAAGCTGGTAGTATAGACCCACATGCAGAACATCCCAGGGGGTTGCCCCTAAATCAGCTGTAATTAACAGCACAATACCCAGGCTCATCACAAGCAGTCCTATTAAATAAACTAAGAACCTGGGACCGATTTGTCCTTTATTTTTCAGTAACATGTGCACAACGCTCCCCGCAAGTCCTGCATAAGTATATAAAGTTTAAATCCTTAGTAAAGTTATAGACTTTTGACATTATAGCATATTTTAGGAGGAAAAGGGCGGACCGGGCTTGAACAGGACAATGCGGACCTTGGCTTAAATGATTTCACAGCAGGAAATGTTATGGTATCTTAATTAGAAAGCGAAAGATTTGCTGAAAATTGACAGGCAGACTGCAGGCTGCCAGGGAAAAGGCTGGAGTGATTACTTTGAATATTAAACCTCTTGCATTCCGGATGAGGCCGAGAACGATTGATGAAATCATCGGCCAGGAGCATCTTGTTTCAGAAGGAAAAATTATTTATCGCATGGTGCAGGCTAAGCAGCTATCATCGATGATTCTGTACGGGCCTCCAGGTATAGGCAAGACATCGATTGCAAGTGCCATTGCAGGAAGCACCAAATACGCTTTCCGCACGCTAAATGCGGTGTCCAATAATAAAAAAGACATGGAAGTGGTAGCAGCTGAGGCAAAAATGTCGGGAAAAGTCATTCTGCTTCTGGATGAAGTCCACAGGCTTGATAAAGGTAAACAGGATTTTTTGCTTCCCTATCTGGAAAACGGCAGCATCACTTTAATTGGCGCCACAACCAGCAACCCTTATCATGCAATAAATCCTGCCATCAGGAGCCGGTGTCAAATCTTCGAATTAAAGCCGCTGTCTGCAGATGAAATAAAAAAAACGCTCGTAAGAGCACTTCATGATAAAGAACGGGGCCTTGGCGATAAACAAACAGAAGTTACCGATGAAGCACTGACACATCTGGCCACTGCTTCAAACGGAGATGTCAGAAGCTCGCTTAACGCTTTGGAACTTGCTGCGCTTTCAACAAAAGAGGATGAAGAAGGCATCATTAAAATTGACTTATCTGTTGCCGAGGAATGCATTCAGCGCAAAAGCTTTACACACGATAAAGACGGAGATGCCCATTACGATGTATTGTCAGGATTTCAAAAGTCTATCCGCGGAAGCGACGTAAATGCTGCGCTGCACTATTTGGGAAGATTAATTGAAGCAGGCGATCTTCAGAGCATAAGCAGGAGACTTTTGGTTATCGCCTATGAAGATATCGGTCTGGCATCACCGCAAGCCGGACCCAGGACTCTTGCCGCTATCGAGACTGCGGAGAGAATTGGATTCCCTGAAGCAAGAATACCGCTTGCCAATGCCGTAATAGAGCTTTGTTTATCTCCAAAATCTAATTCTGCATACAAAGCCTTGGATTCTGCCATCGCAGATATTCGCGCTGGCAAAAGTGGTGAAGTTCCCGATCATTTAAAGGACGCGCATTACAAAGGAGCAAAAGAACTGGGAAGAGGCTTAGGCTATCTGTACCCTCACGACTATGAAACCGGCTGGGTCAAACAGCAGTACCTGCCTGACAGAATAAAAAACAAAGTATATTATCAGCCTAAAAAAACCGGCAAATTTGAACAGGCATTAGCATCAGTTTATGAAAAGCTCCTTAAATAGCAAGAGGTCCGGCATTAATGCCGGACCTCTACCTTTTTTACCGCTAAGCAGAAACATCCCTTTTATTAAATACATAAAATGCAAGGGCCTGGAAGAGCAGGAAGTAAACTACTATCATTATGATCGAAAATCCAAGCGTCATTTCCTGAACCATCGGCACTCCTTCAAAGTATTGAAGAAGATCTGTATTGGCAAAAAGGCTGTACTTTGCCCAATCATACTTCATGGCAATCAGCCTTGTGACCTGCCCCCCCATAAACATCAGAAACAGGGAAAGCCCGATTGCCAAAGAGCTATTCCTAAAAACAGCTGAAATCATAAAAGCCATGGTTGCAAGCATCAGCACATTAATCGATTTAAGACCATAATAAGATATCAGATGCAGTCCCATGCTTACTTCTTTCACTGTGCCCTTGTAATAATACAAATAAGGAATGGCCTTTTCAGGGAATCCAAAGAGGAGACTGCCCAAAATTGCGGAATATCCAAAGAGGACAGCCAGCACCAGCAGCCCGAATAAAATTACGGTAATGTACTTTGCTCCCAGAACCTTTATTCTTTTGATAGGCCTGATCAGAAGAAGTTTGATGGTTCCCCATGTAAACTCACTCGCCACGATTCCCCCGGCAATGATAATCGTAAACAGGCCTGCGAATTCTATCAGCTGAGAGGTATCCGATACGAATCCCCAGACAGAGTACTCCTGATTCGGTGAAATATCATTATTAATTCTGTATTCGTTAAGGGCAATCTCTCTTTGATACTGTTCCTTCATGTCTCTGGGAGCCATTTCTCCCATTTCTTCAAGCTGTTTTTGATAGCTTTCGTTTTGGGTCTGCAGTCCCCTTTTCCATTCTGTATTATCAGGGACTGTCCCTCCGCTTTCCTGATACTTTATAAAGGCGCCTGCAACAGTCGTCATCACTAAAAGAAGTCCGATCATGACGTATGTACCCGGCCGCCTGAAGATTTTCATCCATTCATTTTGAATCAATCCGAGCATGTTCGGCACCTCCCTTGTATTCAGTAACTTCCAGGAAGCGGTCTTCCAATGTTTTGGTTACTTCACGGACAGCAAATATCTTAATATCTTCCCGGACAAATTCCTTTATCATCTCCGGTATGCTGTCACGTACGAGTGGAAGGAACACTTTGCTTTCCGTGACCTGTATCGGCAATTCAGGGTATATATTTTTTAACAGTCTCTGCGCTTTATCAGGGGCATCCACTTCTACTTCATAGACCTTTTCTTTCCCCTGAACAAAGTCACTGATATGCTGAACATCAATCAATTTCCCGTTTTGAATGATGCCGATTCTATCACACATCATTTCCATTTCAGACAGTAAATGGCTGGATACAATGACAGCCATCCCTCTCTCTCTTGCAAGCAGCCTCAAGTGATCCCGAATCTCTCTTATGCCTGCAGGATCAAGTCCATTCGTAGGTTCATCCAGGATAAGAATTTGGGGATCATGCAAAAGGCATTGCGCAAGACCAAGACGCTGCCTCATGCCAAGCGAGTACGTTCTGACTTTATCATGTATCCTATCGGCAAGTCCTACAAGCTCAACTGTTTCATCAATCTTTTCTTTCGTTACACCTTTTGACATTCGTGCATAATGGACCAGGTTTTGGTAACCCGTCAAAAATTTATACATCTCCGGATTTTCTACAATGGCTCCAATATGGGAAACTGCCTTTTCAAAATCTGTTTTAATGCTGCTGCCAAGAACTTTAATGTCCCCAGAAGTAATACTGATTAAGCCAACCAGCATTCGAATAGTAGTGGTCTTACCTGCACCGTTAGGACCAAGAAATCCGAATACCTCTCCCTTTTTCACCTCAAAGCTGACAGAATCAATAATAGTCCTTCCATTTATCACTTTTGTAACATCCTGTATTTCTACAAGAGTATCCATTTTGGAATCCTCCTTTCATCCTTTAAAGTCCAGTACTTACAGACGTCTTTAAAGCAGGGATAGTTATTTGACTACACTATTTTACCCTTCTGCAGCTGAGAATGGAATATTTTCATCTATTCGGGTGACGATAATCCTAACAATTGTATTTCCCGAGGTGGTAATGAAATGAAGGAACGGAAAGACTTATGGAAGCCGGAAGAAGATCAATTACTCGAAGAAACAGTACTTGAATATACATCAAATGGAGATTCAAAAGCATCAGCCTTTAAGAAGGCAAGCAGTGAACTTGGCCGCACTGTTTCAGCATGCCGATACCGATGGAACACTGCCATATCCAAGAAAACAGATTTTGCAGCCCATGAAATTTCAAGCAATAATTCAGAAAGTCAAACCCATGAAACCTCTGGCACTATTCCCCCTGAAAATTTAACTCAGGTCATTCACTTCTTAAGAAATTTTGTGAAAACACAGCCTAAGTCAGTGCATTTGAAGGAAAACAAACGTCTGCATGAAGAGCAGAAGCATTTGAAACTTCAAAATGAGCTGTTAATTAGAAAGCTGAAGGAAAAAGAAGAGGAATATACTAATAAGCTTTTGCAATATGAGGAAATGGCAAGCATACTAAAAGAAGCAGACCAGCTTCTTAAGCAAGAGAGCGTTGAAGATAAAAGGGCTGTTCATTAAATGGAGTGTTTGTAATGCAAAAAAAAATGCACAAAGACCGGCCTGCAGAAGGCCGGTCTCTTTTCAGTCATTTACCCGGGCAATCTTTATATCGCTTAAAAGTTCTCTAGTTACATAGCTGGCCATGATTAAACCTGCAACAGAAGGAACAAACGCATTTGAAGAAGGCGGCATTTTGGCCTTTCTGATTTCAGCATCATCTTTGCCAACTGTTTTTCGGACATCTTCCCGGATAACGATCGGGCTTTCATCGGAAAATACAACCGGTACCCCTTTTTTGATTCCTTCTTTTCTTAAACGCGTACGAATAACTTTAGCAATAGGGTCAGTATGAGTCTTGAAGATATCTGCGATCTGGAACCTGGTTGGATCCATTTTATTTGCAGCACCCATGCTTGAAATCATTGGAATACCTCTATTCAAGCATTCTTTCATAAGGTGAATTTTATACGAAATCGTATCGGAAGCATCCACTACAAAATCAAGTCCATAATCGAAGAATTGCTCATAGGTTTCTTCTGTATAAAACATTTTTAAAGCAATAACTTCACAATCTGGATTGATATCCATGATTCTTTCCTTCATTAAATCCACCTTCGGTTTCCCGACAGTGGATAATAATGCGATGACCTGTCTATTCACATTTGTAATATCAACATCGTCCTTATCAACCAGAACAAGGCGGCCTACACCGGAACGCGCCAATGCTTCCGCTGCAAAGGAACCAACTCCGCCGATGCCCAGTACTGCAACAGTGCTATTTTTCATTTTATCTAGGCCTTCTTTGCCAATAGCCAATTCATTTCTGGAAAATTGGTGAAGCATATATATCAACTCCATCAAAAATTTATTAATAATGCATGTATTACTTAATACCCGATAATGAATATATCATACTTGCATTTTAAAGCAAGTAGTTCTATAGGATTAATGAAACTTTAAAGAAGCTTTCTCCCAATAGTGTTAACTGTCCCATCATATTTAAACCTAATCGTTAATTTCAGCTTCAGATAGACCAGTTAGATCATAAAATATCAGCACAAAAAAACCATGCTTACCCAGCATGGTTTTTTAATACCGTATGTACTAAAGAGTCCCAATCGTGCCGTCGCTGTTGATGCCCTCGTTTTGAACCCGCACTCAGCAGGTGGGTGTCCTGTTTCCTGCGTTTGTAAGTCCCCATCCATGAGGCATTTACGCTGCTGGAAAACTCCGGACTCCCGAAGGAATAATGTTGGTCAAAATTTCAGGTTTTACAACGAACACATCAGGACTCTTTATTTATTGATATGATCATATCACACGATTTCGCCTTTTTCAAGCTGATGAATGAAGCAGATCTGGACAGATATATCCATTTTATTCCTTTAAATTAAACAGCTTGCCTAAAATTCAGGAGTAACTTCCTGGTTTATCTTTCTGAAAAATGATTTTTTTCAACTAATTATCCATTAAATAGGAAATTACTCACTTTTTTTCAAATTAAGCGCTAAATTCAACTCGTTAAGCTGTGACTGGCTAACTTCCCCAGGAGCTTCTGTAAGCACACAGCTTGCACTGGCTGTTTTAGGGAATGCAATTGTATCTCTCAGGTTTGTTCTGCCGGCCAATAGCATCACAAGTCTATCAAGCCCCAGGGCAATACCGCCATGTGGAGGAGTTCCATATTCAAATGCCTCAAGCAGGAATCCAAACTGTTCTACAGCTTCCTCTTTTGAGAAACCAAGCACACTGAACATTTTCTCCTGAACATCTCTTTCGAAAATACGCAATGAACCGCCGCCAAGCTCATAGCCATTTAATACAAGGTCATATGCTTGTGCGCGGACTTGAGCAGGATCTTTATCAAGAAGATCTAAATCTTCTCTTGCAGGCATGGTAAATGGATGATGGGCTGCATAATATCGGCCTTCTTCCTCATCATACTCCAGAAGCGGCCAGTCAGTAACCCAAAGGAAATTAAATTTGCTTTGATCAATCAGATCAAGCTCTTTACCAAGCTTTAAGCGAAGAGCGCCAAGTGCATCAGCTACAACATTCTTTTTATCAGCCACAAATAGGAGCAAGTCTCCCGGTTCTACAGATAAAACAGAATAGAATGATTTTTGCTCATCCTCAGTGACAAACTTGGCAATCGGACCTTTTAATCCGTCTTCTTCCGCTTTTAACCACGCAAGCCCTTTTGCACCATAAACAGCTGCAAACTCTGTTAAGGCATCAATATCTTTTCTTGAATACTTTCCTGCTCCATTTTTTACATTAATGGCCTTAACCTGTCCCCCGGAAGCTACTGCTCCGGCAAACACCTTAAAGCTTGACTCTTTCACGATTTCAGACAGATCTGTTAACTCCATACCAAAGCGTGTATCCGGCTTATCTGAACCAAAACGATCCATCGCATCCTGATAGGTCATGCGAGGAAATGGAAGCTTTACATCATGGCCTTTCACTTCTTTCATAATCTTTGCCATCATGTTTTCCATCAGGCTGATGATTTCTTCCTGGCTCATGAAACTCATTTCGATGTCGAGTTGAGTAAATTCAGGCTGGCGATCTGCCCGGAGGTCCTCATCACGGAAGCATCGTGCAATTTGGTAATAGCGCTCAAATCCGCCTACCATTAATAACTGCTTAAAGATTTGAGGAGACTGAGGAAGAGCGTAAAATTCGCCCGGATGCACACGGCTTGGAACTAAATAATCTCGGGCTCCTTCCGGAGTGCTCTTCGTTAAGATCGGTGTTTCCACATCTAAAAACCCTTCACTGTCCAAGAAATCCCTCATTGCTTTAGTAACTTGATGACGCATTTTAAAGGTATCGAACATAACCGGGCGTCTCAAATCAAGATAGCGGTATTTAAGACGGACATCTTCTGAAACATCCGCATTATCGCCAATTACAAAAGGAGGTGTTTTTGCTTCATTAATGATTGTTACTTTTTCGGCTTTAATTTCAATGCGCCCTGTTTTCAAATTCTCGTTGATTGTGCCTTCTTCACGCGCAATTACTTCTCCGTCTATGTCAAGAACAAATTCATTGCGGATTTTTTCAGCTGCTGCAAGAGCTTCTGGAGAAACTTCAGGATTGAATACAACCTGTACAATTCCAGTGCGGTCACGCAAATCCACAAAGATCAGACCGCCCAAATCCCGGCGCTTTTGTACCCATCCTTTTAAGCTTACTTTTTCTCCTATAGCTTTTTCCGTTACTTCCCCGCAAAAATACGTTCGCCCAAACATACTAATTCCTCCTGTAAACACTAGTTTATGATTGATAAAGTACTGTGAATTTCTCTATAAAAGAATCAAGCTCAACCTCTGTTTGTTCTCCTGATTCCATTGATTTTACATTTATTTTGTTTGCTTTCAGCTCATCTTCACCCAGGACAGCAACAAACTTCGCATTCGACCGGTCTGCCGCTTTAAACTGAGCTTTAATTTTTCTGTCAAGATAATCTCTTTCAGCAGAATATCCTGCCATCCGAAGTTTTTGAAGAAGGCCGACTGTATAATCCTTTGCTTCCTCTCCAAGGGATACAAGATAGCAATCGATACCCTTATTAAGAGGCAGATCCACCTTCTCTGCTTCAAGAGCAGCAATAAATCGCTCAATACTTAATGCAAAACCTATTCCCGGTGCTTCAGGGCCGCCAATTTCCTCAGTGAGGCCATTGTATCGTCCCCCGCCGCAAAGAGTAGTAATAGCCCCGAACCCTTCAGAATCACTCATAATTTCAAAGGCCGTATGGTTGTAATAATCCAGGCCGCGAACAAGATTTGGATCGACAATAAAGTCAATATCCAGGCTCTTTAAATACTTTTGAACCTTCTCAAAATAAGCTTTTGAATAATCATTTAAATAATCAATGATAGATGGAGCAGACTTCATAAGGTCATGTTCACGGTCCTGTTTACAGTCGAGGATTCGCATTGGATTTTTCTCAAGGCGGTTCTGGCAATCCTGGCAAAATTCCCCGATGCGAGGCTTAAAGTGATTGACCAGAGCCTCTCTGTGTGCAGTCCGGCTTGCTTTATCGCCAAGGCTGTTCACAATCAATTTAAGCTTTTGCAGGCCCATGCTTTTATAAAGTGACATTGCCAGAGCAATTACTTCCGCATCAATTGCAGGATCAGCACTGCCGATCGCTTCCACGCCGAATTGGACAAACTGGCGGAATCGTCCTGCCTGAGGGCGCTCATAACGGAACATTGGTCCCATATAATATAGCTTTACAGGCTGGCTTGCATCTCCATGCATCTTGTGCTCAACAAACGATCTAACAGTTGAGGCTGTTCCTTCTGGACGAAGGGTCAGACTGCGGCCGCCGCGGTCTTCAAACGTGTACATTTCTTTTTGAACAATATCCGTCGTGTCTCCAACACTGCGAAGGAATAATTCAGTATGTTCAAATATAGGTGTTCTGATTTCACGATATTGAAACTTCTCACAAAGCTCCCTGGCCTTTTCTTCAATCAATTGCCATTTCTCAACTTCTCCCGGCAGAATATCCTGTGTTCCCCTCGGTATCTTAATTGACATGAAAATTACCTCCTAATGCAAAATGATCAGTATGTATGGGTCAGTCTTAGGCAAAATAAAAAACCCCCGCCTCCTTGTATATTAAATACAAGGGACGAGAGTCTGGTATTTCCCGTGGTGCCACCCTAGTTGAAGCCAATAAATAGACTTCCTCTTTTACAGTTAACGCCTGTTAACGTTCAGCTCCTACTAAAGATCAAATCTTTTTCAGAGAGAAACCTACGAAGTGTTCTTTCGTTAAATCATCATGTAAGAATGCTTTCAGCCTGGAGGCATTCTCTCTCTTTTCATGTGGGGTTTAACTACTCTTCTTCATCACTGGTTTATTATCGAAAAGCAATAACGCCTGGTCTGGCGCTTCAGCTAGACATTTAATTATTTTGTCATTTTATTTATATTATAATACGGAGCATTTCCTTCAATGTCAAGACTTAAAAAAGTGTTATGAACGTTCCAGCCTTTTTTTCAGTTTTCTTACATCCCTTAGAGATAGTCCAAACTCAGAAGCAAGTTCTATCATGTTTGAGTTCTGTTCTTTTTGTATAAAATCATGAAAATCCACCCCGAACAGCTGATTTTCACCAGATTGTGCAGACATCCCTTTTTCTCCAAATCTCATTGTGCTCACCCTTTTTTATGTAGTCTGTTCTATTCTTTCCATCTTCAGATGAAATGTTTCATAATAGGATAAATAATTTGGAACTAAAAATGATGGCTGATAAACCGATATTAGAAGGGAATTTGCACAAGGTGCAGAAGTATATTAGGACCAAAGTTGTCTTGACGCCCGGCACCTTGTTTGTTTTTCTTTTAATAAGGATTTATTTATGAAAGGAGGCGGTCTGTTGAAGAAAAGAAAGCCACTTATTGCCGTGATATGTCTTATGCTGTTAGCTGGCATATCACTGACGGAGACACAGGTTAAAGCTGAAAACAGTTCGGTAACAATCACCACCAATGATCTTAATGTCCGTCAAGGACCGGGCTTAAGCTATCCAATTCTGGGACAAGCCCAGAAAGGAGATCGATTTAACTTCATTTCCCGTGAAGGAGAATGGATAAAAATTAATTTCCAGGGAGAAGATGGCTATGTCGCAAGCTGGCTAGTTGCCAATACAGCTTCAAGTCAGAAAGAAGAAAAAGCGGCGGATGAGAATTCCCAGGTGGTCATCACAACAGATGGCCTGAGAGTGAGAAAGGGACCTGGTACTAGCTACGGGGTTCTGGGGACTATCCAAAAAGGAGCAGCCTATAAGGTCAAGAGCACTGAAGGAAGCTGGGTTAAAATTCAAACCCCATATGGAGACGGATGGGTAGCAGATGAATTTGTCAAATTCAGCGGCACACAAAAGAAAAGTTCGCCGAGCAGCAGCCAAACCGGAGAGATTACGGCAAACTCTCTAAATGTGAGAAACGAACCTTCTCTTCAAAGTGACATCATCGGTAAGCTTAATTCGGGGGAGACAGTTGATGTTCTTTCTCAAAATGGCAGCTGGACAGAAATCTCTTTCTCTGGCAATACAGGGTGGATCAGCAGCCAATATATTGCGGTTCAATCCTTACAATCAGAAGGCAGGCCAAAACAGTCACTTTTTGGAAAAATCGGTACTATAACTGCAACCACTTTAACAGTAAGAAATAAAGGATCACTAAATGGAAAACCAATTGGTTCAGTTGCAAAGGGACAGACTTTTCCCATTCTTGAAGAAGCTGATAATTGGGTAAAGATTGAATTTCAGCCTGGTAATTATGGCTGGGCCGCAAGCTGGTTTATAGACATAACAGCCGAAAAGAATTCTGGTTCTACTCAGCAAAATATAGACGGCAGTTCTGCAATTATCTTACATAACGGATCAAATATTAGAAAAAAAGCGAGTACCCAGTCATCTGTTATATACAGGGCAAATAAAGGGGACAGCTTTGAGATTATCAGTTTAAATAATGACTGGTACGGAATTCGCCTGCCAAACGGCGAAAAGGGTTTTTTAGCAGGCTGGATTGTAACAGTTGAAGGCTCCGCCCCTGCAGTAACCAAGCCAGGAGCAGAAAAGCACCTGAATAATAAAACAATTGTTCTTGACCCGGGTCATGGAGGCCGTGATAATGGGACAACGGGAGCAAGAGGGACACGCGAAAAGGACATTACAATCAGGACGGCTCAGTTGCTTGCCGAAAAATTAAGGGCTGCAGGTGCCAATGTTATTCTGACCAGGAGCGGGGATACCTATTTGCCGCTGCCTTCGAGAGTAGGTATTTCACATCATCATAACGCAGATGCTTTTATCAGCATTCATTATGACAGCACGCCGGACAGGACTGCACGAGGAGCGACAACCTATTACTATCATCCTTTTCAAAAGGAAATGGCAGCCAATATCCATACCAATGTAACAGCGATGACAAGCCTGAGAGATCGAGGCTATAGAGTCGGGGATTATCATGTGATCAGAGAGAACAAACGCAATGCCGTGCTGATTGAACTCGGATATCTCAGCAACCCGGCAGAAGAAGCCCTGATAGCTTCTGCACAGTATCAGCAATCAGCAGCAGCAGGAATCTATCAGGGACTTGCACGATATTTTAAGAATTAGCAAAAGCCCTGGCACTCACTTGGTGCCAGGGCTTTTCAATACGAAGGAATTTTAATTGCTTTCTAAAATTAAGGTTACAGGCCCGTCATTGGTTAATTGAACATCCATCATAGCTCCAAATTTACCAGTTTCTACTTTCAGGCCTTTAGCTTCTAGAAACCTGTTGAAGGCATCATAGATTTTTACGGCATGCTCAGGCTTGGCCGCTTCCATGAAATTAGGCCGTCTTCCCTTCCGGCAGTCTCCATACAATGTAAATTGGGAAACCGAAAGAATTTCACCTTCCTGGTCGAGCAGTGATAGATTCATTTTGCCTGCATCATCTTCAAACACACGAAGATTGGCAATCTTATCAGCCAGAAAAGCAGCGTCCTCTTCTTTATCTTCGTGGGTAACTCCAACGAGCAAAACAAACCCCTTTTTGATGCTTCCAACGGTTTCTCCGTCCACCGTTACACTGGCTTCTTTGCTTCGCTGCACTACAACACGCATTCTATCTGCTCCCTTTAGTTCATAATCCTTCTTACAGCATAAATATCAGGGATTTGCTTTATCCGCTCCACAACCCTTTGCAGGTGGCTTACATTGTGTATAGCAATGGACATATTAATTGTTGCTGATTTGTTTCGGTCCGAGCGGCCTGATACAGCTGAGATGTTGGTTTTGGTTTCATTAACAGCCTGAAGTACCTCGTTCAACAAACCTCTGCGGTCATAACCGGTAATTTCAATTTCAACATTATATTCTTTCCGGTCATTTAATGCTGTTTCCCACTCTACCGGGATGAGTCTTTGTTTCGCATCATCGGTTTCAATATTAGGGCAATCATCACGGTGTACAGAGACACCTCTCCCCTTTGTAATAAACCCGACGATTTCATCCCCGGGGACAGGATTACAGCAGCGGGAAAGGCGAATGAGCAGATTATCAATGCCTGAAACCCGGACACCGGACTCGCGCTTTTTGGATGAAGCAAATGTTTTTAGTTCAGAAACTGCATTTGTAATATCGGAGGTTTGTTCAAGGTCACGTTTCTTGCGCCATTTTTCTGTAAGCCTGTTGGCAACCTGAAGAGCTGTTACCCCGTTATACCCAACGGCAGCATACATATCTTCCTCTGTTGCGAAATTGAATTTCTCTGCAACCCTTTTGACATTATCAGGTGTCAGAATTTCCTTCAGCTCGAAATCCATATTGCGGATTTCCCGCTCAACAAGCTCTTTCCCTTTTTCCACATTTTCTTCTTTTCTCTGCTTTTTGAAGAACGTCCGGATTCTATTCTTTGCCTGAGATGTCTGAGCCAGCTTCAGCCAGTCTTTACTTGGTCCATAGGAATGCTTGGATGTAAGAATTTCAATGATATCTCCGGTTTTCAGCTTATAATCCAGGGTTACCATTTTTCCATTCACTTTGGCGCCGATTGTCTTGTTTCCTATTTCCGAATGGATCCGGTAAGCAAAGTCAATTGGAACTGATCCGGAAGGAAGCTCGATGACGTCCCCTTTAGGAGTAAAAACAAACACCATATCGGAAAATAAATCAATTTTCAATGATTCCATGAATTCTTCGGCATTCGCTGCATCATCCTGGAATTCCAAAATTTCACGGAACCAGGTCAGTTTCTCCTCAAAAGATGAACCTTCATTCACTCTCTTTCCTTCTTTATAAGCCCAGTGGGCAGCAATACCAAACTCTGCAATTCTATGCATATCCATGGTGCGGATCTGGACTTCCAGTGGATCGCCCTTTGGTCCAATAACCGTTGTATGAAGTGACTGATACATATTTTGCTTAGGCATGGCAATATAATCTTTGAAACGGCCGGGCATCGGCTTCCAGCATGTATGAATAATCCCGAGAACCGCATAGCAATCCTTAATGCTGTTTACAACAATACGTACAGCCAGCAGATCATATATCTCATTGAATTGCTTATTTTGAAGCGCCATTTTTCGATAGATACTGTATATATGCTTAGGGCGTCCGGAGATTTCTGATTTAATTGAGACCTCTGACATTCTGTTCCGCATAACATTAATAACATCATCTAAATACTCTTCCCGCTCTGCCCTTTTTTTCTTCATCAGGTTTACAATGCGATAATACTGCTGCGGATTTAGGTACCTCAAGGCTGTATCTTCAAGTTCCCACTTAATCTTGGAAATTCCAAGCCTATGGGCAAGAGGTGCAAAAATTTCAAGTGTTTCATTTGAAATGCGGCGCTGCTTTTCAGCAGGCAGGTGCTTAAGTGTCCGCATATTATGAAGGCGATCAGCAAGCTTAATTAAGATCACACGGATGTCCTGGGCCATAGCCACAAACATCTTCCGGTGGTTTTCTGCCTGCTGCTCTTCCTGTGATTTATATTTGATTTTCCCCAGCTTCGTTACACCATCGACAAGCATGGCCACTTCTGAATTGAAGGCTTCTTCGATATTCTCCAATGAGACTTCGGTATCTTCAACCACATCGTGAAGAAAGCCGGCTGCAACCGTAGATGGATCCATCTCCAGATCAGCAAGGATACCTGCTACCTGTATGGGATGGATGATGTATGGTTCACCGGATTTTCTATATTGTTCACGATGGGCATGCTTGGCAAACTCGTATGCCTTTTTAACAAGCTCTGTATGCTCATCGTTTAAATATTCTTTTGCCCTGTTGATGACTTGCTCGGCGGTCAGAACTTGATCGTTCGCCATGGAATCACCTTTATCTCCCTGAATTTTATGCAGTTGCATAATGTAATAATTTTGTAATTGATCATTAATCACAAGTTATAAAAAAATTAATATTGCTACTATTATCGAAAAAAAAAGTGAAGATGTAAAGGGATAGACTGTTATTTTTATGGGAATAACAAAATTTTTGTCGTTTTTTGTCCGAATTCCTTTATTGTTTTTCCATAAATGGATTTGAAAGCACTTTAAATATTATTTTCTAATAAATTTAAAACGCTCTTTTCGTCTTAATTTTGTTTTCACCTAACAACGCTGCCCGCAGGATGCTGAACGAACTTCCTTGAAAGAAACACCGCACAAAGGAATGCGTGACCACTTATAAGGATCAAGTGCCCACTCCGAAGATCAACTCAGCAAATTATACTAGGTTATGAAAAACAACAAACTTTACGATAACAGCCAATTAAAAAGAGCGCCATTACATCTGGCGCTCTCTTTATAAAAAAATTAATACTGCATCAATGTCAGAATGTCATAGTTGTCAAGCTTTTTACGCCCGTCAAGGTATGTTAACTCGATAAGGAAGGCAATCCCTGCCACTACTCCGCCAAGTTCTTCAACAAGCTGGATGGTTGCATCGATAGTTCCGCCTGTAGCAAGGAGGTCATCAGTGATCAGGACTCTTTGCCCTGGTTTTATGGCATCTTTATGAATCGTTAATACATCTTTTCCATATTCAAGGCCATAATTAACCTTGACTGTTTCACGCGGAAGTTTACCTTCTTTGCGGACAGGGGCAAAGCCTACACCTAAAGAATAAGCCACTGGGCATCCGATGATAAATCCGCGGGCTTCTGGCCCAACAACCAGGTCAATCTTCTTTTCACGTGCATATTCAACAATTTGATCAGTGGCATATTTATACGCTTCACCATTGTCCATAAGTGTGGTAATATCTTTAAATTTAATGCCCGGCTTCGGCCAATCTTCTACAATTGTTATATACTGTTTTAAGTCCATTTTTCTTCCTTTGCCTCCTCAAGTTTTACAGCCCCTTGCATAACTTCATCAAACCAGTCTTTGAGCTGCTGAAAGGATGAATAGAGCAAATCGCTCTCAAGAGTGTATTGTGCCTGTTTAAGCTGATAAGTTCGTGAATCAGCTAAATCACGTTTAGTGGATGTATTGTTTAACGAAATAACACCATTATTTATTTTAACAAAATCCAATTCAAAAAACACTTGCGACATAAAATCTACTGTCTCTCTGCTCCATCCCTTATGCTTGGCAATATCATTCCCATGGCGACTGATATCAATAGAGCCTTTTTTGGCAAGCAGGGCAAAATACCATTTAAAATGGTCTCTTGTTGGTATCGTGCTGAAATAGTCACTGTCTTCTTTATAGAAATGAGCATAAATTCTGGCAGGTTTTTTGCCGGAGAAGACTTGTGCAAGGAGATCCTTTGAAGGCGGCAAATCAACCAGTACAACGTTTGAGCCTTCCAGTTTTATGGCTTCTGCATCTTTTGCAGATGTTATTTTCACCATATTCTCCCCCGCAGCCCCCTTGTATTTGGAAATAGATTCCTCATTAAAAAATATCCAGGTTGTGTTTGCCTCGGGAATGACACTTTGAAGCCTTTCAAGCCGTTTTAAACTCCGGATATCAAACAGCTGCCAGGAGTTTACTGCCATATCCTGAAGGAAAATTTGCGGTTTTTTAATATTGTTCCATTCATTAATGGATAATTCACCAATAACAGAGACCTTGGAGTATGGTGAAATATGCTCATGCAAATGTCCAAGTCCAAAACCGATGCCATCAAGTGAATATCCTTCATTCTCGATTGTAACTTTAATATGTGTCTGTTCAGATCCGATCTTTCTCATAGCGGCAATGTTGGAATTTTGTATCATTACTTTCGGTTTTGCATTCCCCATCCCAAATGGAGCAAGCAGCTGCATCTCTGCAATAGAAGAAAGATTGATATCTTTTAAATGGAAAACCCCGTCAATGGAGGTTACAGGGATAAAATCTTCCTCAGTCAGCTGTTCATTTGCAAGAGTATTCAGTCTGCTTCGCAGATCATCAACCGCATCAATGGATAAAGTCATACCCGCTGCCATCGGGTGTCCTCCAAAGTGGGGGAGGATATCCCTGCATTCAGAAAGATTCTTGAACAGATCAAACCCTTCTATACTTCTTGCAGAACCCTTTGCAAGCCCATTTTCACTGTCATAACTAAGGACAATGGCCGGGCGGTAAAACTTTTCAACAAGCTTTGAAGCTACTATTCCGATTACTCCTGCGTTCCAGCCTTCTTTTCCAACAACAATAACTGAATTCTCGCTGATTGGGAAATTTGTTTCAACCTCATGAACCGCTTGTGCTGCAATGTCATTGACAATAGCTTGCCTCTCTTTATTCAGCATTTCAATTTCTTCAGCAATGGCTTGTGCTTCATAAGGATCACTTGTCAGAAGCAAATCCACAGCAGGATCAGCACTTTCCAGCCTTCCGGCTGCATTGAGCCGAGGGCCGATAGTAAAGCCGATCGTTTCCTCACTAATGGAAGGAAGCTCGATTCTTGCCGCTTTAAACAAAGCATTCAAGCCTGTATTTTTAGTTGATTTCAGTTTTTGAATTCCTCGCTTGGCAATAAGTCTGTTTTCTCCTGTTAAAGAAACAAGGTCAGCAATTGTGCCGATCGCCGCTATTTCCAAAAGATGCTCAGGCAATTCACCATACAGGGCATGAGCAAGCTTAAAGGCTACTCCAACACCGGCAAGCTCCCGAAATGGGTATGTGCTTTCGGGATGCTTTGGATGCACAATGGCCAATGCTTCAGGAAGTTCAGGGCCGGGCTCATGGTGATCTGTAATGATCAAATCCATACCAAGCTCTTTTGCAGATTTTGCTTCATTTACAGCAGCGATCCCGGTATCTACTGTAATAATTAAGCGAATGCCCGTTTCTGCTGCATATTCAAAAGCCGGGATATTTGGTCCATAGCCTTCTGTAAAACGATTCGGTATGTAGAATCGGACGTCTGCACCAAGATCTCTTAGAGCCATCATCATGACAGAAGTGCTAGTGACACCATCCGCATCATAATCACCAAATATTAATATAGGCTCCTGTTTTTCGATGGCTTCTTTTATTCTGGTAACGGCAATTGCCATATCTTTCATTAAAAAAGGATCATGAAATTCCTGCTTATTATCCATCAGAAAATACCGTGCAGATTCAGCGGTATCCATTCCGCGATTAATTAACAGCGATGCTGTAAGAGGAGATATATTCAGATCCTTTGAAAGGAGCTGCACTTTGTCCTCCTGTGATTGCCGAACAATCCATCGCGTTCTTGAATGTAACATACGTTCACCCCTCAGCTTATTAATTATACAAGAGGGGATGATGCGTTTCAATAAGGTAAAATCGGGATAACCCAAACAATTCTGGAAAGAAAATATTAGCAGCTGATCAATTATTGCGTCCAAAATAAAAACTTGAGCAAAAGCTCAAGCCTGTTCATCTAATGTATATCCCTATCCAGCTCTTTTTCAAATTCTTCTTTTTCAGTATTACCTTTTCGGGCACTTCCTGTTTTCAGCTTTTCATTTTCCTTTTTTAATATTTTCACTTGCCTTTGAAGTGAATAGATGCGGACAATGCCCACGGAACCGACAATTAGTCCACCCATAAGGACAGATCCCAAAATCACTAGTATCAGCGGCCACTGGCTTTCCCCAAACAAGTAGTTAACCGTTACATTATCCACATTGATCACTGCAAAAACAGCCACTATTAATGCAAATAAAAAACCAAATAATAAAGTCCATTGAAATTTCATACTATCCTCTCCCAGATCGTTCTCTAATTTATTCGTTCCTGCTATAAGGATTAATGTGAACAAAGACATTTTGAACATTTTCCAATTCAAGCAGCTTGCGTTTTACTTCCTTGCCGACCCGGTGGCCATCCTCAACAGTCATATTAGGATCCACTGAAACTTTAATATCAACAATAACATAATGTCCATGTTCCCTTGCATGCAATTCATCGATTCTTTTAACCTGATCGACGGATTCAGCCGTTTTGCGCATTTCAATTGTATCTTCCTCATGAAGCACATGATCAAGTGTGCTATGAATAGATTCTTTCCCAAGCCTCCACGCCATTTGGAGAATCATTATGGAAACAATAAGTCCAGCCACAGGATCTGCATATTCAAGCCACTCGATCCCCATTCTTCCGCCAATAACCGCACAGCCAATGCCTATTAAAGCGGCAATAGATGAATAAACATCTGAACGGTGTTCATAAGCATTAACAATTAAAGCATCACTGTTTAGTTTCTTTCCCAAATTATACTTATACCGAAACATTGCTTCTTTCACAATGATGGAAATTAGCACTGCAGCTATTGCAATTGCTTTTGGAGGTTCAATTGGAGAAAAGAATGATTCAAATGATGATTTTCCGATTTCAATTCCCACGAGGAACAGCAGGACGGCAACAATTATGGCTGCTATCAATTCTGCTTTCCCATGCCCATATGGATGATCCTCATCCGGCGGCTGTTTTGCGGCTCTCAGTCCCAAATATACAGCAAAGGACCCTGCAACATCCGAAGCTGAATGGACCGCATCCGCCACCAGCGCTTTACTCCCTGAATAAACACCAATTCCCCACTTAAGGGCAGCAAGAATAATATTGCCCACGATGCCGATTATAGCTGCAAATTCAGCCTTCTTAAAACGATCGTTATTTGCCAAAGCGATACTTCCTTCCTCCCTGATCTTGCTATTAGTTTATCCTATTTCCCGGAATCATTAACCAAATTTGCAAAATAGACATCATCCTCTTTCAATGAAAAAAAGCTCAGGCACATGCCTGAGCTTTTGTAATAATTACACTTGAGGTTCGTCACTGACCTTGCGTTTTTCTTTAACAGTATAAATAACGCCTTTTTCTTTCAGTTCTTTGCCTTTCCATACTGCCCAAATCTGTGCAGCAAGGAAAATGGATGAATAGGTACCTGCGATTAAACCGATCAGAAGTGCAAACGAGAAGTTTCTGATTGATTCACTTCCAAACACCAAAAGTGCTACTACTGTAAAAACAACAGTCAGAACAGTATTAACAGATCGTCCCAATGTTTGGCGGAGACTTTTATTTACAACGTCTGCAATGTCTTCAAATGATTTAAGTTTTTTCTTTTTCTGCATATTTTCACGCATCCGGTCGAAGGTTACGATGGTATCATTGATTGAATAACCGACTACCGTCAGGACTGCCGCAATGAAGGTAATGTCCACTTCAAGGCGTGTAAAGCTAAATATAGCAATAATAAAGAAAGCATCATGCAGAAGTGCAAGAACTGCAGGCACTGCCATTTTAATTTCAAAACGGATGGTTACATAGATAATAATGCCGACAGAGGCAATAGCCAATGCAATCAGTGCGTTTTTGGCAAGTTCTTTACCGACTGTCGGTGAAACCGTGCTGACATTTGGATCGGCACCAAATTTTTCATGAAAATGAGTCTTTAATTCGGCTATTTCATTTTTAGTCAGTACACCTTTTAATCTTGCAACACCTATTTCCTTATTATCACCTGAAATGACAATATCATCGGTTTCTAATCCTACGGCAGATAATTCAGTTTGCAGCTCTTCCTTGGTTAAAGGTTTATCAGCAAGCTGCTCGATACGCGTACCGCTTGCAAAATCAATACCGAGGTTCAGCCTGAATACGGATACTATGATGATCCCCACTGCAATTAATACAGCAGACAGAATGAAAAACTTCCTGCTGTGCCCTACAAAATCAAACTTATCAAATTTCGTCGGCAAATCCAGGGTATCGTAATTTTCAGCAATATTTTTAATCTCGCTTTTCTTAACTCCAAACCAGCCTGGCTTTTTATCAAGTGCTTTACTATGGACCCAAAGTCCCATTAGGAGCCTTGTGCCGTACACAGCAGTGATAAAGCTTGCCAGGATGCTTATAATAAGCATGGTAGCAAATCCTTTTACAGAACTTGTCCCATACAAGAATAATACGGCTGCTGCTAAAATAGTTGTGATATTCGCATCAAAGATTGTAGAAAGGGAGTTTTTCTCCCCTGCCTGGAAAGCAGATTTGATTGTCCTGCCCACTTTCATTTCTTCCCTGATTCTCTCATAGGTAATGATATTCGCATCAACAGCCATACCAACCCCAAGAATAAGCGCAGCGATGCCAGGAAGCGTCAATACGCCATTCATCCAGTCAAATATGAGTATTATCAGATAAATATAAAATGATAATGTGAGTGTAGCAATGAACCCAGGAAAACGATATACAGCAATCATGTAGATAAAGATAATCAATACCCCAACAATTCCGGCAAGAATGGTCGTTTCCATTGCCTGCTCACCGAATTTCGCACCTACTGATGTTGAATACACTTCATCCAGCTGTACAGGAAGAGATCCTGCATTTAATAAATCCGCCAGCGTCTGTGCTTCTTCAATTGTAAAGTTCCCAACAATGGAAACGGTATCCTGATTAAAGATTTGGCTTACCTGTGGAGCAGATAAGTATTTTGGATCTTTTTTTGCTGCCTCGGCCTGGAAGGAATCCTGGCCTTCTTCAAAATCAAGCCAAATGACAAGCAAGTTATTTGGAGCTCCCATATTGACTATTTTTTGAGTTACATCTTTAAATTTGCCGGCACTTTTCAGCTTCAATGAAACACTCGGCTTTCCATTTTCATCAAATGTCTGCTTTGCACCATTTTCAGCAAGGTCTGAACCGTCCATCATCAACTGATCATTTACATCTCTAAATGATAAGTTAGCTTCTGTAGACAAAATTTCTCTCGCTTTATTCTGATCTGTTACACCAGCAAGCTGAACACGAATCCGCTTATCTCCTTCAATCTGGATATTCGGCTCACTGACTCCAAGAACATTGATCCGCCTGTCCAGTGCTTCAGCAGTACTTGCAAGGACATCTTTATTTACCTTCTGACCATCTTTTGGCGTGACTTCATAAAGAACCTCAAATCCGCCCTGCAAATCAAGTCCAAGCTTAATATCTTTTAAGATGTTGTTCGTCGTTGCTCCAGCCAGGCTTCCCAGTAATAAAACAATCAGGAAAAAAGCAACGATACGGCTGCGCTTTACCATTCTGAATAAATCCTCCTTAGCTATCGCCCGCTATTTGATATAACAGGCACTCCATCAGCGGCGTGATGCATTATTTACCAAAACTTCATGGGAGGCTGCATAATCTTTAGGTATGCATGCCCGTTAAAAGACTGTTGTTTGATTCACTCGTTTTTTTAAATTTCATTCTATGTATGACCTATGACATGAAAAAAGACCAATTACTCCGCTTTTCATTATGAAACAGATTGTAAAACCTGTCAATTTGTCTTAAATCATGTTAAACCAGGGGAAAACCGGAAAATTCTAATTACTTTAATAGTTTTCTCCGTTCTTCTTCATTCTCGAAAGAAAATTCTGCCTCTTTAAAAGCCTCGATGGTAGCATAGTGGATGTATTCACTCACCTTTACCTCCATTATTTCTTCCACAATTTCAAATAGCCTGACATTTTCTTTTGGTTTTTTCCACTTTTTCTTTGTCAGATATCCCCAGAGTTCCTGTTCAGTCACTTTTTTATATCCCAGAAGCTGAAATTCATCCAATTTGCTTTCCAATGCAGGTTTTACCGTAGTGCGAAAATAATCATATTCATGGCCGATTTTCATTTTCAGCCGCCTCCCCGCCATTAATAACATGGAAATTATGATAGCCTGTCATGCTTTGTCCTCTATCTTGCATATAGATAATTGTATATGATATTACCCATTTTGAGAAGGCAGGGAGTTGAATGTCCAAATTTCTGAAAGGCACCATGATCCTGCTCGCTGCAGGTCTGGTGACCAGGGTCCTTGGCTTTATTAACAGAATTGTCATTGCCCGATTTATTGGAGAAGAAGGTGTTGGCCTCTATATGATGGCCTTTCCCACCATGATTCTTGTCGTCACCATCACACAGCTCGGGCTGCCGGTTGCTATTTCGAAAAGTGTGGCAGAGGCAGAGGCAAGAGGCGATACAGCAAAAATCAAGAAAATATTAATTGTTTCCTTAGCAACGACCATCTCACTTTCCATAGTTTTCACTCCCGCTTTAATTTTGCTCGCACCATTATTATCAGAGACACTCTTTACTGATAACAGGACACACTTGCCTTTGATGGCAATCGCACCAATTGTGCCGATTATTGCCGTTTCCTCAGTCATTCGGGGTTACTTCCAGGGCAGGCAGAACATGAAGCCTGCTGCCTATTCCCAGATGATTGAGCAGATAGTCCGAATCAGCCTGATCGCTTTAATGACTAAGGCATTCCTGCCATATGGAATTGAGTATGCGGCGGCGGGTGCCATGCTGGCAGCAGTTATCGGGGAGCTTGCATCATTGCTTTATTTAATGACCACATTTAAGCTTAAAAAGAAATTCAGAGTCAGGAAACAATTTTTTAAATATGTGTCTTCCGGAAAAAGCACATTTAACGAATTGATGACTGTTGCCCTTCCAACAACTGGCAGCAGAATGATCGGTTCGGTCTCTTGGTTTTTTGAACCGATTGTAGTAGCACAAAGTCTTGCACTTGCAGGTGTTGCAGCAGCTGCTGCTACGAAGCAGTATGGTGCTCTTACGGGCTTTGCCATGCCTCTTCTGATGCTGCCATCGTTCATTACTTATTCTCTGTCAACTTCTCTTGTTCCAGCTATAAGCGAGGCAAATTCCCAAAATAAGATGGGGCTGATCGAATACAGGCTTCAGCAGGCGCTTCGCTTTGCATTTATTACCGGCGGCCTGGCGGTTGTGGTTCTTTACGTCCTTTCCGATCAGCTAATGGAAGTGATGTATGGCTCCTCAAGCGGCTCACATTTTATTAAACTAATGGCTCCCTTCTTCCTTTTTTATTATTATCAGGGACCTCTTCAGGCAACATTACAGGCATTGAATCTAGCCCGTGCGGCTATGATCAACAGTCTGATTGGCGCGGTTGTAAAGACAGCAGTTATCTTTCTCCTGGCGAGCCAGCCTGCTTTCGGGATAAACGGAGTTGCGATGGGGATCTTGACAGGAACAGTCCTGGTGACAATGCTTCATTTTGCAACCGTTCTGAAAGCTATTTCCTTTACTTTTTTCATAAGAGACTATATAAAAACGTTTATTGCAATGGTTATGTCAGGAGGAGCCGGGTTCTGGATGCTAAAAGACATCCTTGCCACTGACATGAATACAGCCGCAGGGGTTATTTTGGTATCCACTGTTATCACAATTGTCTATATCGTCCTTTTATTACTCTTAAAACTGATTAAAAAGAATGACTTGGTCCGTATTCCCGGGATAGGCAAAATGATATCCAGGCTGGCATTCAAATAAAGTGAGATTTCAATCAGCGGGGTGGTTCCTTATCCCCGCTGATTGTAAGTTGATGCCAACAGGAAGTGAGGCATAAAGACGCTGCCACAGGATGCGGCGTTCTTAGTCTTTGTTCTTCTTTTCAGTCCATTACGGTCAGTTTGACTGTGATAAACAAGATCAACCGTACTTATTTTCTTTCATCAAACAAATCAACATAAAATTGGCCATTTTCATAACTGCAGAATGAAATCTCGGATATCTCTTTATACCCTTCTTTGCGAAGTTCCTGACGCAGCCAAAATTCACTTTTATCGATCGTTTCCAGGTTAGTTTTCTGAATCCTTCCATCTATGATTAAAGGGATTGTTATTCCCCCATCTTTACTGTCATTTCTTTCAAAGACTGACAGTGTACCGGAGGATTCCAGGATAGCAAATTCCACATCGGAGATTTTGGCAATATCTTTTTCTCTTAGCTGAAGAAGCAGGTCATCAAAGTTATACCGCTGTTTCCTCATGGCATTTTCATCTATTTTTCCTTTATTAATAATAATTGTTGGCTTACCATCAACTAAGTCCCTGAATCTTTTGCTCTTCAGAGAGAATATGGCCAATACAATTTGCACAACCATCAAAAGGAGCATGGGGAGCACATTTTTAATAATATTTGAATCCGGAGTTTCAATCGCGACAACTGCAAGTTCAGCTATCATGATATAGACGACAAGGTCCAGGACGCTTAGTTCTCCAATTTCTCTTTTGCCCATTAGTCTAAATATGAGAAGGATGACTGCATACAGAAATAAGGTTCGTATAACAATGATTAGATATTCTTCCACTTTTACAGCACTCCTTTTGATGCAATCCTTTCTATTCTTCCGCATATTTGAACATTTATGTGTATATGGGGTTTTTCTTTGAACAATTTCTATTCTATTTTTTCAATGGCTGAATATGCTTGTACTAAGGAAAAAGGCTGTCTTCCCCAAGGGGTGAAAGCTGTTCCTATTTACTCATTAAGAAGGGAGAGGGTTCATATAGAAGAATCAAAGAACTTTGGCAGCGCTGTCCTTTACGGTATTATAGCGATTTTTGCCATAGCCGTTGCCGCCAGTCTCATTTTTTCACTGCTTCTGCGGTTTACATCACTGCAGGAGTCATCCTTGCAGTATATTATTACTGCCGTTTCATTCATTTCTCTTTTTGCAGGCGGGTTCATTTCGGGAGGTAAAGGGAAGCAAAAAGGCTGGCTGCTTGGAGGCTTAACCGGCCTAATTTATTCAATCGTCATTTTCCTTTTTCAATATTTAGGTCATGACAGTTTATTTAATATGGAACAAATGATATACCACACCTGTTTCACACTTACAGCCATGATGGGCGGTATACTGGGAGTGAATCTCAACACTAAGAGAACCGCATAAAAAAGAAGGTCCTGAGTTTCAGGACCTTCTTTTTTGATATTAAGATTTTGCTAATGCATCGCCAGTTGCCTGCGTTACTTCGCGGATAGCTGCACGATCGTATGTAAGACGGCTTCCGTCACCACATTTAATAACCACTTTGTCTTCGTCGATAGCATCAACGAATCCATGAAGACCGCCGATTGTTACAACCTTATCTCCCTTTTTCAAGTCACTCTGCATTTGCTGAACTGCCTTTTGGCGTTTCTGCTGCGGACGAATTAACAGGAAATAGAATAAGACAAACATCAATAATAATGGTCCTAATGTTCCTAAAAGCTCCATTGTTTTCCCCCCTTTCAAAGATCGGCCCAATTTAAGGAGTACTGTTCCTTAAATGAACTCTCTATTATTAAAAGTTCTTCGCGTTAGGCTTATTAAAACCATACCTTTCGAAAAACTCTTCTCTAAAGTCACCCAAGCGATCTTCTCTAATTGCCTGTCTAACCTGCTCCATTAATTTTAACAGAAAATAAAGATTATGGTAAGTTGTAAGCCTGATTCCAAATGTTTCATCACAGCGGATTAAATGCCTGATATAAGCACGGCTGTAATTTCTGCATGTGTAGCAATCGCAGTTCTCATCTATAGGGCCAAAATCTCTTGCAAACTTGGCATTTTTAACAACCAGCCGGCCATTACTTGTCATCAATGTTCCGTTCCTTGCAATCCTTGTAGGAAGAACACAGTCGAACATATCGATTCCTCTGATCGAACCATCGATTAAAGAATCCGGGGATCCTACTCCCATAAGGTACCTTGGCTTATTAGACGGCATAAGCGGTGTTGTGAATTCAAGCACACGATTCATTACATCTTTCGGCTCACCTACCGATAATCCGCCCACAGCATAACCCGGGAAATCAAGAGATGTTAAGTCTCTGGCGCTCTGTTTGCGCAGCTCCTCATATTCTCCGCCCTGGATAATACCAAAGAGCCCCTGGTCATTCGGGCGCTTGTGAGCTTTTAAGCAGCGCTCAGCCCATCGGGAAGTCCTTTCTACTGACTTCTTCATATATTCAAAGGAAGCTGGATATGGCGGGCACTCATCAAATGCCATCATAATATCAGATCCAAGCGAATTTTGAATATCCATGGCTTTTTCAGGAGATAAAAACAGCTTGTCACCATTCAAGTGGTTCCTGAAATGAACGCCTTCTTCTTCAATTTTGCGGAATTCACTCAGGCTGAACACCTGAAATCCGCCGGAATCTGTCAGAATGGCACGGTCCCAATTCATGAATTTATGCAGACCGCCTGCTTCTTCCACGATTTCCTGACCCGGCCGAAGCCACAGATGATAAGTATTGCTCAGAATGATGCCCGCACCCATTTCCACCAATTCTTCCGGTGACATGGTTTTTACAGTAGCGAGTGTCCCCACAGGCATGAAAACGGGGGTTTCAAAAGAACCGTGCGGCGTATGGACACGGCCCAGACGGGCACCTGTTTGCTTACATGTTTTAATTAATTCATAACGAATTGCAGTCAATTTGCAGTTCTCCTTCCATTTGAAGCACATTAGGCCTGCCCCGGACAGGCAGAATAATATTACAAAATGAGCATAGCATCTCCAAAACTGAAGAACCGGTAACGTTCTTCAACAGCCTGATTATAGGCATTTAAAACGTTATCGCGGCCTGCAAGTGCACTCACCAGCATAATTAAAGTTGATTTAGGCAGGTGAAAATTCGTAATCATTCCATCTATCGCTTTAAATTCATAGCCTGGATAAATAAAAATATCGGTCCAGCCGCTTGCTTCCTCAAATCGGCCATTGTGTGCAGAAGCTATGGTTTCTAAAGTCCTTGTGGAGGTAGTCCCCACACTGATGATTCTTCCTCCCTGCTCACGCACTTCATTTAACAGCCGTGCAGTTCCTTCAGTTACCTGGTAAAATTCAGCATGCATTTCATGCTCATTTAAATCCTCCACACTAACTGGCCTGAAAGTTCCAAGACCAACATGCAGAGTAATAAAAGCAATATGCACACCCATATCTTTTATTTCTTTAAGAAGCTGCTCAGTAAAATGCAGACCTGCTGTCGGAGCTGCAGCAGAACCCCGCTCACGGGCAAACACAGTCTGATAACGGTCGCGGTCATCAAGCTGCTCTTTAATGTAAGGAGGCAAAGGCATTTCTCCCAATTGTTCCAGCACTTCATAAAATATACCATCGTACCTGAACTCAAGCACCCTGCCGCCATGCTCAGAGCTTCCAGTACAGACAGCAGTCAGCTTGCCGTCTCCAAACGTTATCTCTGTTCCTTCTTTTACTCTTTTGGCTGGCTTAATCAGTGTTTCCCAGGAATCCCCTTCAACCTGTTTAAGAAGAAGCACCTCTATTTTCGCACCGGTTCCCGTTTTTTCTCCAAACAGTCTGGCAGGAAGCACCTTCGTGTCATTTAATACAAGGCAATCCCCAGCCTTAAGGTAATTTTTAATATCTTTAAAAACACTATGCTGAATATCCCCGGTGTTTTTATCAAGGACCATTAGCCTGCTGCTTGTCCTATCAGCCAAAGGCGTTTGTGCAATTAATTCTTCAGGCAAATGAAAATCAAACCAATCTACTTTCATGATGTCACCCTTCTGTTATTCAAATAGACTACCGGAACCTGCCAATAAAATAAAAGATGGCAGATAGGATAATACTCAGCAATATCGATGTAACGACTGGAAAATAAAATGTCGTATTGCCTTTTTTAATCACTAAATCTCCATGCAGCTTGCCAATATTAATAAACTGGCTTATAAAGCCTATGGCGAAAATGATGGCACCAACAACCATCAGCCACTTCGATATGCCGTTCAATCAGAAGGCACCTCCATTTGAAAATGGAGGTACACCAGGTCCGTTACAATTCTTCCTCTTGGCGTCCGCTGAAGAAACCCAATCTGCAATAAATAGGGTTCATAAACATCTTCAATCGTATGCGCTTCTTCTCCAATGGTCGCAGCAATGGTTTCAAGGCCAACAGGTCCGCCCCGGAATTTTTCTATTATCCCTCTTAATAATTTATGGTCAATATGATCAAGGCCTAAACGGTCAACCTGCAAAAGCTCAAGGGCTTCTTTGGCGAGTGGTTCATCAATTTGGCCGTCCGCTTTGACCTGGGCAAAATCCCTGACTCTCCGGAGGAGCCTGTTTGCAATTCGGGGCGTGCCTCTTGACCTTCTTGCCACTTCAATCGCTGCTTTTTGGTCTATGCCTGTATCCAGCACCTCAGCTGTGCGGATAACAATATCTGTCAGCTGCTCTTCTGAGTAATATTCAAGCCTGCTGAGCACACCAAAGCGGTCTCTTAAAGGAGCCGATAACGACCCGGCTCTAGTTGTCGCGCCAACCAGTGTAAAAGGCGGCAGATCCAGCCTTACTGATCTGGCACTTGGCCCTTTTCCAATAACAATATCAAGGCAGAAGTCTTCCATTGCAGGGTAAAGAACTTCTTCGATAGACCGCGGCAAGCGATGAATTTCATCAATAAACAGGACGTCACCTGGTTCCAGCGCAGTCAGGATTGCCGCCAAGTCACCTGGCCTTTCAATCGCAGGGCCTGCAGTTGTTCTGATATTTACGCCCATTTCATTGGCAATAATAGCAGCCAGTGTGGTTTTCCCCAAACCGGGCGGCCCATATAGAAGGACATGATCCAAGGTCTCCTCGCGTATTCTGGCGGCTTTAATAAAGATCTCGAGGTTCTCCTTTACTTTATCCTGACCAATATACTGCTTTAGTGTCTGCGGGCGCAGGCTCTGTTCAAATGAAAGATCCTGAAGATCAGCTTCACCGGATATAATCCGCTCTTCCATACTTAATCACCTTCTTAATTTCAGCATAAAACGAATCGGCCTTCTTCAACAATTATAGTTTTAAAAGCTTTTGCAGAGCTTTCTTTATGTATTGGTCCGTTGTAAGCTTTTCTTTTTTCAGTTCCGGCGTAATCCTTTTTAGTTCCTTATCAGAATAGCCCAGTGCTTTTAATGCAAGCAATGCTTCTTCCAAATCTCCCGCATGCGCGCTATCAGACTGAATTTTATCCGCTGAAAACAGATTGGGAAAGAAGTCAGGTACAATATCCGGAAGCTTGCCTTTAAGATCAAGAATCATTTGCCTGGCAGTTTTCTTTCCGACTCCAGGAAACTTAACAAGGAAAGCTTCATCTTCATTTTCAATCGCCTGCACTACCTGTTCCGGTTCACCTGATGCAAGAATCGCAAGTGCTCCCTTCGGCCCAATGCCGGTAACATTAAGCAGCCTGGTAAACAGAGTCTTCTCCTCACGAGTCTGAAAACCATACAATGCCATGATATCTTCCCGTACATAATGATAAGTGAATATCCTGACTTCCTGCCCGAACTCCGGTGTATAGCTAAATGGATTTGGCGTTAATATCTGATATCCGATACCATTATTTTCAATAACTACATATTCAGGTCCGATAAAATCGAGCCTGCCTTTTACAAATTCAAACAATGCCTTTCTCTCCCCTAATTCAACTGTACCTCATTGTACCATAAACTTTTTGGCACGAAGAAAAAAATGCTGCAGACACTCTTCTTAAGACTTGTTCTATGCATCCTCTTGATCTTTTCTAAAAGCTCCCTTTAAATCATCTTTAACACTAATACTGCTCATCTCTACACTTGAGCGATAAGCAGCCCGGCAAATTACATGTGCCGAAACAGGGGCAGTCAGAAATACGAAAAATATCCCAAGCAGTAATCGAATACTGAAAAAATTATCTGCAAACAGAAAAAACAGGAATGCTCCAAACAATGTAAACATTACACCCAAAGTGGAGCTTTTTGAAGCGGCATGAGACCGGGTATAAACATCGGGAAGCCGTATAATTCCGATTGCACTCAAAAAACTGAAAATGGTGCCTGTCAAAATTAAAATGGCTGCTACCAATTCACTTGTGACGTCTGCGTTCAATGACAACACCTCTTTCCATAAATCGAGCAAAGGCGATTGTTCCAATAAAGGAAAGAATGCCAATTAATAAAATGACTTCCATGAAGGCATGCGTTTTTAGTAATACCGATAAAATTGCGACCGCTGAAATTAAATTTATTCCTAAAACATCCAAAGCCTGTACCCTGTCTGGTGTTGTGGGTCCTATAACCAGCCGGAAGATTGTTGCCATCATTGAGAGCGCCAGAAATCCCAATGAAAGCAATAAAATAATTTCGATCATTTGCGGGTCACCTTCTTTATCGCCTTTTCAAACCGATCCTTTGATACTATGACAGATTCACTTGATTCCGGAATATCCATGGCATGAATGTAGAACACTTTATTATCGTGGGATACCTCCACAACAACAGAACCGGGAGTCAGTGAAAGCAGCAAAGCAAGCAAGGTTACTTCAAGCTCTCCCTCAAGTTCAGTTTCTATTGTGAAAATCCCGGGAGTGATATTAATTCTTGGCCTTATTACCTGCCGGATGACAAGGATGCTCGAAGTAAACAGTTCCCAAATAAACACAAAAAACAATTTAAGGATGGCTATAAGTGATCTCAAATATAGAGGGGCTTTAAAAAATTTCTCTAAAACGATCAAAACAATTATCCCCACCAGATAGCCGCTGAAAAAGGATAATACGCTCCAGTCATCTTGAAGAAACATCCATAAAAAAGCTATAAATAGATTGATTAACACTTGAATGGGCAAAATGATAACCCCTTTCGAAGAAAATCTGTTTATTCCAGGTGTTACGGCGCAGTCTTCCCTCCAAAGACAGCATCAATATAAAGCTCCGGATTCATTAAGGTTCGGACTGCCAGTTCGGTATATGCAGAGATTCCTTCAGCTCCCAAGCCCAGCAATATGGTCAGCAGGCTGAGACAGGCTATCGGGAACATCACCCCTTTAGTAGTACCTGACTCCATCTCTTCACTTAAAAACGTTTCTCCCCAAAAACAATTCATAAAAATTTTAATAACGGAGTAGAGGGCCATCAGACTTGTTAACAGGCCTATTGCGCCAAGCCAGAAATAGCCGGCTTCAAAAGTCCCTTGCGTTATAAATACCTTGCCAAGGAAACCGCTTAAAGGAGGTATTCCTGCCAGGGATAGAGCTGCAATAAAAAACATCCATCCAAGATATGGGTGATTGCGAATGAGACCGCTCATCTCTTTTAGTTTACCGGTGCCAGTAAGACTGATGATTGTCCCGCCTATTAAGAAAATAAGCGCCTTAATGATGATGTCATGAATGATATAGTAAACAGAGCCTGTTAATCCCTCTGCTGAGAAAGAGGCTAAACCAGCAATAATAAAACCAACGCCGATAATGACGTTATAAGCGAGTATGTTCTTAATATCCCAATGGGCAACAGCCCCAATCGCACCCAAAATCATGGTTCCCGCTCCCAAAATGCCGATTAAGAGATGGGTAACTTGCGGCTCATGGTAGAAAACCAGGGTAAACACCCGAAAAATCGCATAAATGCCAACCTTTGTTAATAGTGCAGCAAAGACCGCAGCTACAGCCGTCGGTGGTGCACTATATGAGCCCGGAAGCCAAAAGAATAGAAAAAGAGCAGCTTTGAGGCTGAATATGACCAGTAATAAAATAGATATAATAGTCAACAGACCGCTCTGTCCTGTTTCTGCAACTCTCACTGAAAGATGGGCAAAGTTTAATGTTCCGGTAATAGCATAAATAAAGGAAATTGCGACGAGAAAAAGAAATGACGAAATAATATTGGTAAGTACATATTTTATTGACTCCCTGAGCTGTACCTTAGTGCCTCCCAATGAAATCAAAACATAAGAAGAAATGAGCATAACTTCAAAACAGACAAACAGATTAAATAAGTCCCCGGTAATAAAGGAGCCATTAACTCCGGTAATCAGAAATAAAAACAAAGGATAAAAATAATGGTTCTCCCTTTCTTCTCCTATTGACTTGAAGGCATAAATCAAGCAGCAGACAGCTACAATACTAGTTATTAAAAGCAGCATGGAGGAAAACATATCAGCGACCATGCTCACCCCAAATGGAGGCTGCCAGTCTCCTAAGTGCAGGGCCTGAATCCCATCATCTTTATTTTCTCTCATTAAAATGACCGCAATAATTCCCGATCCTGATAACGCAATGAGGCTTAATATTTTATGAAGTATTAAATTCCTCCTGAATATCACCATGACCATACCTGCAATCAGAGGGATGATTATGGGCATAATAATTAAATTATTCATCATGATTACCTCTCATTTGATCCGTATCGTCTGTGCCCAGCACCTTATATGCCCGATAGCTTAACACTAAGAAAAGGGCCGTCGTTGCAAAATTAATAACAATCGCTGTTAATATAAGTGCCTGTGGGAGCGCATCGGTAAATGGAAGGTCCTGCAGCCCCAATAATGGGGGACCTCCCGTTTTCAACCCGCCCATCGTGAGAATAAGCAGATGGACCCCGTGGCTGATAATGGACGTTCCCAGGATGATTCTAAGCAAACTCTTGGTTAAGATTAAATAGGTTCCTATAGCAAAAAATAGACCGACAAGCAGTGACATTAAAGTTTCCATTCTTAGTGATCATCACCTATACTCAGAATTATGGACATCGATGTCCCAATAACTGCCAGCGCCACCCCTACATCGAAGAGCACTGCAGTAGCCAGTTCAGTCTTTCCGAAAACCGGAATGTCAAAATAATCAAATGCCTGTGTTAAAAATGGCTGCCCAAAAACAATGCCCCCCACTCCTGTAAAAACAGCAATTAATACGCCGATCGCTGTAAGCACTTTAAAGTCAACAGGAATATTTTGACGGACTGTTTCAATATCGAATGCCAGAAACAGCAGCGTCAGAGCAGCTGAAAATCCTAAACCTCCGATGAATCCTCCGCCAGGGTTATGATGTCCTGAGAAGAATAGGTTAATCGAAAAGGTAAGGATGATAACTACTGCAACCTTTATAACAGCATGCAAAATGATATCATTTGGTTCTTTCACTTCTTCCCCTCCCCGATAACCTCAGTTTTACAAGTGTATACACTCCTAAGGAAGCAATGCCAAGCACAAATATTTCAAGCATTGTATCAATACCCCGGAAGTCTACAAGTATCGCGTTAACAATATTTTTTGCCCCGGCCAGTTCATATGAATTTTCATAGTAATAGGCGATAGGCTCGAATAATCTTGTCCCATTAGCAGATAATGCAAGAGTTGCCACTACGGCCCCAACACCAAGGGAAATCACTAAATTTATCATTCTGAATTTTACTCTTTCCACTTTCCTCCGCATTTCCGGCAAATGGTAAAAACATAAAAGAAAAAGGGCAGTTGTAACTGTTTCAACCACCAGCTGGGTCAGTGCTAAATCCGGCGCGCGGAAAATGACAAAGAAAAGTGAGACCAGGTACCCAAGTGCACCAACTGCAACTATAGCCGTCAGCCTTGATTTGGAGAATAGAACGGTAAAGGCTGCTGTAAGCATGCTAATAATCAGCACACCTTCATATATGCTGACAGGTGCATTTTTGCCGGCATCAAAGACTGCTCCATCCAGGAACAATATGGAACCTCCAACCAGAATAATAAAAAAAGTGAAGATATATACAAAATAATCGCGTATATATCCGGTCATATAGCCTTTGGTTAGAGAGTAGGACATGTCTTCCATTTTGCCGAGCCCTTGGTTGTAGAAGTTATTGAAGGTCATGCTATATGGGTAGATCGAATAAATGCCAATCCACTTTTTTAAATATAAATATAGAAGAGCCCCTGCTCCGACGACTCCCAGAGTCATAAATAATTCTGCATTCCAGCCATGCCATGCACTGATTTTGATTTCAATTTCCCCAGGCTGAGAATAGGCTGGCAAAACAGCTCCCATTGCGGGCTTAAGAATGTATTGAGATAGCACATTAGGGAAAAAGAAAATAATAATAACCAGGGAAGATAAAATAAGCGGAGGGACTAACATCCCAACTGGCGCTTCGCGGGCTGCTTTTTCCAGCTTTTTCGGCTTGTATTTCCCGGTAAAGGTCTTGAAAATTATAATCATGCAATAGATAAAAGTAAACACACTTGCTGCCCAGGCGATAACAGGAAAAATAACACCTAAGGACTCCATGCTGAATATAGACATATCAGAGGCATTCAACACAGCGGTAAAAAACATTTCTTTACTCAGGAATCCATTAAATGGTGGAAGTCCTGCCATTGAAAAGCCGCCAATGACAGCAAGGGTGAAAGAAATAGGCATCAGGTGCATCAAACCGCCCAGCCTTCTAATATCCCTGGTTCCAGTTTCATGGTCAATGATCCCCACAACCATAAACAAACTTCCCTTAAATGTAGAGTGATTGATTAAATGAAAGATCGCAGCAAGCACGGCTGCTGCATACATTGAAGCTTCATCACCTGTACCGTAATATAGGGACGCTGACCCCATGCCAAGCAGACTCATGATCAGCCCAAGCTGGCTAATGGTTGAGTACGCCAATAAAGCCTTTAAGTCTGTTTGCCTTACAGCGTTAAGAGAGCCATACAGCAATGTTACAAGTCCGGCAATGCTTACAAGCCAAAACCACTCTGCAGTGCCTCCAAAAATCGGCGTCATACGCGCCACTAAATATATCCCAGCTTTAACCATTGTCGCTGAGTGCAGATAAGCACTAATTGGCGTTGGAGCTTCCATTGCATCTGGAAGCCAAATGCTGAATGGGAATTGTGCAGATTTTGTAAACGCCCCAATGAGAAGAAGAATCATGGCAGGCAAAAATAAGGAATGCTCATATATAGATTCAGTTTGATTAATTATTTCACGAATGCTAAATGTTTCTGTCATCATTGACAGCATGATAAATCCGGCAAGCATGGCAAGTCCGCCAAAAATCGTGATATTCATTGATTTCTGTGCCCCATAACGAGATTTTTCCCTTTGATACCAATAAGCAATCAGTAAGAAAGACGAGATGCTTGTCAATTCCCAAAAAACATATAAAACAAGAATATTATCAGAGAAAACCAAACCAAGCATAGCTCCCATGAATAACAGTAAATAGACATAGAAATTGTGCAGTGATTCTTTCAGCTTTGACATGTAATATATGGAATACAGCACAACCAAAGCTCCGATGCCTGTAATAAGCAATCCAAAGACTAAGCCTAATCCATCAATATATGTTGTGTAATTTATTCCATACGATGGGATCCAGGGTACAGAAATAAAAACCGAATCTCCATTTGAAACAATTGGAATATACCTTAGCAAATACAGAAAAATGACTGATGGCACTACTAGCACAAACCAGCCAGTATGTATGCGTGGTGTAACCATTCTATAAATTAACGGAACAAATATTGCAAATATAAATGGAACTAAAACCATTATGTGCAGCCAGGACAAAACGATCCCCTCCCTTTTTATGAATTTTCAGGTGACATTACTGTTTCAAACATAAGGGCATTTACTGTTCTTTTAAAGTATGCTTCCCAATATATCAAACCATTAACTCTGAACTTGATTAATTTTCTTGAATGACATTGACCTTTTAGGTTGCATAAGCTATAGTCATACATAGTTTAAATTATGAAGACAAATATTTTCACATCTATTCGAGGTGAGTTAACAGTGAAAAAACTAACAGGACGAATGGACGAAAGCATTCTTGTCTGTGTTTATTACGGCCCAAATGGTGAAAAGTTAATTCGCCGCGGATGCCAAATAGCCAGTATGCTGGATTGTCCTTTATATATATTGACCATTGATCCAAAACCTTTTGATGAAATGGATGCGGAGAAATCACATTACATCACCAAATGGAAACAATTAGCCGATCACTATAGTGCTGATGCTTTCATTCTGAAGGATAATGAAAAGCGGCCGGTATCAAAAGTCATCACCGAAGTGGCAAGAGAAAAAGGCATTACACAAATAATTCTTGGCCAAACAGCTCAAAGCCGCTGGGAACAAATTGCCAAGGGGTCCATCATCAATGTACTTCTCCGGGAAATCCCCTTTGTGGATCTTCATATCATTTCTGTGTCCCGATATCTGAAAGATCAGGAGGGACAGTTTGAAAAAGGCGTTCGTGCTTACCTCGTTAAGGATGGAAGCAACTATCGTGTGACTTTCAAACATACGAAGGATGCTGAATATGAAGGAATTTTCTTTAAAGATCAGGGCACTGACTTTAATAATGGGGTTTTTAAATTTATGAAAGACCAGAAGACACATCAAGTCATCGTAACTGAAGACATTATATCTGACTTAACTAATGTTGATTTAGATGACTCCTTGAATAATGATGATGAATAATGAAATAATTCCTCCTCTGCTGAAATGCGGAGGAGTTTTTTTATCCTTTCACTTCTAGAGATTAACGTCCACCTTTGTTAATTGCTTCTCGCCTCTCTCAATTCCCAGGTAGCGCATTGTTTCTGCTGATGAGTGGTGATTATATATGGACATAATGATCGAAATGGCAATACCTTTTCTGTAAGCATGATAACCAAACGTTTTACGGAGTGTATGTGTTCCGACTTTCCCTTGTATCCCTGCCTCCTTGGCAGCACTATTTATAATCCGATAAGCCTGCTGGCGGGTTATAGGCTGATTATTCTTCTTGGATTTGAAAAGAAAATCGCACTCAGTAAAATCATGCTGGGAAAAATATTTCCTTAATTCCTTTTTCACACTGTTATTTAAAAAATATGCTTTCTGTTCATGGCTATTTTTTGGTTCAGCACCATGGTTTAAATCATCAATATAAATAAATTCCTTTATTTCTTTCCCATCTGAAACATCACTGATTCTTAAAGAAAGCAGATCACTGACTCTAATGCCTGTATTTATTCCCAGCACAAACAGCAATAGGTCCCGCTGTGATTGTCTCCTTAAAATCTCTTTGATTTTATTAATACTTTTGATGTCCTTGATAGGATCAACATATTCCACTAGATTCCCTCCTGCATCTAATGTTACTTAATTATATGCTATCAGAAACTATGTAACATTACAAATAATACATATTCCTTTTGGCACAAAAAAATATGCAAGAGGAGCACATCCCCTTGCATGTTTCACTGCTTTAATTCGCCTGCTTTTCACCGGCAGTATAGCTTTTAAAGGTTTCCAGAACTTCCACATATCGATCCTTTGAAACAATTGGTATTCCCTTTTTTAATTCTTCACATTTTGTGCTCTCTAATTTTCCTAAATCGATTTGAAAGAATGACTGAATAATATTCGTTTTTTGCGGCTTTCCATTGAAAATGGTCAGGGTTCCGTCTTCCGTGACACCGAAATACCCATTTGCTTTTAATAACGGTGATATATCATCCATTTTCCTGCGGAATACCATATAATCTATATCCATATCAACAAGCTGCCATTGATCATATTTAGCCCAGAAATCTTCAAGAGACCATATGGTTTCCTTTATCATTTCCTGGCTTACTTCTCCATCCAGATACTCTCTCTCCAAGATGACCTCAAGCTTAAGCGGACCTTCGATTTGTTCAGCTGCCATAGCATAATGAGAAGTGCCGCCAACAGATAAAAAATTAAATGCGTCCGTGTAGAAGAAGAGATAAAAGGAAGCAGATCCTGCTATTAGCAAGCCCCATATGGTTCTCATGATCGATCACCCCGATTAAATAGTAACTTCTTCACTGTCTGCCTGATCCTGTATTTCCCAGATCTTTATGTTTAGTGTGGCCAAAATTTTCATGTTTATCCTGAAATAATTTAATATGTAAAAGGGGCAAAGCCCAGATGCTTTGCCCCTATCGCTAATCTGTTGATTTTACCTGCCAAATAAGCTTTTCAAATCCCAATCAATTTGCTCTCTTGGGCCGCCATCACGAAGATTGTTATCAATGTTTCTTAACCGGCTGAATGTTCCTTCGTCTGTTACCACCTTCGCAGATCTTCCCCGCAGATATGGCTCGACAGCTTTATGAATCGCTTCTTTTGTTTGTTCTTCCTTATCGTAATCAGTCAGATCTACAGCAATCAAAACATTGCTGCCATAGGTAACAGATCTGACGTCCTCAACATTTGGAACAGCTGCTGCAATGTCACCGATTTTTTCAGCAAGCTCGCCTTCATAAGCCTGATAATAGGAATTTTTAGCTTGCCGTGTATTGTCATCGAGATGACCATGGTAATTTGCATCGCTATGGCTAAAACGATTATCTTTCCTAAAAAAGCTTAGATCTCTGTCTGCCATAGGAACAGTAGGGTTTCCGGTGTTTTCATCCCGGACTCTCCGTGCATTATTGTCCACATGGTTACGGCGGGTATTTTCCCCCTCGGCTCCGAGCGTATGATCCATCATTTCTGTCAGAGGCCCATCATTATCGGTACCATCTTCCACCCGGACATTTCCACCGCGATTTTCGTGATTTTCATTCGAGTAATATCCCATGGGCTGACCCATCTCATTGTTTCGATCAACAGCTGCATCTTCATTCGTACCGCAGCCTGTCAATCCCATTGATAAGATAGCAGCCACCGGCACTATAAGCAGTTTCTTGTGCAAGCGAAAAACCCCCTCGCTAATATTACAAGCCCTGAGCATTTCTGCTCTTACTTAGCTTGTGAGCGAAAAGAGGCTTTCATTCTGTCCATTTACGTCCAATTTTGTATAGAGTATTATTGGTTTGTCTCATTAACGGCCATTTTAAGTGCTTTAATAAAGCACTGTCTTTCAGCAAACTGTCCTACAGTTAAATCCAATACAGGACGGATTTTTACAGAATCAAGATACGATCTATCCCTTATTACACGGTTCCATTCCCTGAATATATCTGTTGGATATGCCAATGCATGAAGAAAGCCTTTTTCTTCAAGACTGTATTTAAAGATTGGATATTCTTTCAATTCTTCAAATGACCAGTTCATAAAGGGAAGGATGCGATTTGCATACTGCAGATAATCGGAATGAGGAGACCCTATCGCGACGAGGTCAAAATCAAGCAAATATAAAGATTGATCTTTTGCTCTGAGAAAATTATGGTGTGCTACATCACCGTGCAGAATAACCTGCCTTCCCGACTGAAAAAGCCAGGCTTCTTCTTCAATGCCTCTTAAGGACCAATCTGCCCAGGCCAGTAACTCATTAATAATTTCTTTTTGGACAAAATACCTTACTACTGGGAGATTATTAAGAAAAAGGGTTGCTCTCTCTCTCCACTTGTCTGCCTGCCTATAAGCTGGCACAACCGTTCGATAACGGCTGACGAGCTTCTCTGTTGTATCGTGAAACTTCTTCAGGAGTTCCAGCCCTTTTAACCGATCTGTTTTCAGGTAATAAGTAAAAACTTCCTTGGAAGGCGGCAAATACTCCATACAGCCGTAATAAGTCCTGTCAAAAAACAAAGGCGGTTCCTTGGCAACTTCATAAAAAATATAGGTCTTTGAGAATCCTTCCTTCATTAATGAAGATGTGAATGCTTCCTGGAGTTTTAGACGGTGATAGGATGAAAACCCTTTTAATATATAGGATCTTTGCTGTGTTCTTAGAAAATAGACCTTCTTTCGAATGGGCTTTAATTCTTCAATTTTAAATGGCAGCTGATCGTGCAAATAGGAGAGGAGACGATTTTGTACTAAATCGTCTCCTGCATTATTAACCGTCGTATTCACTGCTTTCGTCTGTGTTTCTTGGCATTCCAAATGCCTCTCCGCCCATTGGGCCAAAGCCTTGACCGAAGCCTGGTCCCGGTCCATAGCCAAATCCTGGGCCATATCCTGGTTCGAAACCTCTAGGAGCATATTGCGGCCCTCCACAGCCGCAATCATTGGAAGCTCCCATCACCGAGCCAGGCATCAATGGCTTTTGAGATTCCATTCCCTGTACCTGTGGCATTTGATGCGGCATTTGCATGCCCATGTCTTCCGCTCCCATTACACCTGGCGGCATCTGCGGCATCATTGCTCCCTGCACCTGTGGCATCTGATGCGGCATTTGAGGCATCATTGCTCCCTGCACCTGTGGCATTTGGTGCGGCATCTGTGGCATCATTGCTCCCTGCACCTGCGGCATTTGATGCGGCATCTGCGGCATCATCGCTCCCTGCACCTGCGGCATTTGATGCGGCATTTGAGGCATCATTGCTCCCTGCACCTGCGGCATTTGATGCGGCATTTGAGGCATCATTGCTCCCTGCACCTGCGGCATTTGATGCGGCATTTGAGGCATCATTGCCCCCTGCACCTGTGGCATTTGGTGCGGCATCTGCTGCCCCATATCTTCCGCTCCCATCACACCCGATGGCATTTGAGACATTGGCATAAACGGTGAAGATTCATCATAATCCGGACTTTCTACTCCAGCCATATGAGGCATCTGTGGCATCATTGCCCCCTGCACCTGTGGCATTTGGTGCGGCATCTGCATGCCCATGTCTTCCGCTCCCATCACACCTGATGGCATTTGGTGCGGCATTTGAGGCATCATTGCCCCCTGGACCTGGGGCATTTGGTGCGGCATCTGTGGCATCATTGCCCCCTGGACCTGCGGCATTTGGTGCGGCATCTGCATGCCCATGTCCTCCGCTCCCATCACACCTGATGGCATTTGGTGCGGCATCTGTGGCATCATTGCCCCCTGGACCTGCGGCATTTGGTGCGGCATCTGCATGCCCATGTCTTCCGCTCCCATCACACCTGATGGCATTTGGTGCGGCATTTGAGGCATCATTGCCCCCTGGACCTGGGGCATTTGGTGCGGCATCTGTGGCATCATTGCTCCCTGTACTTGAGGGAATGGCATTTGCGGGTAACATGGATTATAAGGAAACATCGGCTGATATTGACCTCCTTGTTGTTGTGGGTAAAATGGTGATTCGCTTTCCGGCGATTCAGGACTTTCCTGATACGGCTTTACCTGCGGAAGGATATTAACTGGTTTGGGCGGGAGCTGGGGCTGCGGCTTAGATTCTGAGATTGGCAATGGTTTTTGCTGTGGTTTAGTTTCTGCAGGCTTAACTGGTTTTTCCTTTGCTTTTACCTCTTTTGCGGGCAGAGGCTTCTGCTGCGGTTTTACCTCTTTTGCCGGCAGCGGCTTTTGCTGCGGTGCCGGCTGCTGAATATTCATCATATAATAATTATTTATATCAATTTCCGGCATAATCGGCTTTGGCATTTTTGGTGTAAAGGGTTTTTTGGGAACTTCCTTAGGTGCTTCTGCTTTTGGCGCAGCTTTAGGCACTTCTTTTGGAGTTTCAACCTTTGGTGCTGTTACTTTTGGCATTTCCTTTTTTGGTGCTTCTTTTACCGGCTTCTCCTTGGGTGCTTCCGTTTTCGGCATGGTAATAGGTTTCTCTTTGGCAAAAGGCTGTTCTGCTTTTGGCATTTCTTTTTTGGCACCCAAATTTATTTTTGCTTCCGGTTTTCCTCCAATAGGAGCTTCTTTTTTTATAGAGCCTCCACTTGCAGGAACTTTTATTTTCATACCGGGCATAATCATATCAGGGTTGCTGAGCTGTGTATTCATCTTTTTCAGCTCTTCAAAATTCACGCCGTACTTTTTGGCAATCTTCCAAAGAGTATCCCCTTTCTGTACGATATGGATTTTCACTCTGAATTCCCTCCTATGCATAAGGTGATGCTTACATCTGTGATGGATGGTTGAGGTCCACACGATGGGGCACACAGAAACCTGCCGCAGATGCGGCTTTCTCATTCTGTGCCCTATTCAGCATTTACGGGCATTTCATCCATTTATGTGAAAGGTGCAGATTAGTGCCCGTTAATCTCGATGAGTCCATATAGTGTATGAAGAATTGGGCAAATTGCTAACAATCTACACAAAAAGATATGCTTTTTTTCCCGGAATTATGATTCATCGTTACTCTCTTTACCCTTACCCGCAATGGCCAGTTAAGCAAAAAAAAATCCTCCTGGCGGGGAGAATTTTTTTATTAGATATATGTTCCGCAGAATATGCTTAACACTGTAAGCTAGGTTCCAATGTTAGCGGACAGGGGACTTTTTTACCGCATTTATGGGCGTTCAAGCATCCTATCCAGAGCCAGTTTAGCATATGCTGCCGTTGGTTCTTCGACTTGAATTAGATTTTGGCTATTACCTTCCCAGATTGATTCAAGAGACCAAACCAGGTGTGGCAAATCGATTCGGTTCATAGTCAGGCAAGGACACATATGCGGGTTAAGTGAGATAATAGTTTTATCCTGGTGCCGGGCGATAATCCTTTTAACTAAATTCATCTCAGTACCGATTGCCCAGGAAGATCCAGGCTCCGAATGTTCAATTGCATCGATAATAAAATTGGTTGATCCTGCCATGTCGGAAAGCTCTACCACTTCTCTTCTGCATTCAGGATGGACAATGATTTTCATATCAGGATATTGTTCCCGGACTTCATGAACATTTTCAACGGTAAAGTTTTCATGAACAGAACAATGGCCTTTCCATAGTATCACTTTTATATCCTCTAGTTCCCCTTCATATTCCAGATGATCTGTAGTAGGATTCCATACAGCCATTCCAGCAAGAGGTATTCCAAGATTGTAGGCAGTATTTCTTCCAAGATGCTGATCAGGAAGAAATAGAATTCTCTGCTTCTGCTCAAAGGCCCAGCTTACCATTTTTTCAGCATTCGAAGAAGTGACTGTCGCTCCTCCGTGACGTCCTACAAAAGCCTTTATGGCAGCAGTAGAGTTTACATACGTTAATGGAAGCATAGTATCCCCAAACATATTCTGCAGTTTCATCCAGGCTCTTTCTGTTTGGCTTATATCAGCCATATCAGCCATGGAGCAGCCTGCACGCATATCCGGCAAAATCACTTTTTGATGTGAAGATGTTAATATATCTGCCGTTTCAGCCATAAAGTGGACTCCGCAAAATACAATATATTCCGCCTCTGTATTCTCCTGCGAAAGCTGGGCAAGCTTGAGTGAATCACCTGTAGCGTCCGCAAACTGGATGACCTCATCTTTTTGATAATGATGACCCGGAATGAACAGCTTATTGCCAAGCCCATTTTTTATTTCTCTTGCCCGAACCTTTAGTTCCTTAACAGTCATCATCCGATATTTTTCCGGAAGAATACTTGCTTGTTTTTCTGCTGTCTGAAAAATATTCATCTTCTCCAAACCCCTTTGTCACAAAATTTATTCCACGATAACCTTCACACTTATATCAAGCGATTTCACAGAATGGGTCAGAAATCCAAGGGAAATGAAATCAACCCCCGTATCACTGTATGATTGCAGGTTATCAAGGGTAATTCCACCGGATGCTTCTGTCACTATTCCATTCGGCACGCAGCTAATCCACTCTTTTATCTCTTCCGGACTCCTATTGTCAAACATGATTACATCTGCACCTGCTTTAACTGCTTCCACGACTTGTTCTTTTGTTTCCGTTTCGACTTCAACTTTTACCATATGCCCAATTTTTGAGCGCACTTCTTCCACAGCTTTTGCAATTGAACCGGCAAAAGAAATATGGTTGTCCTTAATCATGACTGCATCATATAGACCATATCGATGATTAAATCCCCCTCCTGACCTGACTGCATATTTTTCAAGCATTCTTAGGCCTGGAGTGGTTTTTCTTGTATCGCAGATTTTTGTATGTGAACTTTTAAGAACCCGGACAGCCTCACTTGTTTTTGTTGCAATTCCGCTCATTCTTTGGAGCAGATTCAAAATAACTCTTTCTCCTTTTAATAAATCCGATACTGGCCCTGCAGCTTCAGCAAGGATTTGACCCTTCTCGATCCTTTCCCCGTCCTTTATCTTTATATTTACTTCAGCCGCCGGATTCAGCACCTTAAATCCTGACCTGATTATTTCTTCACCGCAAAAAATACCATTGTCTTTTGCCAGGAAAATGACCTTTCCTGCCTGGCTCTCCCCAAAAATAAGTTCACTTGTCAGGTCGCGGTCCCCAATGTCCTCAAGAAAATATTGTTCAAGTTGCAATCGCAGCTTTAATTTGTTCATTTTTACCATTCCTTTCAGGTTTTCGGCAGTGAATAATTCTTTTTCCAAGCCATTCTGGACTTTCGAAAGGATAATCCTGCCGGAAATGTCCCCCACGGCTTTCTGTTCGCATTAATGCAGAATCTGTGATCAGATAAGCTGCAATCAGCATGAAGGCCCGCGTTATTTCCTCTATTGATAAATGATCAAGATCTGCCATTATCCATTCTTCAATTTTGCATCCTTTTAGCCAGGCCATCTGAGCAAGAAGCCCTTCCTTTGTTTTGATAATCCCGGCATTTTTCATCATGTTTATTTTAATTTCTTCAATAGATGGCAATGCTTCTTTAACTGGCCACCCTAATTCCGGGTTATGAATATGCAATTCATCAGCAGTTTCATTGAAAGGCTGTTCATTAAGCCAAACCGCAAGCTGCTTGCCGCAATAAAGCCCTTCAAGCAGGGAATTGCTTGCAAGACGGTTAGCGCCATGTACTCCCGTGCATGCAGCTTCACCAATCGCATACAAGCCGGGAATACTTGTGCGGCCCAATAAATCAGTTTTTATTCCTCCCATTAAAAAATGACTTCCGGGAGCAACAGGAATCTTCCCAAAACTTAAATCTACGCCGTTTTCTTCACATATTTTTGTTATGGTTGGAAATCTGGATTTAAAATTTTCTATTGATGAGATATCCAGGAAAACGGTTTTCCCTTTCTTCACAGAATGATAAATGGCCTGTGACACTACGTGTCTTGGGGCTAAATCTCCCTGTGGGTGAAGCCCTTCCATGACAGGACTCCCGTCTTCAGTAATAAGGCGTCCCCCTTCTCCCCTTACAGCTTCAGAGATCAGCCCCCGTGCTTTACCGTCCTTGTAGAGAAGTGTGGGATGAAATTGAATGAACTCCATATCAGCTATCTCCGCACCAGCCCTGTATGCTAAGGCAATCCCATCTCCAGTTACGGTTTCAGCATTGGAGGTATATTCATACAGCTGTCCGCAGCCACCCGTAGCGAGCACAACATGAGAAGAAAAGAATTGATGAACTCCACCAGCATAATCTTTTCCTTTTAGGCCAATGCACTTGCCGTCTGTTCCATTTATAAGCAATTCAAATACAAGAATATCTTCTAAGATTCGAACATTCGGATTTTGATTTAACAGCATAAAATCGATGATTGTTTTTCCTGTACTATCTCCTCCCCCATGAACAATTCTATTCTCTGAATGAGCCCCTTCTCTTCCTAACGAGATGGATCCTCCAGAATCCATGTCAAACCGGCATCCCTCCTGATTCAGCTCTTTTATCAGGAATGGAGCTTCACTGGTCAGGGCTTGCACTGCATCAGAATTATTATGAAACCTTCCTGCTTCGAGTGTATCCATGCAGTGCTTTTCTGGATGATCATTTTTTCCCAGGGCAGCTGCAACGCCGCCCTGTGCCATATATGAATTTCCATTTATTACAGTCGATTTTGTGAGAATAATCACATTCAAGTCCCGGCGCAGCTTCTTTGCCAACTGCAGAGCGGCTACCCCGCTTCCAATTATTAAAACGTCGGCATTCATAATATTTTACCTCCTGTTTTTACAGGTGTCTTGACACCTATATTTACACAGATTTAGAATTATGACAAGAGGTTTTCATAGTTTAAGAGGAACTTCTGACTTTTTGATTGGTTTAATTAGAAAGAGGAGAGCAGGTGGGGAACATTAAATATTTCGATTATGCCGCATCATGTCCGCTCGACAGAGAAGCGGCAGATGCCTATATAAAAGCCTCAACTGAATACTTTGGCAATACCCGCAGCCTGCATGATACCGGGAGTGCTGCAGAAGGGCTTCTTGAAAATTGCAGGATGGAATTGGCAGGAATTTTAGGCGTAAAAAGTGAAGGAATCTATTTTACCAGCGGAGGTTCGGAAAGTAATTTTCTTGCAATAGCTGCCTTGCTGTCTGCTTCTGAAAAAGCAGGAAAGCATATTATTACAGGAATAGCTGAACATTCCTCTATTCATAGTGTTTTAGAGAAATTACGCTTTAAGGATGGCTATGAAATTACAAAAATTCCTTTTGGCACAGATGGCCGCATGGACCTGAAAAAATTAAGTTCCGCCATCAGGGAAGATACCGTCTTAGTTACCATACAGCATGGCAATCCTGAGATCGGCACATTGCAGCCTCTCATTGAGATCAGCGAGCTTTGCAGGGAAAGGCAAATTTTGCTGCATAGTGATTGTGTCCATACATTTGGCAAAGCAGATTTGAAAGAAGCGGCACGATTTGCTGATAGCCTTTCCTTTTCTGCACATAAATTTTACGGCCCAAAGGGAATCGGAGGGGTTTACCTAAGACCAGACATGCGGTGGAGCTCTTTTTTACCCGGAGTTTCACATGAAAAGGGACTCAGGCCAGGCACTGTAAACCTTCCGGGTGTTGTCGGAATGACAGTGGCTGCACAGAAAGCTTATGCAAATTTAAGCAAACATAACAGCCATTTCCAAATGCTGCGGGAAGTACTGCTGAAGGAGCTTGAACCCGCACACGAGAAATTCACAGTATACGATTTTAGCGGCTCTTACCAGCTTCCTTCTACATTGGGACTTCGGTTAAAAGGTGTGGAAGGACAATATGTCATGCTTGAATGCAATCGGCTCGGATTTTCCATATCTACAGGAAGTGCATGCAGTACAGGCTTGCAAACTGTTTCTAAAACCATGGAGGCACTGGGAGTTACAGATAAAAGAGGCAAAGAATTTATCAGGATTTCCTTTGGGTGGAATACATCTGCCGAGGATGCAAAAGCATTAGGGGAAAAGCTGGCTATCTTGGCCAGTGAACTCGTACCCCTCTAATTTTTTCTTCCTCCTTTCCTTATGTTAAAATGAAATATTATCGGATTGTAAGGGTGAGAGAATATGAATGAACAAAAAAAGGTGCTCGGAGAAGAGCGAAGGACCTTTCTGCTTCAGCTGCTGAAAGAAAGCGGACAGCCCATTACAGGAAGCGAACTTGCCGCAAAAACAAATGTCAGCAGACAGGTAATTGTTGGGGATATCACCCTTCTAAAAGCAAGAAACGAGCCAATCATTGCAACAAGCCAGGGTTATTTGTATCTTCACCAGGCTTCTCCTGCATCAGCAGCCGAGCGGGTCATTGCCTGCCATCATGACCCCGCGAAAACAGAAGAAGAATTGAATCTGCTTGTCGACCATGGAGTTACCGTAAAAGATGTAAGAATTGAACATCCAGTCTATGGTGACTTAACTGCATCGGTTATGGTATCCACCCGCCAGGAAGTTAAGCAATTCATGGAAAAAATCAATTCCACAAAGGCTTCATTCTTATCAGAATTGACAGATGGCATTCACCTCCATACTCTGTCTGCAGCCACCGAAAGGAAACTCGATGAAGCTGAGAAATTATTAAAAGAAGCAGGATTTCTTATTAACCTGGAATAGCTTTAAATATAAAAGGACCCGGAAATATACTCGCCGGATCCTTTTTATTTTTTTATTTATTCCTGCAGAACTTTGCTGTTCTTATTCTGAAGCTGAAAATACGGATAGCTTCCCAGCACCTTAACATTGCAGCCTAATGCCTCCAATTCAGCAGCTGCACCGGGGATCAGGACGTCATCCATTTTCATATCCACATCAATGATAAAGAAATAATTACCTAATCCTGTTTTCATCGGTCTGGATTCAATCTTAGTCAAATTAAGCTTCCTCCAGGCAAATGCCGAAAGCACCTGATGAAGAGCCCCTGACCTGTCAGCCGGCAGCGTCACCATAACAGTTGTCTTATGCCCTTGAAATTCCTTGCGGTCTTCACTGATGGAGAGTTCTTTATTGGCTAAAACAATGAACTTCGTATGGTTATAATCAAAATCATGGATATCCTCTTTAACGATCGCCAACCCATATACTTCTGCAGCTAATTCATTAGCTATGGCACCTGCCCGCAAATCCGGATTTTCTTTTACAAATCGGGCTGCGGCAGCTGTAGAAGTAGTGCTTTCACAAGGAATTCCTTTCAGCTCTTTATGCAGAAATTTATGGCATTGTGCAATTGCGTGTGAATGACTATAAACAGCGTGGGTTTTGTCCCAATCCTTAGCATGAGCCGGATGAACCATAAAATGCTGGCGAATGGGAGCTGTCAGTTCGCCAATAATCGGAAAATCCGCTTCATGGATTAAATAGTCCAATGTAATGTTCACTGAGCCTTCCAATGCGTTTTCAAGAGGAACTACCGCCAGCTCTATTTCATTCTCATTTAAAGCATCAAAGCAGGCAGGAATCGTTGGGTAGGCAACGGCAGTCTCATTGGGAAATAAGCTCCTGGCTGCAATATCTGTAAAAGTGGCTTTAGGTCCTAAAAATCCTAACTTCACGGTAATTACCTCCTTTTTTATCAGACTTATTTTAAATCACTGAAAATTTTCTTTATACTTTATTACTTTAACATATGTATGTGAAATACAAAATAAAAAACGAAAAAAGGGCAGGGCACAGAGCACATTTTTTCATGCACCCGTTCCCAGCACCTCTACTTTTTCTACAAACTCCAATTTTCGAAGCCTTGTCAAGAGTTCCTCAATCTCAATGCCCATTTCAGTTACATTCAGGGAAAGCGTGACATTTGCCCTCCCCTGAAGAGGAATGGTCTGATGTATTGTTAAGACATTGCACCCCGATGAAGCCACAACGCCCAATAAATGTGATAAAGTTCCCGACCTGTCTTCCAGATGAAAAAATAAAGTGATCAGCCGTTCTTTGACAACAGTATGAAAAGGGAACACAGTGTCTCTATATTTATAGAAAGCACTTCTGCTCAAATCAACTTTTTGGACAGCATCCCAAACCGATTCGGCTCTTCCCCTTTCGATCATTTCCTTTGCATCCAATGTTTTCTTCATGGCTTCAGGCAAAACATCTTCGCGAACCAAATAAAATTTCTTATCGAATCTATCTTTTCTCATTTCTCCACCCCGTCAATCGAGAAGGTTAGTCAATAAACTCGAATTCATAATCAAGCAGCTTAACAGTGTCACCATCTTTTGCTCCTTTTTCACGAAGAGCATCATCCACACCCATACCGCGAAGCTGTCTGGCAAACCTGCGGACAGATTCATCTCTTGAGAAGTCAGTCATCTTAAAGAGCTTCTCAATCGCATCGCCTGATACAACGAACACTCCTGCAGGATCTCTCGTGATGACAAATTCCGTTTGTTCAGCTTCATGCTTGTAAAGAACGCGGTGGACACCTGTGTTTTCCTCTTCTTCATGTGACAGCGGGAATTCAGGTGTTTCTTCGACCTTATCTGCAACGGCAAATAGTAAATCCCTTAACCCCTGTCTTGTTAAAGCGGAAATAGGGAAAATCGGATAATCTTCTGCAAGCTGTTCCTTAAATTTTTTAAGATTTTCCTCTGCATCAGGCATATCCATTTTATTGGCTACAATGATTTGCGGCCTTTCTGTGAGGCGCAGGTTATATTCTTTTAATTCTTTATTGATGGTAAGGTAGTCTTCAAATGGATCTCTGCCCTCAACAGCAGCCATATCGATAACATGAACAATTACCCTTGTTCTTTCAATATGCCGCAAAAACTGATGGCCGAGGCCAACTCCTGAATGGGCACCTTCAATTAATCCAGGCAGGTCTGCCATAACAAAGCTGCGTCCATCTTCAGTCTCAACCATCCCCAGATTGGGAACAATTGTTGTAAAGTGGTATTCCGCAATCTTCGGTCTTGCCGATGACACAACTGACAGCAAAGTCGATTTCCCGACGCTTGGAAATCCCACTAAACCAACATCAGCTAAAAGCTTGAGCTCCAGCACAACATCCCGTTCCTGGCCCGGTTCCCCATGTTCGGACAATTCAGGAGCTGGATTAGCCGGTGTCGCAAACCGGGTATTTCCCCTGCCTCCCCGGCCCCCGCGTGCTATGACAGCTCTTTGCCCGTGCTCAGTCAGATCAGCGATTACTTCCCCTGTATCAGCATCTGTTACGACTGTACCCGGCGGTACTTTAACAATCATGTCTTTTGAATTTCTTCCATGCTGGTTTTTGGACATGCCATGCTCGCCACGGGGAGCTTTAAAATGGCGCTGATAACGGAAGTCCATTAACGTCCGCAATCCCTCATTCACTTCAAAAACAACATTGGCTCCCTTGCCGCCATCACCGCCGGCCGGGCCTCCGTTCGGCACATATTTTTCCCGGCGGAAAGCAACCATTCCGTTGCCCCCGTCCCCGCCCTTTACATAAACTTTGACTTGATCGACAAACATATATTATTCCTCCCGTCTGCAGTATGTCCCATTGTCTGGCACTCAGCCAGATACCGGCACTGACTGGATCTGCTTCTTACACTTAAGAAGTGCCCAGCCTGCAGAGTTTCACACTTAGTATTGCTTTTTTTGGCGGAAATCACTCTCTGCCATTTGCAATGAATGGCACAAATAATTCCAATGCAAGCTCCTCTTCAGCTAATTCCTGAACAGCAGCAGTTATGTTAGTGTTCTTCTTTTTAAAGAACTTTTTTAATTGATCCACATCTGTTAGTATTCCGCTAAAATCAAAAAAGAAACGAGCCCCTTCTTTTTCATGCCTGATGGATACGGATAGATGATTATCATGGTAAGGCCTGACTGATGAGTCTAAAATGGCCAAAAAAGAGCCTGTCCACTCAGAAAGGACAGAGTCATCCAAACGTCCGGCAATGGGGTCATCCAGCACTTCATACTCAAGCTGAAAGTAGTGGTTCTCCCAATTATAAGTTAATAAAAGCGAAGCAAATCCAGGAAGATTCAAATTCGAAAGTCTTGCTTCCTGCTGTGATTCCACCACAATTTCATCTATGATTTCCTTAGCCCTGTCTATCTTATTTAGAGAAAGGTTACCTTTAATTAATTGTATTTTATTCAGCCAGTCATGCCGGGCATGACGCAGCACTTCAATCATATTCCAGTCTTTTTCCATATATGCACTCCTGTATGGTTATTAGGCTGTCAGAAGACTGTGCTTGCTGTAAGTATAACAAAAAACATAAAGACAGTAAGCAAATTTATGTTAAATAAGAAAATATTGCTTATGCGATGAAGAGCTGCTATTAATTCATTAGGTAAATGTGAAGTGCACCGGCGGAATTTTTGCCAAAAAAAGAAAACCCTAACCTTGTGGGCTAGGGTTTTCTCGAAAAGGCTTACGCCTCTTGAGCTGCAGGATATACGCTCACTTGCTTGCGGTCACGTCCAAGACGCTCGAATTTAACAACACCGTCAACTTTTGCAAAAAGTGTGTCATCGCCGCCTTTACCCACGTTTACACCTGGGTAGATCTTAGTACCGCGCTGACGGTACAGGATAGAGCCGCCAGTAACGAATTGTCCGTCCGCACGCTTAGCGCCAAGACGCTTAGAGATTGAATCACGGCCGTTCTTTGTAGAACCTACTCCCTTTTTAGAAGCGAACAACTGAAGATCTAATTTTAATAGCATTTATTCCACCTCCTGCTTTTTGAAGGTAATTTTTATATACTTTCCGTAGTCTTCTTCAATCGTCTGCAATGAAACAACCATGCCTTCAAGCAAAAGCTGCACTTTCTCATTCATGTCATCCTGAAGATCAGGAAGGACACAGCGGAGAAAGCCTTCTCCATGGCTAATCTCTGGTGTCACGCCGGTTAGGGCATGGACAGCATTAATAGCACCGATGGAAACAGCAGATACGCCTGCACAGACAATATCCTTGCCTCTGTTTGCGAAGAATGCATGACCGCTAATTTCAAACAAATGAATATTTCCGGAATCTTTACGAATAATCGTAACATCAATCATCTTAAATCGCCTGATTAAGCGTTGATTTTTTCAATCACAACTTTAGTGTAAGGCTGACGATGACCTTGCTTTTTACGATAGTTTTTCTTCGCTTTGTACTTGAATACAGTGATTTTCTTTTGACGGCCTTGTTTTTCAACTTTAGCTGTAACAGTAGCACCTTCAACTACAGGGCTTCCTACTTTTACGCTGTCTCCGCCAACGAAAAGAACTTTTCCAAAAGTAACTGTTTCGCCTGCTTCAGCGTTAAGCTTTTCGATGTAGATAGCTTGACCTTCTTCTACACGTACTTGCTTGCCGCCAGTTTCGATAATCGCGTACATGAACTGCACCTCCTCTTAGACTAAGACTCGCCATCCCAGGCGCCGACACGAAATGCGGGCTTATGTACCTGTTCTGTGCGGTTGTAGCACGGGTGCGCTACAAACATAACATGAAAATCCTATCATATAATGATCAATCATGTCAATAAGAATTATATGATTCTCTTTGTTTGCACCTAATTTGCGTGCCTATACAATTATAATGCTTATGGAGCAAATAGGGAAGTGGGAAATACTGCACTAAAAAAGGCAGGAGGGCCGCTTAACCCATCCTGCATAAAATTAACCCAGCTCATCGGCACTGCCAAACTTGCGGATTACATAAAATGGCTTGCCATTTTCCCTTGTAGAGAAAATAATCTTTAAGCCAACGCTGTCTTCAATTCTTTTTTTATGTTCATCATTTTTCCCTGAAAATACCGCTGCTGTGTCTGAGGTGGTTTCAATCAAAACAGCTTCATGGTCACTGCCTCGATGTTCCCACAGTTCCCTTTCTAGCCTGAAGGCAATGGTCTCAGCACTCATTACTCTACCCGTGCCCTCGCAAACCTGACATCTTTCGGTAAGCGCTTCTAAAATGGCAGGCCTTGTCTTTTTGCGGGTCATCTGAAGGATCCCAAGAGGGGAGAACCCAACCAGTTTAGTACGTCTTTCATCATTTTTCAGAGCGTTTTCCATAACAGCAAGAATATGCTTTCTATCGGATGCTTCTTTCATATCGATAAAATCGATCAGGATCATGCCGCCGATATCCCGGAGCCTGATCTGTCTTGCAGCTTCTTCGGCCGCCATTTCATTCGTTTTTAACACAGTGTCCCTGCGGTCCTGTTTACCTGCAAACTTCCCGGTATTCACATCAATGACTGTTAAGGCTTCTGTTTCATCAAAAATAAGATATGCGCCACTATCAAGCCATACAATTCGTTTTAGTGCTTTATCAATTTCGGCTTCAGCATTAAAAGCAGAGAAGATATTTTCCTTTCCGGAGTGCAGCCGAATTGGCAGACAGGTGTGTTTCTGGAGCACATTTTTCAGGTTCAAATCGTCTACGGCAATTTCACCGTGAGCTATTTTCTTAGCCTCTTCGATAATTTCCTTTATAAAAGAATCCGCTTTGTACACCTTTCCAGCCTTCTTTTTCGTTTCTGATTCTCTTAATAGGTCCCTGTACTCCTGCCTGAGTTTTTCCAATTCATCCATAAGTTCATTTTCTTTCCTGCTGACGCAGGATGTTCTGAAAATTAGACCTTCATTCTCTTCTTTTGCACGATAGCCAAATTGCCGCCAGTTTTCTCTTGCCTCACTATCCTCAATTTTTTTGGAAACTGCAACATAACGGCCGTTTGGCATATATATCAGTGACTCTCCTGAAAACTCAATCAAACCAGACAATCTCGGTCCTTTTGTTCCCGTAGCGTCCTTTTCAACTTGAACAAGTATTCTTTCCCCTTGATGGACAAAGGAAGAAATGCTTCGTTTTTCCTTTACTTGCGAATTCTCGGCAGAACAAACATAGGATGCTAGTTTGTCCCGGTGAAGAAAACCGCTTTGACCTTCCCCTATCTCTACAAAAGCTGCATTTAATCCAGGCATTACTTTAGCAACAGTGCCTAAGTATATATCCCCAACTGATGAACGATGCCTCGGCTGGTCAATAATTAGCTTTTCGACCCTATTATCTTTTAAGTGCACAAAGCGGCGCTCTCTTGATGCATAATTTACAACTAACATATCCAAAACGACTTCCTCACTTTAAAACATTATTTATTAACCAAGATTTGCTCTTCAGTATACATAAAGCAAATCACCTATTTTAGCTGTAAGCACTTTTTCCGCAAAGCATGCATGCAGCAGTTCATTTTCATCCAGTGCACCCTTTTCTTTGCCGTCCTTTTCAACAATGATGGGGTGTTTGCATCCGCGCTGAAATCTTTCCAGTACGTCAATAACCAATTCTTCTTCCCGAACAACGATTGGTTTCAATGTCCGAAAGTCACTGTGCTTCCCATAATACCTTTCGAGAAGGAAGCGGATAAAAACAAACCGGCTCTGCTTCCATTCATGATAAAGCGAAAACACCAAAAAAGCGAGGATTACCCATATATTCAAGTTAACCGGTGAGGTTAGCAGCGTTAATAAAATAAAACTTATCAGACCCGCAGCAGAAATAAAAAGTGTTTTTCTGTGCGCTTCCGGAAATGCCTGATTAAGAGAAAGCCATAAGAAAACAAGCTTTCCTCCATCCAATGGCCAGATGGGAAGGAGGTTAAAAATTAATATCATTAAATTGAATTGAATGAACATATGAAAAATATCAGCAGACATCCAGGAGAGTTCATAAAATAACAGCGCCGCCCCCATCATCCATATATGCTGAAGCGGCCCTGCTATAATGACGATAATCTCCTCTTTCAGCGGCCGGTTCCCGTGTTCATCCATTTCCGCTACACCGCCAAATGGCAGTAGAGCAATCTTTTTTATTCTCCAGGAATAAAGGGATGCAGCAGCAGCATGGCCCATTTCATGAACAAAGATAATCAGCAGCAGCACGCATACCTCTATAAAATGGGCAGTCGCAACAGATAGTCCAATAATCGCCCATAACAATGGGTGAATATGGATATGTTTAATTAATCCTGTCAGTTTATTCAAATGGGATCACCTGGATCGGATCTATAAAATCATCATCTTTTTTAATCGCGAAATAAAAAGTGCCTTTTTCTCCATCATCGGCGTCACCCGCCGTACCAATACCGGTTCCTTTTTCTACGTATTGATACAAATTCACATTAATTTCAGCCAAATTGCCATACCAGGACTCACTTTTATCACCATGCTGAATAATGACTGTATTTCCAAAGCCATCCTTCTTTCCGGCGAACCGAACAAGTCCTTCACTCATTGCTTCAATGGAGGCTTCCTTTCCTGTTTCAATGGTTATTCTCTGTCCATTATCATCAAATTCTTCCAGGATCTTTGCAGAAGCAGGCAATGCATAATCGCTGTTTTCATCAACATTCTTCTCATCACTCTTGCCATCTGAAAATGGAAGCAGGGCAAGCGGTTTTCCAAATTGTTCTTCATACCAGCCGGATACAGCGGCGAATTGAAAATCCTTCTCCATGGCAGTCTTTACAAAATCTCTTGCAGGATCAAAAGTCGCTGCCTGGTTTTTAAAAAGAATGGCAGCTACTAAAAAAATACATGCAGAAGCAAGCAATTTGAAAAGGAACAGTTCCTTGCGAAATAAAGGGTGATTCCCCTCTTCAAGGTTGCTCTCGTATGAAGGCAGCCTGTTGAACCCGTAACGCTCTTCATCTTCTGTCCAAAGAACCGCTGAATCTTTCTTATTCGTGAATCTCTCTTTGTCCTTTTTTCTCCGCTCAATTCTCTTCCGTATTTCATCCGCTCTTGAATTCATATTATCCCCACCATTTCTATATAACTCTATTTGTACAAGTTTATGAGTTGTCCAAATGGAGTATGACTTGAAGTGGTGTCTTGAATAAAAAATAAAGCCGAGGATGGCTCCCCGGCTTTTGTTCTAATGATACAATTATTTTACTCCAAAAAACTTTTTTATTTTTGAAAATACACCTTTATTCTCTTGTTCAAGAGGCTGAAGAGGGACTGCTTCACCCAGAATTCTGCGGGCGATATTCCGGTAAGAAACAGAAGCCTTGCTGTTAGGGTTTAAAGCAATAGGCTCACCATGATTCGATGCCTTGATTACTTCATCATCATCTGCCACAATTCCAATTAAATCAATCGACAAATGCGCAGTTATTTCATCAACATCAAGCATGTCGCCATTTTTCATCATATGGCTTCTAATTCTATTTATAATCAGTTTAGGAGCCTCTACATTTTCCTCTTTTTCAAGCAAGCCGATTATCCGGTCGGCATCACGCACTGCTGAGACTTCTGGAGTGGTTACAACAATTGCTTTGTCTGCACCGGCAACAGCATTTTTGTACCCCTGCTCTATTCCTGCAGGACAGTCTATAACAATATAGTCATAATCCTGTTTTAATTCATCGACCAGCTTTTTCATCTGTTCTGGTGTAACAGCTGTTTTATCACTAGTCTGAGCAGCTGGAAGCAAATACAGCAGGTCTTCAAACCGTTTGTCTTTAACTACAGCCTGATGTATTTTGCACCGGCCTTCAACTACATCGACCAGATCATAAATAATGCGGTTTTCAAGCCCCATTACCACATCAAGATTTCGAAGGCCAATGTCTGTATCCACCAGGCACACTTTTTTTCCCTGAAGGGCCAGGGCAGTACCTACATTTGCGGAAGTAGTCGTTTTTCCGACTCCGCCTTTTCCGGATGTAATGACAATCGCTTCTCCCATCCTAGCTTCCCCCTTGCAATCTAGTTATATTAGGTCTCAGATGCATCAATACTTGTAATCTATCTATTGTAATTTGATCTTTTTCATCAATGTAAGCACATTCCATTTCCCTTTTTTCTTCATCCTGATCATTGTCAGGAGCACGGTTAATAAAATGGCTGATTCTTAATTGGGATGGTTTCATAAGTGAGGCTACCACCACGGCTTCATTATTTCCATTGCAGCCGGCATGGGCTATGCCTTTTAGTGCCCCCATAATAAAGATGTTGCCCCCTGCCATAACAGTACCGCCTGGATTTACGTCTCCGATAAGAAGCAAATCTCCAGCCGTTTCGAGAACCTGCCCCGAGCGGATCACCTTTGCAACCGATACAATTTCGTTCTCTTCCTTCTGTTTTTCAGCTTCTTCTTTGGTAATGACATTAGAGCTTATTGACTCAACCATCAGGTTCTTCTTTTGCCTGATTAACTCCCTTAATTCTTCCTGCTGCTCTTCTGTAAGATAACGGTTGCCTACTTGAACCCTTACGGAAAGAAGCCGGTCTTCAACCGATCTGGAGTTCTCTGAAAGCTTTCTGTCAAGTTCTTTCTTCAGGTCTCCGTAAGAGCAGGAATCATCAAGATGCAAAGTCAGTCCGTCTTTGGTGCCTTTTATTGTAACGTTTTGGTTTTTTTTCATTTCAAGATGTTCACCTCAATGATAAGAAACACATTCGTGCTGCCGCACTTTATTTTTAAGCAGGGGTTACTTCAAACACAGTCCTGCCTGAGAAAATCCATAAAAAAATATGTCGATTATCCCTACCCTTATTTGCCCATAAAGGTAGAATTCGACAGAAACCTTCTAAATTCCTTTTTTACTGAAAATTATTCATTTAAAAGAAACCGGAGTAATCCGGTTTCTTCCTCAGCGTTGTGAAATTAACAATTATTCGATTAAGCTATCTGCAAATTTTTCAGAAAGTCTTTTAAGTGGGTAAACAGCTAATATAATGAAAATGGCATTCAATATTAGAGTTGGCAAGAGACGGGACGAAAGAAATACTGATAATACCATATCTGAATGGTGAATCAATAAATTCATCTGGTAGACACCGGCCTCAAGAAGGGTAATGCCCAATAGCACGATTATGGAAGCCACCGCTATATTCATATGTAGAATTCTCATTAGTTTGGTTGTAATAAAAGCAATGACCGGAAATAGAAACAAATAAATGCCGATAATTTCAACATACACAATATCAAAAAGCAGCCCGAACAATAGGCTATAAAGAATTCCGTGCTTTTTCGACCCAAAAATAGTCAAAATAAGCAATGCACCCATCAGAAAACGGGGAGCTGCTATTTTTCCGCTGCCTAATAAGTCATACGGAGTTATTTGAACAAATATGCTTTCTCCAATAAATATGGCCAGAAGTATGAGAGGAAGAAGGAATCTTCTCACAGCTCCTCCTCCTTCTCATCAACCATTTCCATTAGATCAGGCTGTAATGCACCTCTTTTAACGACCATTACATGTCCAATATCATAGAAGTCTGCTCCAGGCTTAACATATGCAGTCTGAGTCAGACCAAATTCATCTGGAACTACATCTACAACCTTCCCAATCGAAAGGCTCTTAGGGAAAACACCGCCCAGACCTGATGTAATAACGTTTTGATCCTTTTCAACCTTAGCATCATAAGGAATTCTCTTAAGCAAAAGAAGACCTTTTTCTTTATCATAGCCTTCAATCAGACCGAAAAAGTTATTCTCGCCTGCCTGAATTTCAGCCGAGATGCGATTGGTCGGATCCATGGAACTAAGAAGCTGAACAGTTGAAGTAAAGGTATTGCTGCTTTTTACTTTCCCAATCAGGCCTTTTGACGTAATAACAGCCATGTTGGGTTCAATCCCGGCATTTTTCCCCTTATTTATAATAAGCAATTCATGCCATCTATCGGGGTTTCTGCCTATTACAGTTGCCTGCTTTGGCTCAAATTCACTTAAAGAATCCTTCTTATCCAAAATCTCACGAAGTTCTGTATTATCCTTTTTCAGCCTCTGAACCTCAGACTCAAGTCTTGCAAGTTCATCCAGCCTTGTCTTCAGATCTTTATTTTCTTTGTATGTATTTTGCAAGTCTTCGACATTTTCAAAGAATCCCGCCACATAATTCACTGGGCTGGAAACAGCATTTTGTATAAACCCGGTAGTATCTTTTAAAAATTGTTCAGGCCAGGTCAAATTTTCTCTATCCTTTAAAGAAAATCCAATCAATGCCACGAGAATAATAATGCTGACAAGCAAAATAATCAGGCGTTTGTTCAGAAAGAACTGTGGCATCCTTTACACCTCGAATAGTATTTTTTCAGGAAAGCCTGCGCCATTTAGGCACTGCTCAACAAAATATAACATATATCTGCAAAGATATCATTTTATGCTCAATAAAAAACCAAATTTGAGCCCATACACTATAAAGAAGTGAATGGGCTTCATTATTTTGCTTATTCAGAACTCTATTTATCTGGATTCTTTAGCTTTGGTTTTGAATAAATCAATATGGTCAAGAGCTTTTCCAGTACCAATGGCAACACAGTCCAATGGATTTTCTGCAATAAGGACAGGCATTTTTGTTTCTTCGCTGATCACCTTGTCCAGATTGCGCAGAAGCGCTCCTCCGCCAGTCAGGACAATGCCTCTGTCCATAATATCTGCTGCCAGTTCAGGAGGGGTTTTTTCAAGAGTATTTTTTACTGCATCCACAATCGCATATACTGTATCATTTAATGCTTTGGAGATTTCTTCAGCAGTAATTTCAATGGTTTTTGGCAAGCCCGTCAACAGATCGCGTCCGCGAATTTCCATATTTTCGACGCCTTCCGGATCTCCGGCAGAGCCTACTTCCACTTTAATTGTTTCTGCTGTACGGTCACCGATCATCAGGTTGTAATTTTTGCGGATATAATTGATAATCGCATCATCCATTTCATCACCGGCAATGCGGATCGATTGGCTTGTAACAATTCCGCCCAGGGAAATGATAGCTACTTCAGTAGTTCCTCCGCCGATATCGACAACCATGCTTCCTGTAGGTTCCCAAACAGGAAGATTAGCACCGATTGCTGCAGCGAACGGCTCTTCAATGGTATAAGCGTCCCGGGCGCCTGCCTGACGGGTTGCATCTACAACAGCGCGCTCTTCAACAGCTGTAATACCAGATGGTACACAAACCATTACATACGGCTTCCCTGAGAAGAAGCCCTTATTTTTATTGGCTTGTTTAATATAATATTTCATCATGACAGCAGTGGTTTCATAATCCGCAATAACGCCATCCTTCATTGGACGCAGCGCAACAATATTGCCGGGAGTACGGCCGATCATATTTTTTGCATCATTACCGACGGCTACAATATTTTTAGTATCTGTCTGCAGAGCCACTACCGACGGCTCTCTGACAACAATTCCTTTTCCTTTTACATAGACAAGTGTATTAGCTGTTCCTAAATCTATTCCAAGGTCTCTAGTACCGATTCCAAACATAAATGGTATCTCCCTTTCTGATACAAATTGCTCATTTTCCTAAGTAAGGTATTTTAATGGAATTTTCTTTTATTTTTCTAGTACAATCCGCCTCGAAAATGCAAGGCATCTCAAAAATCATAACCAATATTATAGCGTAACGTCAAATAAAAACATAGTGTTATAAATAACCTTTTTCCTTTAGGCTGACAAATTTATTTTCACCGATGATCAGATGGTCCAGAACATCGATGCCGATTATTTTTCCGGACTCTGCAAGTCTCTTAGTGACTTCAATATCTTCTCTGCTTGGAGTCGGATCGCCGCTCGGATGATTATGAATGCAGATAATGGACGCAGCCGACCTGCGAAACGCCTCCTTAAAAACCTCTCGGGGATGAACGATTGAAGCGTTCAGGCTCCCTATAAAGATGGTCTGCTTATGAAGCACCTGATTTTTTGTATTCAAATAAAGGCACACAAAATGTTCCTGAGACAAAAATCGCATTTCATGCATGACATAGTTTGCCCCATCCTCAGGAGAACGGATAATATATCTGTCATCATAGGTGAGGGTTGAAATCCTCCGTCCTATTTCAACTGCTGCCAGCACTTGAATTGCCTTTGCGGCTCCTATTCCTTTAATGGCCGTTATTTCATCCAGGGATGCATCCTTTAACAGCCGGAGCCCTTCAAAATGGGTAAGCAGCCTATTCGCCAATTGCAGCACTGATTCATCTTTCGTGCCTGTTCTGAGCAATATCGCTATCAGTTCGTGATTGGACAAGCTTTGCGGACCATTTTGGACAAAGCGCTCACGAGGGCGCTCATCCTGAGGGAAATCTTTAATTAAAAGAGAATCTGTTTGCATAATTTCCTCCCTGCCCTCTGGAGTCAGGGAGTTGAAGATGAAAGAAGTATATTTAAGGAAGCGAGTATCCCGCTTTCCTCAGTTCACGAACCGTTCTGGAGACAGGAAGCCCGACAACAGAGAAATAATCTCCGCTTATACTTTTTACAAGCATGCTGCCAATGCCTTGTATCCCATATGCCCCTGCCTTATCAAAGGGTTCACCGGTGCCAATATAAGAGTCAATTTCTTCATCTGTTAACTCCCAGAACACCACATCGGTTTTTTCATAAAATGTAATTTCATTTTTCTCAGGCGTAATGATGGAAACACCTGTATAAACGGAATGAGTCGTTCCAGACAGACTTTTCAGCATATTAAAGGCTTCCATGCTGCTGTCTGGCTTTCCTAAAATAGTGCCGTCCTTAACAACAACTGTATCTGATCCAATTACATAGGAATCAGTATGCTTATTAAATACAGCCTTTGCCTTTCTATGGGCAAGCTCCTTCACGATCTCTCCTGGTTTCAGCACTGGATCAAAACTTTCATCGACATCACTGCTGGAGACTTCGAATTGCAAATGAAGATTTTCAAGAAGTTCTTTTCGCCGCGGGGAAGAAGAGGCTAAAATGAGGTTTTGCATGTAATCACCTTACCTTTATTGTATCAAATTGGGAGATACAGGTTAATCGTATCAAAAAAATGCCAGACAAACAATTTTAAAGAAGGTATTTACGATATTTTTATCATTAAATATCGAATAACGACAAAAAGAAAGAGTCTGTCTAAATTTCCCGAACAGACTCTGCTTAATATGTGATATTTCCCAGAAAATATTCGAATCGCCTAACATTATGGCACAATATGCCGGGTCCTTACTGCCCGCCTGACTGAAGCAGTGACTGATAAGCTGCAAGAAACCCCAGCAGATGCTCCTGAATTTTACCTGCTGATGCAGCATCTCCTGACTTGCGATATGTTTCTATTTGCTTTGATGCTTTCAATAGTTCTTCTCTAATGGAAATCAGGCTCTTATTTTGAATTTGATCTTCCTTCAATTCATTCATTATCTTGATGCTGCCTTCAATTTTCTCGGCCGTTTCAGGGGTTATGGAGCTGCCGAGAGAGGCACTGGCTGCACCTTCTGAAAGGCTTTGGTATAAAGAAGGAACCATTTCAGCCAGTTTTTTCTCTTCGGCATTCACCCCTTCAATTGCTTTCCCTTCAAGCGCAACTTCCTTTGCAAATACATCAATTCCTTCGCTTTTAAAAGCGGCGCCTATTTCCTTAGCCTCATCAAGGCTGCCTGATACCCCTAAAAAAAGAAAAGTCTGACCTCCCATTTTTATGGATTGACTATAAACTCCTTTTTGTGAGTTGGCTTCCTGGATTTGCTGCGCTGCTTCACTATTTGAAAAAACGCCGCCTTGAACTACATATGTTGTAATAGTTTCTAAATCTGCTGCTGCAGCAGGTGTCTGCTGCTTTTCTGCTGGAGGCGTTTCATTAATAGGAGGCGCCACAGTTTCAGCTGCCTGATCTGTAAATACCAGCTTCAGCATGATGAACCCGAAGCTTGTCCCCAGCAGGACAGCAAAAAAGACAGCCAGTAAAATGGATGTTAAAAATCCTTGCTTATTTCTTCCCCGGAACTTTTTGGCCAGTGTACCCAGTCCATTTTTAGCTGGTGATTTAGGAGGAGCTGCAATTTTATATTCTTTGATTTCCGTATCTTCCGTTTCCTCAGGCAAAATCCAATCAAAGCTGTCATCCGCCTCTTTGCCAGCCGCTGTTTGTATAGAAGCGAAAAATTCTGTGGGTTCCTGTTTTTTCTGCCTATCCAGCTGGCTCGGGTCCCATGATTTTTCCTTCATTTCTTCTTTTTTCTCCTGAAACGGACGGTCCTTGCCATTAATCTTAATCGTGATTGTTTTTTCACTTTTAGGCTTGTCCACATCTCATCCTCCCTTCCGCACCGTTTCCTGAATTGTTTTCATCCTAACATAATGAAAAAAAAAAATAACAAGACTTTTGTCGTCTTGTTAAGGAAGGATTTCGTCAAATTTTTCATTTGTATTTTTGGCTAATTCTCAGTAATGACATTCTGGCTCAAGCTTATTTATGGGAATACCTTCATTTCCATTTGTATAGCATAAACTCCGCTTTTCTCCTATTAAACAAACAGCCGCAATGGATTTTCCGCTGACAACAGCGAAAATATTGTCTGAAGGCTGCAGAAGACTCTTTGTATCAGGGTCCTTTATAAGACATGTTTTTCAAAAATTGTTGTTTTTGTTATGAAATCTGCTCGTTTATTTCCACTACAGGCACGCAGCGAACCACAGGAGAGAAAAGAGTCTTACTGCATTGCATGCAGTATCTCATACTTTCTTTCCCTCCCGCAGGGCATTGAATACGCTTCCTTGACTGAATATCATACAAAGAAAATGCGTCGCAAATTCAGTAGCAAGTGCCCACAGCGAAATCAACTAAGGTTTTAACTAAGTTATGAAAAAACAATAGACTTTATGAAAACAGCATATTTCAAAGTATCAGACCTTTATAGGAATGAATGAAAATACCATTCAATTATTTCTCTTCCGTAAAAATAAGCCAGTAGAGTACCAATACCTATGTATGGGCCAAAGGGGATGGGCTTGCCTTTTTGAACAAGACCCAAAATCATGCCAAGACCACCAATGGCGGCTCCAGATAATGTAGCCAGGAAAAATGAAAGTAATACAAGCTTTACACCCAAAGCAACGCCGATGACGGCATACAGCTTGATATCGCCTCCACCCATACCGCCTTTGCTGATGACAGCTATCAGCAGCAGAAGGAAGAAACCGAGTGCTGCACCTGCTAAGCTGTCCCACCATGGAGAGAGCGGTATGAAAATGCGTTCGGCTATTAAGACAGTACCAAAAAACAGCAAAACCTTATCTGGAATAATCATATATTTAAAATCCGAAACAAACACAACGATTACTAGAGAAATTACCGTCCAGGCAACAAATAATTCAACAGTCCATCCCATAATCAACGGAGCTGCGGCAAACAAGATACCTGTCGAAAGTTCAACAGTCGGATATAAGGCTGAAACCGACGCCTTGCAGCATCGGCATTTTCCGCCCAGAAATATATACGATAGTATCGGTATAAGCTCCAGCGGTGATAGAGTATGCATACAGTGCGGACAATGGGACCGCGGTGCACTAATAGATTGATTTTGAGGAATTCTTAGGCCTACTACGTTGTAGAAAGATCCTAGGATTGTACCTATAACAAATATTAGTAAATTTAAATTAATCACCTACAGTCAGATTCTAATAAATATTAATATCTTCAATAGTTGTACTGGTAAAGTTTTGATTAAAGATTTTTTTGTTAGACTTCCATTAATATCGGCTTCATTCCCCGCTTCATTTTCAATTAAAATATACTATTATCATATCAACGTTTTCTAGAAGATCCTCGTCATATCACCATTTTCAAGTCCTCTTACAGATGCTACAAAAGTCTCGGCTGAGTTAAGAACTTGGTTTGCTTCAGCCCTTCCTGCTGCTTGCCCGCTGGTTTAATGAATATATTCTTGGAAGACTCGACAGTGCATCAATTAGTCCAGGTGCCATTGAACAGACAGGTAGCAATATTATGAGCGGTTCATAAACAAAGCTACCTCATAGTCATATTGCCAAACTCCCCCTTTACCTGTATTATCCATTACTTCCATTATATCAATTTATCTATAAAAACTATATGTTTAACAGGCCCAAAGATTTGTTTTTACACACTAAAAAGCCTTTTGACAGGCAAAAGGCTTTTACTTCATTCCGCAACCCTATTCCTTCCAGTTCGCTTAGCTCCTACATATAAGGCTCTGTCAGCATGGCGTATGAGGGCCAGTGAATCATCGGCATCTTCTGGTGCAGCAGCTACCCCGATAGAAGCGGTTATATATACTTTTGTGCTGCTGCTTCTTCCATCAATGTTCTGCTTCAGAATAAATGGCCGATTGGCAATGGTCTGCCTGATAAGCTCGGCCCAGCCTATTGCATCTTCCTTGCCGGTATCAGGCATTAGGACGATAAATTCCTCGCCGCCATATCGAGCAGCAATTCCAGCCTTATCAATTAAATTTGCCAGACGATCAGCCAGTTCACAGAGAATTTCATTTCCGCACTGATGACCATAAGTATCGTTCACTTTTTTAAAATGATCGATATCGAGTATGATGAGTGATAGGTGATCCCTTGACCATTTTGCAATCTGCTAAATTCCTCACTTAGTTTCGCCTCAATATAACGGTAATTGTATAGATTCGTTAACGCACAGCGCTCACTTTTGGCTTTTGTTTCCTCGTAGTGCCTGGCATTCTCAAAGGCTATTGCAAAATGAGAGCTTAGAATATCGACAATCATGAGCTGGGACTTTTCATAGGCCCTCTATTTCATGGAGGAAAGCAGCAGGGTACCCTATATTTCATTACTTCGGACTATCGGAATACTAATGATGCTCTCAGCATCTTCAGGCAGAAATTCCTCAGCAATGCCTTTCCATTTCTTTTTCAAGTGAAAAAGGGCAGATTTTCTGCTGCCTAGTACCAATCCGCTGATTCCCTCATTTTTTTTGGCTGGCATCAGAACATTCGGCTAAATTTGGCCATGCTCTATCCTGAATATGGAATGCAGTTCATCATTATTCTTAATATCAAAGATATAGGCATAATCAACAGGAATCATGTCGCTCAATTTCAAAATGAAAAGCTCCCTAACCTCATTAACATCTAGGCGCTCGGCCATTTGAAGACTTATTTCTGAGGCTTTCTGAAGGTAATCATTCACCTTTTTCTTGAGTAGTAAAGATGCAGTATGATTGAAAGACTTACAAATGGCACACCAGCAAACAGGATTGCAAGAATTCCCACTTCAGAATAAAGTGTGTAAAGGATAAGTCCAATCGGGAATGTTATGAGTGAAGTGACCGTTTCCCATATCAGGTCTTTTTCGAGAAAGGATATTTTCCTGCCGTACAATGCTGCCTGAATTATGCTAATTAATATCTGATTTAGTGTAAAGTGAATTAAGCGGCAGACGAAACAGCTGATCTTTTTGTATTTTAAGCCTTATTAGAAGTACCAGGATCCCGAGCTGGACCATGATCACCTCAGCAACAAGACCAAAGGTTAAAAAGACGGCCATTGAAACCCATTGAATCAAAAAGATGGGCGTATTATTGACGACCATCGGCATGGAAGAAACGAGAAACATTAATATAAAAAAGGCAAATAAACTGGTTCCCTGTCCTAATAGGTCGGGAGGGTAAAAATGATAGGTTAGCATGGAGCCTGCCGGAAATAACAGCAGCCATAAAAACCATATTATTTTTTTGGTGCGTGAACTAACTATCTTTTCCCCCTCCTACGTTTAATTAGGAAAATAGTCGGATAACAGATACATTTTATCGAATTTTCTAACTTTTGTCATATTTTTCTTATATTATTTTCCAATAGTTTCAAAAGAACAGGCTTCACTTCTGAGAGGAAGTAAAGGGACCCGGTGATGACAAGAACGCTGTTATTTTCTGATTCGCAAAGTTCACACTTTAATAACTGTTTCCAATCCTTATGAGATTGTTTCCTGCTGTTGCTGCTGAGATTATATAAATTTTCAGCTGATGATGCTCTAGGAAAGTTAAACTCTGTAAAGGTGATGCGGTCTGCAGCCTCATCAAGCTTACTGATCATTTTATCAAGCTTTTTATCAGCCAGCGCAGCGAATACAATTCTTTTGCTTCTATCCCCAAAACGATTTGCAAGCTCAGCAGTTAAAGCAGAAATACCTTCTTCATTATGGGCTCCATCTATTACCACCAGTGGGTCATGAGATACAATTTCAAATCTGCCGGGCCAAAATGCTGTTTTCAATCCGGCTCTAATATGCTGTTCCTCTATTAAGAATGAATAAAACTTATTTAAAAGCTCTGCTGCCACTACAGCCAGGGATGCATTTTCAGTCTGGTGTTTCCCGCTCATACCTGTCTGAAGTTCAGGGAAATCTTTAAAGACAGTCTTAAGGGAGAAAAACTCACCCTTGCCCAGGGGTTTATGATCGGTAATGGTAAATTCTTTTCCCAGCTGATAAACCGGGGACTTTAACGCTAGAGCTTTATCTTGAATAACAGCCAGGGCTTCTTCCTGTTTGACAGCAGTAATTACACTGATTCCAGGTTTGATTATCCCCGCTTTTTCAAAAGCGATTTTCTCATATGTATTCCCAAGTATGGCTGTATGATCAAGTCCGATGCTGGTGATGATTGATAACACTGGATAGATGATGTTAGTAGAGTCATATCTGCCTCCAAGCCCCACTTCAAACAGCACAAGATCCACCGGTCTTACATGGCCAAAATATTGAAAAGCCATGGCGGTAATGATTTCAAACTCAGTTGGACCGCCAAGTTCCGTCTCTTCCAGCTCAACTGCCAGCGGATATATATCATTGGCAAGCTGAACGAGATCTTCATCCGCAATTGGAGTTCCGTTTAGAGAAATACGTTCATTAAATTTCTCAAAATATGGCGATGTAAAGGTCCCGACAGAATACCCTGCTTCCTGAAGAATGGATCTTAAAAACGTAACCGTTGAGCCCTTTCCATTCGTTCCGCCAATATGAACAGCCTTAATCCTTCTCTCAGGATGCCCAAATTTTTCCATCATCCATACCATTCTTTCCAGACCAGGCTTCATTCCCAGTCTCAGTCTTGAATGAATCCATGCCAATGCTTCTTCATAAGCTGAAAACATATATTTACACCTCCGTTATACAGGAAGGAAGACGAATCCCAGATTCGGATCCGCCTTCCGCAGCAACTATTTATTCCCCTTTTAGCTCTTTGATCCGAGCTTCCACAGCTGCTCTCTTTTCGCTGTAGTCTTGTTCTTTTGCTTTTTCTTCCTCAATTACTTTTTCCGGCGCTTTTTTAATAAAGCCTTCATTTGAAAGTTTCTTTTGAACACGTTCAACTTCTTTATTTAATTTATCCCACTCTTTTTGCAGTCTGGCCACTTCTTCTTCGATATTAATCAAGCCTTCAAGCGGGAGGATAATTTCTGCCCCAGTCACTACGGCTGTCATCGCCTTATCAGGTGTTTCAACCTCTAAAGCCAGCACCAGTTCCTCAGGATTACAGAAGCGTTCAACATAGGCACGGTTATTTTCCAGTGTAGCAAGAATTTCACGGTCTTTAGCCCTTACCATCATTTTAATCTTCTTGCTCATCGGCGTGTTTACTTCAGCACGGCTGTTGCGGACAGAACGGATAATTTCAACAAGCAGCTTCATTTCATTTGCAGCCTGATTGTCTGTATATTCAACCTGTACTTCCGGCCACTGGGCAACCGTAATGGAGTCGCCTGAGTGAGGAAGGTTCTGCCAAATTTCCTCTGTAATAAATGGCATAAATGGATGAAGGAGACGCATTGTGTTATCCAGTACATATGCCAGGATGGAGAGGGTTGTTTTCTTGGCAGCTTCATCTTCTCCATACAGCGGAATCTTCGCCATTTCTATATACCAGTCGCAGAAATCATCCCAGATGAAGTTGTACAGAACTCGGCCAACCTCACCAAACTCATAGCGGTCAGATAATCTTGTAACAGTCTCGATTGTTTCATTTAAACGGGTCAGAATCCATTTATCAGCAACAGACTTTTCGCCGCTTAAATCGATTTCTTCGAACTTTAATCCATCCATATTCATTAAAGCAAAACGTGATGCGTTCCAGATTTTATTGGCAAAGTTCCAGGTTGCCTCTACCTTTTCCATGCTAAAACGAAGATCTTGCCCCGGCGAGCTTCCCGTAGAAAGGAAGTATCGGAGTGAGTCGGCACCATACTGGTCGATAACATCCATCGGATCAACGCCATTTCCAAGTGATTTACTCATCTTGCGTCCCTGTGAATCTCGAACAAGACCATGAATTAATACATCCTCGAATGGGCGCTCCCCTGTAAATTCGAGACCCTGGAAGATCATCCGGGATACCCAGAAGAAAATGATGTCATAGCCTGTTACAAGGGCAGCAGTCGGATAGTATCTCTTAAAGTCAGCGGAATCAGTATCCGGCCAGCCCATTGTGGAAAACGGCCATAATGCTGAACTGAACCAAGTATCTAATACATCTTTATCCTGTTCCCAGTTTTCGCTGTCCACAGGAGCTTCCTGACCTACATAAACCTCGCCGGTCTCCCTGTGATACCACGCCGGTATGCGGTGTCCCCACCAGAGCTGGCGTGAAATGCACCAGTCACGTATATTTTCCATCCAGCGCAGATACGTTTTTTCAAATCGGTCCGGAACAAAGTTTACTTTTTCCTCTTTATTTTGAAGAGCAATGGCTTCATCCGCAAGAGGCTGCATTTTAACAAACCACTGCGTTGAAAGGTATGGTTCAACTACTGCACCGCTTCGCTCTGAATGGCCCACAGAATGCATATGCTCTTCAATTTTGAAAAGAACGCCTTCTTCCTGAAGGTCCTTTACAATCTGCTTGCGGCATTCAAACCGGTCCATCCCCTGATACTTACCAGCTCTGCTATTCATCGTGCCGTCTTCATTCATAACAAGAATTCTTTCAAGATTGTGGCGGTTTCCGATTTCGAAATCATTTGGGTCATGAGCAGGCGTAATTTTTACAGCACCAGATCCAAAATCCATTTCTACATAATCATCAGCAACAATCGGAATTTCCCTTCCTGTAATCGGCAGTTTAACTGTCTTGCCGATTAAATGCTTATAGCGTTCATCTTCAGGGTGTACCGCTACAGCAGTATCGCCAAGCATTGTTTCTGGGCGTGTAGTAGCAATTTCGATATGACCCGATCCATCTGCCAGAGGATATCTCATGTGGTAGAAGGCACCTTGAACATCCTTATAAATAACTTCGATATCAGATAGGGCTGTTTTTGTAGACGGATCCCAGTTGATGATGTACTCGCCGCGGTAAATAAGGCCTTTATTATAAAGTGAAACAAAAACCTCTCTAACAGCCTTTGAAAGCCCTTCATCCAGCGTGAAGCGTTCACGGCTGTAATCAAGCCCTAATCCAAGCTTTGACCATTGCTGGCGGATATGGCTCGCATACTCCTCTTTCCATTTCCAGGTTTCTTCTACGAATTTCTCGCGGCCTAGATCATAGCGGCTTTTGCCTTCATTTCGGAGCTTTTCTTCCACCTTTGCCTGAGTGGCAATACCCGCATGGTCCATTCCCGGAAGCCATAAAACATCGTACCCCTGCATACGCTTCATTCGTGTGAGGATATCCTGCAGAGTCGTATCCCATGCGTGGCCAAGATGAAGTCTTCCGGTTACGTTTGGAGGCGGAATCACAATTGTATACGGCTGCTTTGTTTCATCATCTTTTGCTTCAAAGAACTTTCCTTCCAGCCACCAGTGATATCTCCCTTTTTCAATCGCCTGCGGATCATACTTCGTCGGCATTGATATTTCATTGTTATCCATATTTCATTCTTCCTTTCTAAAAGCAAATAAAAAAACTCCGCTCGCCATAAAAGGACGAATGGAGTTTGCTTCGCGGTACCACCTTTTTTTCAACCAAAAAAGAAAATCAGCAAAAGACATTCTTATAGTGATTGACACTTAAGCAGATAACGGATTTCCCGTCTTTTACTACTTGGCTGCTGCCTTTCGCAAAAGATGCTCTAGGGCGACCTTCCAACGGTTCTGCCTGGATAACCTTTCAGCTGCTGGTTTTCCTCTCTAAAAAGGCAAATAGCCATTGTACTCTTCCCTGTCTTAGCAACGATATTAAATTTATATATAAAATATAGTACCGAAAATAGACGGTTATAGTCAATAAGGATACCCCAGTTTTTTATATATTATTCACAGCATCCTTGAAAGTGCTGATGAGTTACACCCGGCAGGAACACCTTTTTATGTCAAAAAAACGAAAATAGGCACTTTACGGAAAATAGAATCATAGGATGTAAAATAAGAACATTGGGGAAAGGGGTATGCGCGAATGAGAAAAAAATATAATCCCTACAAACTGCCTCCCTGGTTAAGAACTTTCAGGAATATATGTGCACAATTCATTATCCCGTTCTGTGTTTTTCAAGGCATTAGAACAATATTATTGCCTACTACCTTCGATGTGCTGCTGCTTTCGCTGTTCATTCTGATCGCTATCGCCTTTCATCTTCAATTAGTATAGGAGCCCTCAACCTTCAGCTTTGGGCTCCTTCCTGTGCTTGAGCTTCTGCTGCCGCTTTTGCTTCTTGTTTTTGTCTCTCAATCTCATCGATTCTCATAACGGCATATTCAATATTTTTTAACAGCCAAAACTGCCTTTGCAGATGCTGGACAGCCTTCCTCTCTCCCCTTTTTCCTTCCCCTTTATAATATTGCTCAGCTGCTCTGATAATAGGACCCGGATGAGCAAAGTAGCTTTGAAACAGCAGCATCTCGTCATCCCTGAAGGGAAAGTACTTCATATAAGTGTAAAGCCATTCTACACATTCCTCAGATCTTTTGGGATATGTTTTTAGTGTCCTTGATAAAAACGGCAATAAATCATGGAGCGGCGACCCCTGTCTTGCCTTTTCGAAATTAGTAAAGTAGCCATACCCCCTATCATCGTATAGAAAATGTTCGGTTGAAACTTTCCCATGAATAATGACCGTTCGTGCTTTTTCATCTTCCTTTGTTTTTTCGAACCAATCTTTAAATTTGTTTGTGGAGAATTTAAGTGCCTGGCTGATATCATTGTAATATAGGGAAAACATTAGCTCAAAAGGGGACATATACTCTTTTCTTTCGCACGCTTCAATGAATCCCTCCAGAAACTCATTTTCTTTTTCCCATTCCTGTAAGGTATTTTCGTAATGCTCGGTACGGTCTTCTTTTTTTATCGGAACCTCCCTCGAGGACAATGTGTGCAGTCTTGCCAATTCCCGCAGCATCTGCTGATGCCGCTCAAATCTATCCTCCTTTTCCTCATTGGACATCCAGGGCATTAAATAAAATAATTCATTCTGATGGAGTACAGCATATCTTCCGTCCACCGTTGGGTAAATAGGAACTATTCTGTTGAAGCCTTTTTGAAAAAGTGTTTGTACATGTCTTATAAAATCCGCTCCGTGCTGAGGCTTTATTTTCTTTAAAGCAAAAACACCTTTGCTGCTGTATACCTTCTGTACCCTCCCAAAATCCTCTACAAAATGCGGCTCTAATGAATAATGCTTTAAAATGGGAGAGACTTTCTGCAGCCGATTTTTTTCTTCCACCTTAACCACTCACTTTCCAAAACTGACAAAATATATAAGTTAAACGAAAATAGCTGAGCGGGTTACGAATACCTGCTCAGCCTTTTAACCTTTTAGTGGGCTACCGCAACAGGAATGTACAGCACTTGCCCTTCATAAATATCCTGATTAATTTCCAGATGATTTACCCTTAACAGCTGCTGAGCCGGTATATCATACCTTTCAGCAATGACATCAATTGTATCGCCGTTCTGCACAATGCAAACCTTGAGCTTCACATGTTCTTCTGACTCTTCCCTGCGGGCAAAAAATTCCGTTAACGACATGCTTTTCTTTTTGGAAAGTTTCTTTTTCTTTGCTTCCTGTTCTTGTTCTGGAGAAGATGAAGATTCCTCAGTTTCCTGTGCAGCCGCCTGAACAGGCTTCTTTTCAAAAGAAGGGCTATCTGATTCGGATGCTTCTGTCATTTGATAAATTTCCTGTGCAGTTGGCGGTGTTTCCTCTTCACTGCGCTGAGAAGAGAAGGATATTTCCGGCGCAGTTTTCTGCGTCTGTTCTTCTTGCGGCTGTTCTTGTGTTACTTCAAGCGCTGCAGGTATTGCCGGTTTAATAACTTCCTGCTCTTCCTTTTCAGGCTGCTTCCTTGCTTCAGCCTCGAACGGGGTATAAACCTCTGCAGTTTCTAATTGCTCTTCCTGCTGTTCCTCGTCCCATATATCTTCCGCGGTACGAGCGGCTACTTGTTCCTCTCTTTCTACCTCCAGCTTCTGCTCTTCCTGCTGAAAAGACGGCCATTCCTGGAGAATAGGCTCTTCTTCCTCTGTCTCCTCCACCGCTTCAGGAGATCTGTACAGAGGCTCTAATTCTTCAGTTTCAGTTTCAGTTTCAGCTTCTTCCTCCCATACCTGGACAGGCACATGCTGCTGATCACCATATAATCCTGTTATGGTTAAATTAGCTGTCAGCTTCATACAGCTTCTTTCCGGAAGAACATAATCGAAGGACTCCACTGCAACGTCAATATCGTCTAAGCTTTGGATTCTATTATTTGGAATGGTGATATCAACTGGAAAATAGTGCTTAAATTCACAAATTCCTTCTCCCCGTTCTTCGATAGTCTGAACGAATTTGGTTGCTGCAAAATCCTCTTGTTCTTCCCCTGATGCTTCTTCATCGCTGCGTCTATATTCACCTGCCAGTTCCAATGCTCCCTGGATTGTTACATATTGATCGCTTTCCTGAATTGTTATATTGGGGTCTAGCGAGATGGAAATCAGGTCAGATACTTCCTGTCCTTTTTGAAACCATACTGATTCTTCTAAAGAAAATCGTAAGCACGATGGATTCCCCTGAGACAAAGCGACTCCTCCCTTCGAATCTTTGCGTTTAATCACTATGTCATTAACAATCCTATGAGGGATGGGGATACTTTATGATTAGAAAAATAACGCTTTGGGGGAATCTGGCTCATTTGATATAGATCTTTGAAATATTTAAATTTGGTGAGTGGTAGGTTGATATGCCTGGAGACAAGAAAAGATTAGAACCGAGTTTGTGTGCCTAAGTTAGGTGCACCTTTGGACAGAGAAAGCAAATTTTCAAGGCCTTGAGTCTGAAGTTGATCCAACTTCGGACACAGATAGCCAAATTCCAAGGGATTGAGTCTGAAGTTCATCGAACGGAACTGGCTTTAATCAGAGGACGAGCCTGATGCTCCCTTATACCAGCTAAGGGAAACATCTTTCTATGATCCAGAATGACAAGATAAAATTGAAAAAACACTCATCAAATATGATGAGTGTCAGGTTTTTATTATTTTAATTTGGAGAAAGCCTGCTCAGCAGCACTAATTGTTTTTTCGATGTCCTCATCTGTGTGTGCAGTTGAGAGGAAAAGTCCTTCGAATTGGGATGGCGGCAGAAAGACTCCCTGGTTTGCCATTTCCCTGTAGTATTCTGCAAAGAATTCCAGGTTGGATGATTTAGCTTTTTCATAGTTAACAACGTCTTCATTTGTAAAGAAAATACCAATCATAGATCCGGCACGGTTAATGGTGTGCGGGATATCATATTTTTCAGCCGCTGCTTGAAGCCCTTCTTCCAGCCTGTCAGCTTTTCTTTCAAATTCTTTATATGATTCCGGTGTCAGCTGGCTTAAAGTCTCAAAACCTGCTGTCATGGCAAGAGGATTTCCTGATAATGTTCCTGCCTGGTATATTGGACCGCTTGGTGCAATCTGCTTCATAATCTCCGCTTTTCCGCCATATGCACCGACTGGGAGACCGCCGCCAATAACCTTGCCAAGACATGTAATGTCCGGTGTCACCCCAAAATAGCCCTGCGCACAATTATAGCCGACACGGAATCCGGTCATAACTTCATCAAAAATGAGCAAGGATCCGTTTTGTTCTGTGATTTCCCTTAAGCCTTCAAGGAAGCCCGGCTGAGGAGGAACGACTCCCATATTTCCAGCTACCGGCTCCACAATCACACCGGCAATATCATCTCCGAATTGCTCAAAGGCATACCTTACGCTTTCAAGGTCATTGTAAGGAACTGTGATGGTGTTTTTAGCAACACCTTCAGGAACTCCCGGACTGTCAGGCAGTCCCAGAGTTGCCACACCAGAGCCAGCTTTAATTAACAGGGAATCGCCGTGGCCATGATAGCAGCCTTCAAATTTCATAATTTTATTTCGGCCGGTATATCCTCGGGCAAGTCTTAAAGCACTCATGGTAGCTTCTGTTCCGGAAGAAACCATCCGTACCACTTCGATGGAAGGAACTCGTTCAATAACAAGCTTTGCGAGTTCGTTTTCAATTTCAGTAGGAGCTCCGAAGCTTGTTCCCATTTCAGCTACTTTCTTAATACCCTCGACCACACGTTCATTAGTATGGCCCAGAATTAAAGGTCCCCACGACAATACGTAATCGATATATTCATTGCCATCAATATCGTAAATTTTCGAGCCGCGTCCGCGTTCCATAAAAATGGGATCCATATTAACTGATTTAAATGCACGTACAGGAGAGTTTACTCCTCCGGGCATCAATTCGCTTGCCTCTTTAAAAGCCCTGTTAGATTTTTCATAAGAGCGCATGTCATCCCTCTTTTCTATTTTATAAGAAGTTCCAATAACTATCGGCCTGCGATTTTAGCCTTGTTCCTTAATCCACCTTGCCGCATCTTTGGCATGGTAAGTAATAATTAAATCACTTCCTGCACGCTTCATGCCTGTAAGCATTTCCATAACTATTTTTTGTTCATCAATCCAGCCGTTCTGTGCCGCAGCTTTAACCATTGAATATTCACCGCTCACATTATAAATGACAATTGGCAGGTTGATGTTGTTCTTAACATCACGTACAATGTCCAAATAAGGCATTCCCGGTTTAACAATCAGGAAGTCAGCACCTTCCATTAAATCCGATTCAGCTTCGCGCATGGCTTCCATGCGGTTGGCAGGATCCATCTGGTATGCTTTCCTGTCGCCAAATTGCGGTGTGCTGTCAGCAGCATCACGGAAAGGACCGTAGAATGCAGATGCGTATTTAACTGCATAAGACATAACAGGAATATCTTCAAATCCCGCTTCATCAAGACCTGCCCGGATAGCTGCTGTAAATCCATCCATCATGTTGGACGGAGCGATAATGTCTGCTCCTGCTTTCGCCTGGCTGACAGCAGTCTGTACTAGCAGTTCCAGAGAAGCGTCATTCAGCACTTCACCATTTTCAATCAGACCGCAATGGCCATGGTCCGTATACTCGCAAAGGCAAGTATCAGCAATAATGATGATTTCCGGATATTTAGCTTTAATAAATCTGGTAGCTTCCTGTACGATTCCATGATCATGATAAGCCTGCTGCCCGCATGCATCTTTCTCCTTAGGAATTCCAAATAAAAGGACGGACTTAATTCCAAGAGAAAAAACTTCGTTCATCTCCTCTTCCAGGTGATCCAGTGATAAGTTAAAGATACCCGGCATTGAAGGTATTTCTCTTTTAATGCCTTCTCCTTCCGCCACGAAAAGCGGATAAATTAAATCCTCTGTTCGCAAGAAGTTTTCACGGATAAGCGCTCTCATATTCGGACTTTTGCGAAGGCGTCTATGCCTGTTAAATTGAAGATCCATTAATTTTCCCTCCTGGTTTCTGCTAAGTATCTAATAATGCCCTTAAGCATGCTATGTACTGTATATACTTTCGGAAATGCATGAACCTGCAGGCCATATGCCTCTGCACGTTCTTTTGTTACAGGGCCGATGCAGCCAACCACACTGTCTTTCACCGCATTCTGAAACCCAAGCTCCTTAACAGCCTCCATAAAATGGTCCACTGTGGAGGGACTGGTAAAAGGAAGTATATCTAACCCTTTTCCTGAAAGCTGGTCTCTTAACAGGCTGAGGCTCTCGCGTGGAAACGTAGTTTTATAAGCAATAATTTCATCAACATTTGCACCATATTCTGTGAGAGAAGCTGCGATATAGTCACGTGCCAAATTTCCTTTAGGGATTAGTACCTTCATCCCTTTTTCTACAAACGGCAAAAAATCCTCTACAAACCCTTCAGCTACATACTCTCCTGGCACAAACTGGACCTTTAATCCCTTATCTGCAAGCGTTTGTTTTGTTTTCTCACCGATAACCGCTATCTTAGGAAAAGGGCTGACTTGACTAAAATTCTCAAAAAAAGCATCCACTGCCGTTTTGCTGGTGAAAATCACCCAGTCATAAGATTGAATTTGTTTATGTGCTTGAATTAAAGCTTCATTATTCCGCAAAGGCTCGAAAGCAATCAGGGGGATCTCAACTGGTATCCCCCCATAGCTGCAGATAAGATCTGAAAAGGACTGTGCCTGCTTTTTCCCTCTTGGCACCAGAACATTCATGCCTTCTAAAGGGGAAGGCCGTTTCATTGCCCGTCAAGCTCCTCTTTTACTCTGTCGATAAGCTCTTTAGCACCCTGCTCGGTTAACTTAACAGCCATCTTAACACCAAGCTCTTCTGGATTTGAACCGGTTAGTGTTTCCTTGTAAATCACTTTTCCATCAGGAGAACCTACAAGTCCTGTTAACTCCATTTCCCCTGTTTCATTCATTGTTGCATACCCAGCAATCGGAACCTGGCAGCCGCCTTCCATCTTATGAAGGAAAGCACGCTCTGCACGTACAGTCTGGTTCGTCTTTGGGCATGTGAATTTATCCAGCAATGCCCGAAGCTCCTTATCACTTTCACGGCACTCTATAGAAAGTGCTCCCTGGCCAACAGCCGGCACACAGATTTCCGGCTCCATGAATTCCGTAACAACATCCGATGCCCAGCCCATTCTGGATAGACCCGCTGCAGCAAGAATGATCGCATCATATTCTTCCGTTTCCAATTTGGATAATCTGGTATCTATGTTTCCTCTGATCCACTTAATCTCCAAATCCGGACGCTGCGCCAGCAGCTGAGCCCCTCTGCGCAGGCTGCTTGTTCCAATAATAGAACCCGGCTTTAAGTCATTCAATTTGATATGCCCTTTTGAGATGAGTGCATCCCTGTGGTCTTCTCTTTCTGGAATGCTTCCGATTGTCAGGCCTTCAGGAAGTACAGCGGGCATATCCTTCATGCTATGTACAGCCAAATCAATTTCTTCATCAAGCATGGCCTGTTCTATTTCCTTTACGAATAAACCTTTTCCTCCGACTTTTGAAAGGGTAACATCAAGAATTTTATCACCTTTGGTGACTATTTCCTTCACTTCAAACTCAAAGGATGGATCGAGGTTTTTCAATTGGCTGATCACCCAATTTGTCTGAGTTAATGCAAGCTTGCTTCGTCTTGAACCTACGATAATTTTTCTCATTACAGCCTCCTGCAATTGTGTCTGGCAGCGGCTTAACCGCCGCTTCCGCTTTTCTTTGTCTAGCTCCGGCTCCTAGCCCCTCGAGGTCATAAGCTGTTCTGCTCTGCGGCAAACTGCGCCGCGCCGCAGACCATCTTATGCTTGTCGGGACTGATCAGTCGCCTCCGCTTTTTTATGAATACCAAAAATGGAATGATGAAAGTTTGCCAAATAAAAAGAAATTAATTAATACAATTAAAAATGAAGCTAAATTCCAGAGTGCTAAAGATTTTCCATATAAGCCCTTTCCAACTTTCATATAGAGATAAATACTATATAAAGCCAGGACAATGAATGAGCCGATTACCTTGGAGTCATACCAGACCATATGCGGCAATTTTATGTATGCCCACTGGATGCCTAAAATTAAACTTATCATCAGCATAGGTACACCGATAACATTTAATACATAGGACATATGTTCAAGCTTTGACAGATCCGTTATCCGGAGCAGCCTTGTTCCCCACTTTTTCCTTTTCAGCAAATCGTATTGAATTAGATACAGCAATGAAAAAACGAAGGAGAGCGAGAAGGCTCCATATGAAAGAATCGCAACTGTTATATGAATCAGCAGGAGTTCTGATATGAGCTGCTGGGCCTGTACAGCCGAATCAATCTGCACAGGTGCGAATGTATGAATCGCCATTATGATAAAGCCAAGAACATTTGTAAAAAAGACGATAAAATCGACTCTGAGCAGCCTGTTAATTCCCAAAGAAAGAGTGATAAGCACCCAGGCATAAAAATATAAGCCCTCAAAAATGGTCAGTACAGGGAACCTTCCTGTATTCATCATATATAGTACCAGGAAAACCGTCTGAAGCACCCATACAAATGCAAGTAACCAGAAGGCAATTCTATTCGCCTTCCGGTTATGGTGAAGAAAATCAATAAAATATAATAAGACACATAAGGCATACAGAACCACCGTAAATTCGTGCAGCCGTGTCATATAGAAATCAGACATTGACAGGACCCCTTTTATGATTGAAAGGAAGTCTGCTGTGATTGAGCGAATGCGTGCTTTGGTTTGGCTGCTGCGTGCACGTTCTGCTGATCTGAAACAAGTTCTTCTATATTAAAGATTTTTACAAATAAATCTAATGCCTGTTCGGAATCCTTCTGTCCAGCCATTTCTTTAGCTTGTAAAATTGGATCTTTTAATAGCTGATTGATGATGCTCTTTGTATGCTTGTTCAGCACTTTTTTATCACGATCACTCAAATGCGGCAGCTTTCTTTCAATGCTTGTCATTGTTTCACTCTGTATAGCCAGTGCTTTGTCACGCAAGGCGGAAATGACCGGAACAACACCAAGCAGGTTCAGCCATTGCTTGAATTCAACAATCTCCCCTTCAATCATCAGCTGAATCTTTTCGGCTGCCTTTTTACGTTCCTGAAGGTTGGCTTCAACAATCCCTTCAAGATCATCAATATCATATAGGAAAACACTGTCCAGGTCTGCCAGCTTCGGATCCAGATCTCTTGGAACAGCAATATCTACCATGAATAGAGGTTTGCCTTTTCGCATTCTTTCTGCGTGAGCCATCATATCCTTTGTAACAACAAATTCTTTGGCCCCGGTAGAACTGATTAAAATATCTGCTTCAACAAGAGCACATTGAAGCTCATGCAGCGTTTTTGCCTGGCCGGCATATCGGCTTGCAAGGTTCTGTGCTTTTTCAAATGTCCGGTTAATAACCGTTACTTTGCTGGCGCCATTGGCATGAAGGTTTTGGATTGCCAGCTCACCCATTTTACCTGCTCCTAAAATAAGAACATGTTTATTTTCAAGTGATCCAAAAATCTTCTTAGCCAGTTCCACTGCTGCATAGCTGACAGAGACTGCATTTGCACCTATTTCCGTTTCGGAATGTGCCCGCTTAGCTAATGTTACTGCCTGCTTAAACAAGTGGTTAAAGACAGTACCGGTTGTGCTTTTCGATTGAGCTTCCAGAAAACTTGATCTTACCTGTCCCAAAATCTGTGTCTCGCCAAGGATCATGGAATTTAGGCCGCACGCGACATTGAATAGATGCTCTATAGCCCCATCCTCTTCATAAATAAATAGGAATGGAGAAAATTCCTTCTGATCCATATTGAAATATTCAGCCAAAAATTCCTTTATATAATAGCGGCCAGTATGAAGCTGGTCCACAACTGCATAAATTTCGGTCCGATTGCAAGTAGACAGAATGACATTCTCTAAAATACTTTTTTTGTCATTTAAAGTCTTCATTGCCTCGCCCAATTGTGAAGGATTAAAGGTTAGACGTTCACGGATTTCAACAGGGGCAGTTTTATAGTTAAGACCGACGACTAAGATATGCATTGAAATTGACACCCCCAGAATTATTGCCTAGTTCGTTAATATTAATTATATCATGTCTATTTTTTCAATTAATGCTTAATTGTGAACAGATAATGAACACATATGATACTATATTTTAAACAGGAGCCTTGTATAAGGTTATCTTAAAATAGACAAATACTCCCTTATGTACAGTAACAAAAAAACTTGCCGGATTCAAGTGAACCTTATTGGAAGTGGTGTTTTTTATGAAAAATCAGCGTATTTTCCCCGGAATTATTTTACTCGGATTTGGAGCCTACTTTTTTCTCCAGCAGAGCGGATTTACTGCCTTGCAGTCTTTCTATTCCTGGCCGACTCTCCTCATTATCGTCGGAGCAGCCTTTTTAATTCAGGGATATGGCGCAAGGGATTATGACTCCATACTGCCAGGGGTCATCTTAACAGGATTTGGCCTGCATTTTCATGTGGTGAACCGCCTCGAAATTTGGCCGGATCATATTGGGACATTCATCCTGATAATGGCTCTTGGCTTCCTCCTTAGGCATCAGAAAACTGGAGCAGGATTATTTCAGGGCCTATTATTCTTAATTCTTGCCGCATTGCTCTTGTTTTATGACAGAGTAGCTGAGTGGATGGGACTTCTTGAAAATGGCATCTCTGATGTTTGGCAATTATGGCCTATCTTATTAATGCTAATTGGATTATATTTTTTATTATCAAAGAAAAAATAAAAGACAGGGATATTTAGCTTTTCCCTGTCTTTTACCATTCAAACTGTTTAGAGAACCGAATCAAGAAAATTTTTGGTTCTCTGCTCTTTTGGATTGTTAAACAAATCCTCCGGGTGTCCCACTTCAACAATTCTGCCATCATGCATGTAGACAGCCCAGTCTGCCACTTCTCTTGCAAAGCCCATTTCATGGGTGACGACGACCATTGTCATGCCTTCAAGTGCCAGCTCCTTCATAGTGGAAAGCACTTCCCCCACAAGCTCCGGATCCAGTGCTGATGTCGGTTCATCGAAAAGCATGATATCAGGCTTCATTGCAAGCGCCCTTGCAATGGCTACACGCTGTTTTTGTCCGCCTGAAAGTTTTGATGGATATACATTCTCTTTGTCAGAAAGCCCAACTTTTTTTAATAGTTCCTGGGCATCTTTTTTCACTTGATCCTTAGGAAGCTTTTTCACATGTAAAGGTGCTTCCATCACATTTTCCAGAACAGTCATATGGGGGAATAAATGAAAGTGCTGAAAAACCATTCCAACTTTTTCTCTTACTTTATTGAGATCATGGGTTTCTTTTTCAACCTTGTCCCCCTCAAAAATGATATTGCCGCTGTCCTTTAATTCAAGAAAGTTCAAGCAGCGGAGCAGTGTGCTTTTTCCGGATCCGCTGGCACCAATCAGGCAAACAACATCGTTTTCCTTTACTGTTATATCAATGTCTTTCAGGACATGGAGATCCCCGAATGATTTGTTCAATTTTTCTACTTTGATCATGTACGATTCACTCATTCCTCATTCCCCCTTAATCACTGCTTGCCATTTTTTTCTCAATCATATTTACAAGGATGGAGAAAATAAGTACAAGTACTAAATAGTAAACAGCTACGATCAGCAAATAGCTCATGTAGTCATATTCATTGGAACCATATGTTGTTGCCACGTTAAAGAGCTCGTACATGCCAATGAAGGATGCAAGTGATGAATCCTTCAGTGCAATGATAAACTGATTTCCAAGAGGCGGCATAGCACGGCGGAATGCCTGAGGGAGAATGATTCTTCTCATCGCAAGGCCTGCAGTCATCCCCAGTGAACGTCCCGCTTCCATTTGCCCCTTGTCGATGGATTGAATGGAGCCCCTGAAAATCTCGGCTATATAGGCACCGTTGTGAAAAGCAAGTCCCAGGACAACTGACCAAAACTGTGAAATATCCAGCGCTGTCAATCCGAAATAGAAGATGAATATCTGTACAACAAGAGGTGTTCCCCTTACAAGAAAAATATAGATGTCAGCAATCCATTCCAGAACTTTCACTCTTGATATCTTAAGAAAGGCAAAAAACAGTCCTATAAAAATAGCAATAAACACCGATACAATGGTTAATTGAAAGGTTAAGAGCATCCCCTTTAAAAATACGGGATATGTATCAATAAACTTTGTAAATAAATCCACAAAAATCCCCCTTCAGATGGCTATTTCAATTTGTGTAAAAAACAAAACAGGCGAATGTCTGATACACATCCGCCCGCAATGTTATTCCTTCTCAGGATCAACTGTTATATCTTCACCGATATATTTTTTGCTGATTTCTGTGAGTGTTCCATTCTCGCGAAGTGTTTCAAGAGCTTCATTCACTTTTTCGAGCAGCTCTTTATTATCCTTTGCAACTGCAATTGCCTGCTCACTGCGGCCAAGCAGCTCTTTGCCTTCAATTTTCATTCCGGCGCCAATGGCTTCTTTGCCTGTAACAAAATCTGTGATGACTGCATCATGTTTTCCCTTGCTTAAGGCTTCCAAGGCGACAACATCACTATCATAGAATTGTATGTTATCTGTAACCTCCTCAGCATTTGATGTGTATGTAGAACCCTTAGATACTGCTATCTCCAAGCCTTCTAAGTCGGCCAGTGTCTCAACACTGCTGTCCGGACGCACATAAATCTGCGGGCCGGAATAGTAATATGGCGTTGAAAAATTGACTGCCTTCAGACGTTCTTCAGTAATGGTGTGGCTGGCTACCGCTGCATCAAAACGGCCTGATTTAACTCCCTCCACAATACCGCCGAACTTAAATTTATTCTGAACCGGCTCAAGCCCGAGTTCTTTTGCTACAGCCTCGGCAACATCAATATCAAACCCGCTCATGCTTCCATCATCATTTGTATAACTAAAAGGTTTAAACTCTCCCGAAGCCGCGTATGTAAATTTGTCTTCATCTACAAGATCCATTCCGTTTTTAGACGCTTCCTCTGATCCGCACGCTGCCAGTACTAATACAAAAGCAGCTGCTATGATTCCTTTTAACCAATGTCTCACTAGTCTAAATTCCCCCTTCAGTAGCTCTCTATAATATTTGCTCTTTAACTCTATCATTGATTAGGAATATTCTCAAAATTCATATTTTATGATAATTCATTGTATAATTGTATATATGCTATTCTCATTAACTGACCGTCTTTTAACTCCAACATAACTCCATATCCTTCACTATCCTTTAAATTCCTTATCTTTCGACAAACGCTATATCCATTTATCACCATATGTATAACGTACTGCAGGATTGTCATTCTGCGGTTACCGGTACAATAGGCCTAATTGAAGATAATTTAATGTGTGCTTTTGATTAATCCCTGTTCATCTTGTCGGTTGATTTCCACTCCAGGCTGTTCAGCGAACCGGGGCAGTCGGGGTAAGCCTCTGGGACGCAGGATTTTGAATAAGCTTCCATGGGTAACTCCTCAGGAGGAAAATGACAATTCGTTTCTAAGGGTCCCTTACGTTCCGCTGCAGTCAGCACAGTACTTAATTTACAAAAAACAACAATCCCTGGAAAACAGCCAAAATAAAAATCCCGCTGCAAATGCTGCGGGATTTTTTATTTACATATAGCTTTTTAATGCCGACCAGGCCTTGTCTTTTCCATAACCTGTTTCCGAGGAAAACATAATGATCTGATCATTCGGATCAATATCTAATGTTTCCTTTGTAATTTTCATATGTTTTTGCCATTTGGACTTCGGAATTTTATCCGCTTTTGTGGCAATCACTACACAAGGGATATCATAATGCTTTAAAAAGTTGTACATCATAACATCGTCACTTGTAGGAGGATGGCGCAAATCAACAATCAGCACAACAGCTTTTAACTGTTCTCTGCTTGTTAAGTATGTTTCTATCATCTTCCCCCATGCTTCACGTTCCTTTTTAGATACCTTTGCATACCCATAGCCCGGAACATCAACAAAGTGAAGAATCTCGTTAATAAGGTAAAAGTTCAGGGTTTGTGTCTTCCCCGGTTTAGAGGATATTCTGGCAAGTCCTCTTCGATTAAGCATTTTATTAATGAAAGAAGATTTGCCGACATTGGAACGGCCGGCAAGGGCAAATTCCGGCAAATCGCTTTCGGGATACTGATCAGGCTTGACTGCACTGATGACTATTTCTGAGCTTACTACTTTCATGCTTGTGCACCGCCATTCAGGGCATGTTTCAAGACTTCGTCCACATGTGATACCAGAACGAAATCAAGCTCTTCCCTGATGCTTTCAGGGATATCTTCAATGTCCTTTTCATTATCTTTAGGGAGGATGATCTTCGTCAATCCTGCACGATGGGCACTTAAAGATTTCTCTTTCAAACCGCCAATCGGAAGCACCCGGCCTCTTAATGTAATTTCCCCTGTCATCCCCACTTCTTTACGGATTGGTTTTCCTGACAGAGCAGAAACTAGGGCAGTTGTAATGGTTATTCCGGCAGATGGGCCGTCTTTCGGGACAGCCCCTTCTGGAACATGAATATGAATGTCATGCTTTTCATGGAAATTCTCATCAATGCCCAGTTCTTTCGCTTTTGAACGAACATAACTGAATGCCGCTTGAGCAGACTCTTTCATCACATCCCCCAGTTTGCCTGTAAGAACGAGCTTTCCTTTTCCGGGAGAAAGGGATACTTCAATTTGAAGGGTATCCCCGCCAACTGTTGTATAAGCCAGTCCTGTCGCAACACCAACCTGGTCTTCAAGCTCCGCCTGACCGTATCGGTATTTTGGCTTTCCAAGAAACTCTTCAGTATTTTTACCATTTACAATTACCTTCTTCTTTTCGCCGGATACGATAATTTTAGCCGTTTTTCTGCAGATAGTAGCCAGCTGGCGCTCCAAGCCCCGTACTCCTGCTTCGCGAGTATAATAGCGGACAACTTTCTGCAGCCCGTCCTCCCGAATCTGCAGCTGGGATTTGGAAAGTCCATGTTCTTTGATTTGCTTTGGCAGAAGGTGGTCTTTAGCTATATGAATCTTCTCCTGCTCTGTATAACCTGCTATCGTGATAACTTCCATTCTGTCCAGCAGCGGTCCAGGGATCGTGCTAAGATTATTGGCAGTTGCTATAAACATGACCTTCGACAGATCATAGGTTTCTTCAATATAATGATCACTAAAATTATGGTTTTGCTCAGGGTCTAAAACCTCCAGCATTGCAGATGAAGGATCCCCTCGGAAGTCTGAGGACATTTTATCGATTTCATCTAGCAGGAATACAGGGTTGATTGTCCCTGCCTTTTTCATGCCCTGAATGATGCGGCCAGGCATGGCCCCAACATATGTCCTTCTATGTCCCCGAATCTCAGACTCATCCCGGACTCCGCCGAGGGATACACGGACGAAATTCCTGTTTAGCGATGATGCAATCGAACGTGCAAGACTTGTTTTACCAACACCAGGAGGCCCTGAAAGACATAGGATTGGGCCTTTAAGGGAATTCGTCAGCTTTTGCACTGCAAGGTACTCTAAAACCCGTTCCTTTACTTTTTCCAGGCCATAATGGTCTTCATTCAGGATTCTCTCAGCCTTCAGAATATCCAGATCATCTTCTGTTGACTTCGACCATGGCAATGTGACAAGCCACTCAATATAATTGCGGATTACCGCGCTTTCAGCTGAACTGGATGGAACCTTTTCATAGCGGTCAAGTTCTTTTAATGCGGTAAGCTGGACATGCTCAGGCATGCCGGCATTTTCAATTTTTTCCGTCAGCTCGGCAATTTCTCCTGTCTTGCCTTCCTTATCTCCCAGTTCTTTTTGGATTGCCTTCATTTGTTCACGCAAATAATATTCCTTCTGCGTCCGTTCCATTGATTTTTTCACACGCTGGCCGATCTTTTTCTCAAGGTTCAATACTTCTTTTTCATTATGGATGATTTCAATAACCTGATTCATGCGCTCTTTTACATCAATGGTTTCAAGAATCTCCTGTTTTTCCTTCAGCTTTAAAGGCAAGTGGGAAGAAATAATATCGGCCATGCGCCCCGGCTCTTCTATATCTGCTACAGAAGAGTACGTTTCGGCTGATATTTTCTTCGATACCTTTATGTATTGCTCAAAATACTCTAGCATAGTCCTCATCAGTGCCTGATCCTCAACGTCCTTTGTCTCAGGATCATCAAAAGCCTTCACACTAACAGAATAATGTTCAGTTTCGTCCTGAAAATCAATGATTTCCGCTCTCTTTAGCCCTTCAACAAGAACACGGATCGTACCGTTTGGAAGCTTGAGCATCTGCTTGACACGTGTTAGCGTGCCCATTCCATATAGATCATCTTCTGATGGTTCATCTATAGATATATCCTTTTGTGTTGTTAAGAATATTAAATGGTCATCTACCATTGCTTTTTCCAGAGCCTGAACCGATTTCTCACGGCCTACATCCAAGTGCAGAACCATGGTCGGATATACAAGCAAGCCCCGAAGCGGCAGGAGGGGGACGATGATTTCTTTCTTTTTCGCCATTCCATTGCACCTCCAAAATGCATCTTTTTAGCCCCATTATTGCTAATAATTTCTTTGTACAATTCTATCGTATTTAAATAGCAGTGTCTATTAAAGAGAAACAGCCGAAAGCCGTCTTTCAATGATATTCATTTATAATTACACTTTATCCTTCTTTACGCAAATAAAACTTCGGTTTGTAGCCTAAACTGCAAACCGAAGTTTCTGACCGCGATTAGCGGGAGGCGTTTATACAGCAGGTTTCCAGAGACTGCAAACCGGGCCACACATCATATGCTTTCTTTTTTCTGTAATTCGATTGACGCAGTTATAGCCTGCTCTTTGAGATACTCTTTTTGCAGCGCTGCCTCAAATACTTCATTCAAATGAGATACAGGGATAATCTTGATTCCTGTTATCTCCTTTAAGATGGATTGCATATTTTCTTTTGGGATAATCACTGTCTTTGCTCCAGCCTTTTTGGCGGCCTTTACCTTTGGATATACGCCTCCAATTGGCTTTACATACCCATGAATGCTGATTTCCCCTGTCATAGCTACAGTATTGTCAACTGGCCGTTTATAAATGGCAGAGTAAATTCCTGTCGCCATGGCAATGCCTGCAGAAGGACCGTCAATTGGAACTCCGCCAGGGAAGTTGACATGAATATCATATTCGTCAGCCGGGACGCCCATTGATCTCAGAACTGTTATAACATTCTCAATGGAACCCCTTGCCATACTTTTCCTTCGAATTGACTTTCCTTGTCCGCCGATGCTCTCTTCTTCCACTATGCCTGTTATATTAATGCTGCCCTTCTCTTTTGCAGGAATCACAGTCACTTCGATATCAAGCAAGGCACCTGTGTTAGGCCCGTATACCGCAAGCCCGTTAACAAGGCCTACAGCAGCATGGGAATTGATTTTCCTCTCCATTCTCGGTGAAAGCTGACTCGATTGGACGACCCACTCAATATCTTCATCCTTTATGTAATCACGGTCCTCAGTGATGGCTAAACCAGCAGAGATTTGAATCATATTGACCGCTTCGCGCCCATTTCTCGCATAATTAGCAAGTATGCCAAGCCCATTCTCACTAATAGTAAGATTGACCTTTTCCGCAGCCTTTCCAGCTACAGCTATTATTTCTTCTTCCGATAACTCCCTGAAAAATACCTCCATGCACCTGGAACGAATGGCAGGAGGAATTTCATTAGGAGTTCTGGTAGTTGCTCCGATCAGGCGGAAGTCAGCCGGCAGACCATTTTTAAAAATATCATGAATATGGGTTGGTATTTGAGTGTTTTCTTCATTATAATAAGCGCTCTCCAAAAATACTTTCCTGTCTTCAAGCACTTTCAGAAGCTTATTCATCTGAATGGGATGAAGCTCACCGATTTCATCAATAAAAAGCACGCCTCCATGTGCATTTGTAACAGCCCCCTGTTTAGGCTGCGGAATTCCTGCCTGTCCCATTGCCCCTGCTCCCTGATAGATAGGATCATGCACAGAACCTATCAAAGGATCGGCAATACCCCTCTCATCAAACCTCGCCGTAGTGGCATCCAGTTCGACAAAGACAGAAGCTGCCTTAAAAGGTGATTTTGCATTTTTCTTGGCTTCTTCCAGAACCAATCTGGCTGCTGCCGTTTTTCCGACGCCCGGTGGACCATAAATAATAACATGCTGAGGATTGGGTCCGCACAATGCTGCTTTCAGAGACTTAATTCCGTCTTCCTGCCCCACAATGTCCGCAAAGCTGGATGGACGAACTTTTTCTGATAAAGGTTCAGTTAAAGAAATAGAACGCATCTTTTTTAATACATCCATTTCCTTCCTTGATTCACGGTCAATAGAAACTTTTTGTGTCCGCTGGCTCTTAAGCAAATTCCAAAAGTAAAGCCCAATGACAATTCCAAAAAATAATTGGATAAATAAAGCGATCCCCGTCCAACTCATTGTGTTCCCTCCTGCATTAATTGTTCTCCTTAATAATGCTAGTATCTCCCTGAGTGAGTTGGAATAAACAAGGAATTCATTTAAAAGTAAGGCAAGTAATAGGGGCCGAAAGGCGCAAAAAAATGGCCATGCCCCCTGGGGACTGGCCATTTTTCACTTACGCCGAAGTCTTGCGCTCTTCTTCTACAACTGTTCCGTCCTCCAGTACAAGCTTAGGAGAACCGTTATCTATAACCGTTTCTTTCGTAATAATGCACTTTTTAATATCTTCGCGAGAAGGAAGATCAAACATTACATCCAGCATAATTCCTTCAATAATAGAGCGCAGTCCGCGGGCACCAGTTTTTCTTTCAATTGCTTTTTTAGCAATTTCCTCAAGTGCGCCTTCTTCGAACTCAAGCTCAACATCATCGAGTTCAAGCATTTTCTGGTATTGTTTGACAAGAGCATTTTTAGGTTTGGTTAAAATCTCAATTAACGCCGCTTCATCAAGCTGGGAAAGGCTTGCAATAACTGGAAGACGTCCAATAAATTCAGGGATTAAGCCAAATTTCAGCAAGTCTTCAGGAAGTACTTTTGCAAGAAGATCCTTTGGTTCGATTTCTTTTTGGTTCTGGTCGGAACCAAAGCCAATTACCTTTTGGCCCAGACGGCGTTTAATAATTTGCTCAATGCCATCGAAGGCACCGCCGCAAATAAATAGGATATTAGTCGTGTCTATTTGGATAAATTCCTGATGAGGATGTTTGCGGCCGCCTTGTGGCGGTACACTTGCAACTGTTCCTTCAAGAATTTTCAACAGTGCCTGCTGTACACCTTCACCTGATACATCACGAGTGATGGACGGATTTTCCGACTTACGCGCAACTTTATCAATCTCATCAATATAAATGATTCCTTTTTCTGCCTTTTCCACATCATAATCTGCTGCCTGAATAAGCTTTAGGAGGATATTTTCCACATCTTCTCCGACATATCCTGCTTCAGTCAATGATGTTGCGTCTGCAATTGCAAATGGAACATTAAGAATACGGGCCAATGTCTGCGCCAGTAAGGTTTTACCGCTTCCTGTCGGACCGATCATGGCAATATTACTTTTTGATAGTTCTACTTCATCAATCTTGCTATTGGAATTGATGCGCTTATAATGATTGTATACCGCAACTGACAGCGATTTCTTTGCCTGCTCCTGGCCAATTACGTACTCATCCAGAATATCTCGGATTTCAGCCGGCTTTGGCACATCTTTAAACTCCACTTCTTCTTCTGTACCAAGTTCTTCTTCCACAATTTCAGTGCAAAGCTCAATACACTCATCACATATATATACTCCAGGTCCAGCAACAAGTTTACGGACCTGATCCTGTGTCTTGCCACAGAAAGAACACTTCAATTGCCCTTTTTCGTCATTAAATTTAAACAAATCCTTCACCCCTTGAAAAAACTTCAAAACGATATATTAAGCTTGCGGAATCACATGCAAATAGTTCTTTATTCAGCCATAGAAAGGTTGTGAATTAAGGCGGGCACTATGTCATTGCACGTGCGCACAGGCCGCTTTAATCATTTACACTTTCGTAAAAATCAAAACCTTCAGCAGTTATGTATTGCATTGTAACACATTTTTACAGTGGACAGGAAATGATAACTCTTAAAACATTTCAATTATGTATGGAGCAGCATGTAATAAATTTCCGCAAAGAAAAACAGGCTGAATTGTATATGTACTTTCATAAGCTTAACCAAAAATGGCTAAATTAAGTCGGTCCCCTGGACCGATTATTAAATTATCTATTTATATGTATTTGTATTCCTGTCCATGTCCATTATGCAGTAAAACTTTTTCACCAGGCAAAAGATACAAGGGAGATTTTCATTATGTATGGTCTTGATGGTATAAAACAAGGCACGATAAACTCGCGCCTTGTTTACTACTACTTCTATTATGCAACAGTTTTGCTGTTTTCCACAAGGAAATCTACTGCTTTTTTAATTTGAAGATCTGCTTTTAGGCCTTCAAGGCTTCCAAGAGCTTGTGTGATCTGGTCAGCAGACATGTTGTACATTTCTGCCATTTTGTTAAGTTCTTCTGTAACTTCTTCATCGCTTACTTCGATGTTTTCAGCTTTTGCGATTGCTTCAAGAGTCAAATTAACGCGGACGCGCTTTTCAGCTTCCTCTTTCATTTGCTCGCGAAGGGCCGCTTCATCCTGTCCGGAGAACTGGAAGTATAGTTCAAGGTTCATACCTTGCATTTGCAGACGCTGTTCGAACTCCTGCATCATGCGGTTAACTTCAGTTTCAACCATTGCAGCCGGGATTTCCATTTCTGCATTAGCAGCTGCTGCTTCAACAACAGTGTCGCGGACATGGTGCTCAGCTTCATGCTTCTTGCTTTCTTCTAAGCGAGTTTTAATTTTTTCTTTTAGTGCATCCAAAGTTTCCACTTCTTCGTCAGCATCTTTAGCAAACTCATCATCCAGCTCAGGAAGCTGTTTTGTTTTGATTTCATGTACAGTTACTTTGAAAGTTGCAGGCTTGCCAGCAAGCTCAGCAGCATGGTATTCCTCAGGGAAAGAAACTTCAACATCCTTAGATTCTCCGGCAGCAGCACCAATCAGCTGCTCTTCAAATCCAGGGATGAATTGTCCTGAACCAAGTTCTAAAGAATAGTTTTCAGCTTTTCCGCCTTCGAACGCTTCGCCATCAACGAATCCTTCAAAGTCCATAACAACTGTGTCGCCATTTTCAGCTTTTCCATCTTCTTTAACGGCAAGTTCAGCTTGTCTTTCCTGAAGTGAAGCAAGCTCTTTGTTCACATCTTCTTCTGTTACTTCTGTTTCAAGTGGCTTTACTTCAAGAGCTTTGTATTCGCCAAGCTTTACTTCAGGCTTAACAGTAACTGTAGCTTTGAAAATAAGGCTTTTTCCTTTTTCAATCTGTTCAACATCGATTTCAGGGCGATCCACAGGCTCAATGCCAGTCTCATCGATTGCATTAGCATAAGCTTCAGGAAGAAGATAATCCACTGCATCCTGGTATAAAGATTCTACTCCGAAACGCTTTTCAAACATTCCGCGAGGCATTTTCCCTTTACGGAACCCAGGTACATTTACTTGCTTTACTACTTTTTTGAATGCAGCGTCCAAACCTTCAGTTACTTTCTCTGCATCTACTTCAATTGTAAGAACCCCGCGGTTCCCTTCTAACTTTTCAAATTTAGCAGACATACAATCTTTCCCTCCAAAAATCTATTATCATTTCATTCATGACAGAATGTTATGAATATCTCTTGTTTTCAAGCCATATTCATTTAATAACAATGTATATATACACATAATACAACCATTATATTATAACATACACTCTCCGTCTTTCAACATTGAAGGCTAAATATTGGGATAAGAAATTTCTTCTATCTTTCTTATAAAGCCAAGAGCCTCTGCTATTTCTTGTTCAGGAGCATCATATATATCAGCAATCTTTCTTAGCGAACTGTTTAAGCCATGATACTCATTTGAGAGCATATGGTATGCCGCTGCCCAGGACGCAGCATTTTCCGGGGGAACTTCAAGCGGATATAGCAGGAAAAAGTGCCTTTCTGCAATGCTCTTTGTATTTTCAAATAGCACCGGATCTTCCTGCTCAAGCTGAATCTCCAGTTTATTGACTATTTTTAATAGCATAGGCTGCTGATGTACCGGGGGCAGTTCGGCAGGATTCACCTGAATGCTTTTATCAAACTTACGGATCTTTACATATTTTTCATACCCATGCTCAGAAAGGACATTTAACAGTATCGTTTTAAAAAATGGATTTCCTTCCTTCGCTTCCAAATAGGCTTTAATATCTTCTGCATAGGGCCTGATGTTATGTTCTGCCAGCTGTGCAGCAATCTGCATTTGTTCATGCTGGTCCTGGTAGGAAAACAGATTGAGCTTCCTGCTGCTGAATTCATCCAGATCGGGTACTTCGATCTCGGTTTCAGAAGGTGAAGCAGCCATCTTTCTGCTAAACTCAAGCATTCTGCTAAAATGCTCAAATTTCTCCTTTGGAATCTCCCTTTCTTCAAGCAAAACCTCAATTGTTGCTGCAATCTCATTGTATTGGTGCAGCTGCACAAGGATCATTAAATAAAGATCCATTACTTGTATGTAATCCCCCATGCCTGTCTGAAGCATTTTATTTGCCAGTTCTTTTGCCTTTTCCAGAGCTCCGGCTTCAAAATATGCCAGAACGAGCCCAATATGGACATCCGTATTCTCAGGCTCCATCTCCAGTGCTTCTTCAAAGAACCGGATTGATTCCTTATACCTTTTCTGCTGAAAGGACTCAAGCCCCTTTTCCAGCAACCGTTTCTCAAGGCCGGGAAATAGAATGATTTTATTTTTTTGTTTTTTCTGATCCCGCTTTCCCATGCTAAAATCGCCTCAACTTGTATTTTTGAAGTTAGTGTAGCATGAAATAGCACAAAAACAAAAAGATTCATGGTTTCATGCCATGAATCTTTTATAGGTACCTACTGTACCGTATTCTGTTTTTCTTCGTAACTTGAAATGCTGCTTTCCAATTGAAGAGTGATCTCTACTTCATCCCATCCGTTAATAAGCATTTTTTTCCAGTATTCATTAATTGTAAATGATGCTGAAAAATTATAGTCATCTTCAATGACTTCATTTTGCAAATCAATCTTCAGATCATATGGCTGATTTTTGGCACGTCCGAGCAAATAATCGACTGTTTCAGCCGGCAGAGTGATTGGCAAAAGTCCATTTTTTAAGCAATTTTGATGAAAAATATCGGCAAATGAAGGTGCAATGATTACCTTGAAACCATAATCCCCTAAAGCCCATGGCGCGTGCTCCCTGGAAGATCCGCATCCAAAATTTTCATTTGCAATGAGGATGGAAGCATCTTGATTCTCCGGCTTATTCAATTCAAACTCCGGGTTAGGCTGTCCTTCTTTAGTATATCTCCAATCATAAAAAAGATATTGCCCAAACCCCGTTTTCTCAATTCTTTTTAGAAATTGCTTCGGGATAATCTGATCAGTATCCACATTGGCTCTATCCATTGCAGCAGCTTTTCCCTGAAGTGTTTTAAATCCGCTCATTTTGTTCTCCTCCTTCTTAATGGACAGTTTCTTTACTCAGCAAAGCACCTACGTCCACAAAGTGTCCGTATAAAGCTGCTGCGGCAGCCATTAACGGGCTGACAAGATGCGTTCTTGCCCCTGAACCCTGACGTCCTTCAAAATTACGGTTTGAGGTTGACGCACAATGCTCGCCGTTTGGCACAATATCATTATTCATGCTCAAGCACATGCTGCAGCCTGATTCTCTCCATTCAAATCCAGCCTGCTGAAAGATAAGGTCCAGTCCCTCTGCCTCTGCCTGCTTCTTGACCTGCTGTGATCCTGGAACGACAAGTGCACGGACTTGAGGATGAACCTTTTTCCCTCTTATAATTTCAGCGGCCTGTTTTAGGTCTTCCAGCCGCGAATTTGTGCAGGATCCTATAAAAACATGCTGTATTTGAATGTCTTCAATTCTTTGACCTTCCTGCAATGCCATATATTCTAACGCTCTTGATAATGATTTCTTTTCAAGCTCGTTTTTGCATTCCTCAAGTTTTGGAATTTGATCATTCACCTTGGAAGTCATAGATGGATTCGTGCCCCAGCTGACCATTGGTGCAATATCAGCGGCATCAATTTGAATCGTTTTATCATATTGTGCATCAGGATCGGATACTAGCTCCTTCCACTTCTCGACTGCATGCGCAAAATCTGCTCCTTTTGGTGCATACTTTCGATCTTGAAGATACGCAAATGTCGTCTCATCAGGATTAACCAGACCCGCTCTTGCTCCTCCCTCAATGGACATATTGCAAATCGTCATTCTTTCTTCCATTGACATGTTTGCAATTGTCTCCCCGCAATATTCAATAATATGGCCAGTACCAAAACCAATTCCATTCCTGGCAATAATATAAAGGATGACATCTTTAGCCGTAACACCTTTTTTCAGCTCGCCGTTTATCTCCAGTTTTAATGTTTTTGGTTTGCTCTGCCATAAAGTTTGGGTAGCCAGGACATGCTCAACTTCACTTGTTCCAATTCCGAAGGCGATTGATCCAAAAGCTCCATGGGTGGATGTATGGCTGTCCCCGCAAACAATCGTCATGCCTGGCTGAGTAAGCCCCAGCTCCGGCCCTATGACATGGACAATCCCTTGTTCAGGACTATCCAGTCCAGCAAGTGGGATGTCGAATTCATGGCAGTTTTTTTCCAAGGTGGTCATTTGGTTTAAGGCGACAGGATCGCTGATAACTGTCCTGTTATCAGTTGGTATATTGTGATCAACTGTGGCAAATGTTTTATCAGGCCTTCTCACTTTCCTGTTTTTCATTCTTAAGCCGGAAAATGCCTGAGGGGAAGTTACTTCATGCACTAAGTGGAGGTCTATGTACATAAGATCCGGCTTCCCTTCTTCCCTATGGACTACATGCTTTTCCCAAATCTTATCTATTATTGATTTTCCCATTCCTGCTGCACTCCCTTTTTAAAAGAAACACGGCCGAGGTTGGCCGTGTCCCAGTTTTTTAAATCAGCTGAACTAGTGTCCAGAGTCTCTCACAGCTTTTATGCATAAGCCCCCATAATATTTAGAATTGCTTCGTTATCCAAAAGGGTAGCCTTCACCTCTTCAATCATTTCTGAAGTAGTGACAACCTTCTTTCCAAATGAAACAATATCTTTCGTACGATAGCCGGCTTCAAGCACTTGGTTAACTGCATTTTCAACCGCTTCCGCTTCCTCTTCCATTCCGAAAGATAAACGGAGCATCATGGCTGCTGATAAAATCATGGCAATTGGATTAGCCGCATTCATCCCTTGAATATCTGGTGCTGACCCATGAATTGGCTCGTATAAGTATGGCCCATTCTCCGAAATGCTGGCAGAAGGAAGCATCCCTAAAGAACCGGTCAATACAGAGGCTTCATCGCTAAGAATGTCACCGAACATATTCTCTGTTACGACAACATCAAACCTTTTCGGGTTTTTAATCATTTGCATAGCCGCGTTATCAACAAGCATATGCTCAAGAACGACATCCGGGTATTCCTTTGCGATGTCCTCTGCAACTTCTCTCCACATTCGGCTTGATTCCAGGACATTTGCCTTATCAACGGAAGTCACTTTTGCACGCCGTTTTGAGGCAAGTTCAAACGCCAGTTTAATGACACGGCGCATTTCTTCTTTTTGATAGTACAAAGTGTCCACTACAGCGTCTTTTCCGTTTTGCTGTGTCCTTTCGCTTGGCTTTCCAAAATAAAGCCCGCCGGTTAATTCTCTGACCATCAGCATATCCACGCCTTCAATTACTTCATTTTTTAACGGAGAAGTATCGGAAAGGCTTGGATAATATTGAGTTGGCCGCAAATTAGCATATAGGTTTAATTCCTTGCGGATCCCTAAGAGACCCTTTTCCGGACGAAGGTGGGGAGGCTGCCGGTCCCATTTAGGACCGCCAACTGCACCCAGCATGACCGCATCGCTTTCTTTGCAAAGCGCGAGTGTTTCATTAGGCAGCGGAGTTCCAGTGGCATCAATAGCTGAACCGCCGATGTTGCCATATGAAAATTGGAATTGATGTCCGAACCGTTCACCAACAGCCTGCAGGACTTCAATTGCACCCTTTACCACTTCTTTGCCGATCCCATCTCCTGGAAGTACTGCGATACGTTTTTTCATTTTAATCCCTCCGTCTGATTATTTGTTTATGATTTTAGAATTTTAGTTTTCAGTTTTTCTGCAGCGCATTCCCTGTTCAGAGGACGATCAATTCGCCTCTACCGTCTGCGCCTGTACTTTTTCTTTCATATATATCACTCTATTAACTGCGTTCAAGTAAGCTTTCGAGGATGCTTCGAGTACATCCTGGGCCAAACCGCGCCCGCTGCTTTCCATTCCGTCATAATTCAGTTTCACATAAACCTGCGCTAAAGCATCTCTTCCTGCACCTACGGATTGTATACGGTAATCAAGCAGATTAGCTGTTCCATTTAAACATTTTTCCAATGTGTTATACAGCGCTTCGATGCTTCCTGCTCCGGTACCTGCTTCCTGGATCACTTCGTTGTTTGATCCTGAAAGAGTAACTGTTGCTGTCGGAACAGAATTTGTTCCATATTGAATTTGGATTCCGATTAAATCATAGAACCGCTGCTCCCTTGAGAGCTTCTCTTCAAGAACGATCGCTGCAAGGTCCTCGTCTGTCATTTCTTTTTTGCGGTCGGCTAAATCTTTAAAAACTGTGAACAGCCGATTCGCTTCTTCATCTGCAACTTCCAGACCCAGTTCCTTAAGCCGGTTCTTAAAGGCATGGCGCCCGGAATGTTTTCCCAATACCATGGAGTTGGATTGGAATCCGACTAGATCAGGGGAAATGATTTCATACGTTGTTTTTTCTTTCAATACTCCGTCCTGATGAATGCCTGATTCATGTGCAAAAGCATTCCTGCCGACAATCGCTTTATTGGCTGGCACCACCATACCTGTCAGCTTTGAGATCAGACTGCTCGTTCTGCTTATTTCCTGAAGATTCAGACGTGTCGAAGCCTGATAATGTTCATTCCGGATGTGTAGAGCTACTGCAAGCTCCTCAAGCGCCGCATTCCCGGCTCTTTCACCAATTCCATTAATTGTGCCCTCAATCTGTGTTGCTCCATTTTCTATAGCTGAAAGCGAATTTGCTATTGCCATTCCCAAGTCATCATGGCAATGAGCTGACAGGGCTACCTTATCAATAGAAGGAACATGATTTCTTAAGTACTGAAAAATTTCGCCATACTCCTGTGGGGTTGTGTAACCGACTGTATCCGGTATGTTGATAATTCTCGCACCAGCTTGGATGACCTTCTCAATAATCTCTGCAAGAAATGGTAATTCTGTCCGGGTAGCATCCTCTGCAGACCATTGGACGATTGGGAATTTTGAAGCAGCATACTTAACTGTTTCCACTGCTGTTTCAACCACTTCTTCTTTCGTTTTCTTCAGCTTATATTGCCTGTGAATCGGAGAGGTTGCCAGGAATGTATGTATCCTCGGCTCAGCTCCGTCCTTTAGCGCTCCCCATGCAGCGTCTATATCAGAGATAACTGCTCTTGCCAATCCTGTGACCGAGCAATTTTTAATCGTCTGGGCAATATTCTGTACTGATGCAAAATCCCCTTTCGAAGCTGCAGGAAAACCCGCCTCAATAATATCAACGTTCAAACGCTCCAGCTGTCTTGCAATCTCTAATTTTTCAGAAAAATTAAGATTTACACCGGCCGATTGTTCGCCATCTCTTAATGTAGTATCGAATATCTTAATTGTTGGCACTTACAACCACTTCCTTTTTCTTGCTGCTATTAACAAAAGGCATCATTTTGCGAAGTTCCCTTCCAACCTGCTCGATCGGATGCTCATTTTCTCTTTGATTCACCGCATTGAATACCGGGCGATTTGCCTGGTTCTCCAAAATCCATCCTTTTGCAAAATTGCCTTCCTGAATGTCTTTCAATACTGCCTTCATTTCCTCTTTCACTCTTGCATCAACTACCCGTGGTCCGCTGACAAAGTCTCCCCATTGAGCAGTATCTGAGATTGAATAACGCATTCCTTCCAGACCGCCTTCATACATAAGGTCAACGATGAGCTTCAGCTCATGCAGACATTCAAAGTATGCCAGTTCCGGCTGATAGCCAGCTTCCGTAAGAGTTTCAAATCCTGCTTTCACCAAAGAAGTCAGCCCGCCGCACAACACTGCCTGTTCTCCAAACAGATCTGTCTCGGTTTCTTCTTTGAACGTTGTTTCCAATGCACCGGCTCGAAGAGATCCAATGGCTTTCGCATAAGCAAGGGCCAGTTCCTTCGCTTCCCCCGTTACGTCCTGATGGACTGCAAACAGTGCCGGAACACCTGCATCCTGTTCATATGTTCTTCTGACCAAATGCCCTGGTCCTTTAGGAGCTACAAGTAGCACATCACACTCTTTTGGAGGCACAATCTGGTTAAAATGAATATTAAATCCATGTGCAAACATCAATGCCTGGTTTGATAGATTTGGTTCAATTTCTTCCTTGTATACTTTTGGCTGGAGTTCATCCGGCAATAAGATCATCACTACATCAGACTGTGCAGCTGCCTCAGCTACAGAATATACCTGGAAGCCGTCTTCCACTGCCTTTTCCCAAGACTTCCCTTTTCTAAGACCGATTACAACCTCAACTCCGCTGTCCCTCATGTTTAACGCATGCGCATGTCCCTGTGATCCATAACCGATAACCGCTACTTTCTTTCCGTTTAAGTATGCTGCATTTGAATCTCCGTTATAGTACATTTTTGCCATGTTTTATCTCCCTCTCCGATTAAAGTTTTTATTTTTAGCGAAATTAAACTATAGAATATGATTTGGACTGCTGGGATGGACGCTGTGTTCCTCTAGGGAATGCTGTTGTTCCCGTCCGGGCTAGCTCTTTGATGCCATATGGTTTAATGAGATCAATGAAAGCTTCTACTTTATCAGATTCACCTGTAATCTGAACAGTCATGCTATCCTTGCTGACATCTATAACAGAAGCTCTGAAAGGTTCAATTAAAGAGTAAATTTCATTTCTTGTATATGGGACTGCCTGAACTTTAATAAGGGCAAGCTCTCTTGCGACAATCGACTGATCCGTGATATCAGTGACCTTTATTACATCGATTTGCTTGTTCAGTTGTTTTGTAATTTGCTCACTGGCACCGGAGTCTTCAACATGGACCACACAAGTGATGCGCGACATCCCTTCATGTTCTGACAAGCCAACTGAAATGCTCTCAATATTAAAGTTTCTTTTGGAAAATAGATTAGTAATTCTGTTTAGAACACCTGGCCGATTCATCACAGTCAGGCATATGATTCGTTTCATGGTTTTACACCTGCCATTTCATGAAGTCCTTTTCCTGGTGCAATCATCGGATACACATTTTCATCCGAATCAACCCTGAAATCGATTAGCACCGGTTCACGGTTATGAAGCACTTCATCCAGCACCTCTTCAGCTTCACCTTCAGATTGAACGACATATCCTTTTATCCCGTAAGCTTCTGCCAATTTTACGAAAGATGGCTGTACAGGGATTTTGCTGTGTGAGAAACGTGATTCATAAAAGATCTCCTGCCATTGCCGGACCATGCCAAGGGCCATATTATTGAATATTATGATTTTTACCGGCAGATTCAGTTCCTGGATAATAGCAAGCTCCTGTGTTGACATTTGGAATCCTCCGTCACCGCAAATGGCGAGGACGCATGCTTCCGGGTCAGCCAGCTGCGCTCCAATGCTTGCCGGAAAACCAAATCCCATTGTCCCAAGCCCTCCTGAAGTCACCCATCTGTCAGCATTATTAAAGCGATAGTATTGGGCTGCCCACATTTGATGCTGTCCTACATCTGTTACGACGATGGCATTCCCTTCCGTTTTTGAATGAAGCATTTCCATGACCTTCTGGGGTTTCAGCAGTTCTGATTCTTTATCATAGTAATATGGATATTCCTCCTGCCACCTTTGGATGGTTTCCATCCATTCTTTATGGGCCGGAGGTTTTCCAACCTGCAGAATCAGCTCTTCAAGTGCTTCTTTTGCATCTGCAACGATTGGAATGGACGTAGGAACATTTTTGCCGATTTCTGCTGGGTCAATATCAATATGGGCGACTGTTGCATGTGGTGCGAAATGCTGTAAATTCCCTGTTAGTCTATCATCAAACCGGGCTCCGATATTTATCAGCAAATCACATTCCGTAAGTCCCATATTGGCCGCATAACAGCCATGCATTCCTGCCATACCGATGAATAATGGATGGTTAGCAGGAAATCCGCCGAGGCCCAGAAGAGTGTGGATAACAGGAATCTGCTGCTGCTCTGCATACTCTTTTAACTCTTTGGATGCTCTGCCATGAAGCACACCGGCACCAGCCAAAATGACGGGCTTCTTCGATCTGCTGACTGCTTCAGTTAATTTCCTTATTTGCAGGTAATTTGGTTTTAATGTTGGCTGATATCCCGGCAGATTCACTTCCTTTTCGTCCTCAGGCTGAGCTGTAATTCCTGCAGCGATATCCTTGGGAATATCGATAAGAACTGGACCCGGCCTGCCGGTGGAAGCTATATAAAAAGCTTCTTTAACGATTCTCGGGATATCTTCAATGCTGCGGACCTGATAATTGTATTTTGTAATTGGAGTGGTTATCCCCAGGATATCAGCCTCCTGAAAGGCGTCTGATCCAATGACTCCCGTTGCCACCTGGCCTGTAAAAACAATCAGCGGCAGTGAATCCATCATTGCGTCTGCAAGACCGGTAACAATATTAGTGGCTCCCGGCCCCGAAGTGGCAATCACGACACCCGGCTTTCCAGATATCCTGGCATACCCTTCAGCAGCATGAATTCCTCCCTGTTCATGACGCGGCAGCACATGAAGAATCTTTGAATGATACAGTTTGTCATAAAGCGGAAGGACCGCTCCTCCAGGATAACCAAAAATCACTTCAACATTTTCTTTCTCCAAGGCTTTTAATAACAGATCAGCGCCGGTGACAGGATGTGTCTCCGTTTTTGTTTCTGTTAAGGCAGCTTCCTGCAGCATTTGTTGATAACCTCCCCTTGTTTTAAAACTCCAATATAAAAAGCCCTTCCACCCCTAAAGAAACCCAACGATTGTAGGTATAAGGGATGAAAAGGCTTTGATCACCTGTTCCACGGTACCACCCTGATTCACGCTTATGATGCGTGCACTCATGAACAGCAATATGCTGTTCGTTTTGATAACGGGTGAAGAACACCCGGCAGCCCCTAGTCGGTCATCTTTCAGGACTGCGCTCAGAGGTGAGTTCATTTTATGAAGGCATTACCGGGTTTCAGCAGATCCGGCTCTCTGTGAATGCCTGTCATAAAACTACTTATCCTCTTCTACGCTTTTCCTATTCTGTGATTCAACTTCAACACAACAACGCTTTAAACCATTGAATTTTACAGTTAAAAAAACTCGAAATTTCATAGCTAGATAGATTTCACTAAGATGAAGTTTGTTTAATTGATGATGTGAATTTCTTATATTGAGGACTATCTTACGCCCATTTTCACCTGCCGTCAACACCCTTTTAACGAATTGTTAGATAATTTTGATTAATCTGTTTTTGTGTATACGCTTACATTGTTGATATATTCACATTCCTTGGGACAAAAAATTTTTATATTTTTAATAAGGGAGATAACAGATTTGATGAGGATTATAGAGGCTATTAAAAACACACTAAGAGGTTTCCGACGTACAAACTTGATAAAAACAAAAAAACCCACCAAAAAGGTGAGTAAAAGTTCGGTAAGATATGTAGTGTTTCCAGATGTGTAAATGGCGTCCCAGGAGAGATTCGAACTCCCGACCGACGGCTTAGAAGGCCGTTGCTCTATCCAGCTGAGCTACTGGGACATTTTGAAATTATTTACTTGATTGAGATTTAATAACTCAACGACAAGATTTATTATATTAAACAAATGATAAGAAGTCAACACTTTGTAAATATTTTTTTATTTAATGAGGGAAGACAGGCTTCCCTCATTTATTATATTCAAATTAATAGCTTTTTACCAGTGAAAATTTCTTGTCAGATCAGGAATCTTCCCATCTGAAACGTCATACACATCCAGTGTAACATCTTTTCCCCGCTTTTCCAGTATCACATATGTTTTTTCGTGTCTGCCTCTGGGAAGCCTTATGCTTCCAGGATTGATAAATAATATCCCGTCAGCCATTTCAGCTCCAAGACTATGTGAATGGCCAAAACATACGATATCTGCATTTGTTTCACGTGCCTTGTATGAAAGGTTCATCAAAGTCGATTTAACGAAATATTTATGACCGTGTGTGACGAAAAAGCGGAACCCTCCGGCCTCTTCTAATCTATCCTCAGGAAATGCTTCGTCAAAATCACAATTCCCTCTTACAGCAGCGTATCCTTTTAATGATTCATGATCAGACGAAAGCTCCGAATCCCCGCAGTGAATCATTATATCCATATCAGGATGTTTTTCGCGTATTTGGCTGAGTTCGGTGGTTAACCCATGACTATCACTGACAATCAAAACCTTCATGAGTTTTCAGCTCCGGCCACGAAAGAAGGGAGCAGCTCCTCCAGCTTTTGGAGAGCATTCGCTCTATGGCTGATCTGGCTTTTCTCCTCGGGCATTAATTCAGCCATTGCTTTGTTTTTTTCTTCAGCAAAGAAAATAGGGTCATAGCCAAATCCATAAGTTCCTCTTTTTTCTCTTAAGATATGGCCTTCACAAGTTCCTGCAACTGTTTCAGTCGGTTTTCCGGGAGCAGCGATTGCAAGAGCACAGTAGAACCGCGCCTGCCGTTGATGATCCGGAATGCTTTCTAGCTCATCGAGAACTTTGTCCATATTTTTCTGATCATTTTTTTCCTCGCCAGCATAGCGAGCGGAATAGATGCCCGGCTTCCCTCCAAGCGCATCAATGATTAATCCTGAATCATCGGCAATAACCATTCTTTCAAAAGCTCTGGAAACAGCTTCCGCTTTAAGTATAGCATTCTCTTCAAACGTGCTGCCTGTCTCATCAACATCCTTAAAATCCGGAAAATCCAGCAGCGTTTTTACTTCATATCCAAGAGGCTTGAACATCCGTTCAAATTCTCTCGCTTTGCCTGCGTTTTTAGTAGCGATTATGACTTCCCGCATGCTATGCCCTCCCCGTAAGCTTTTCTCTTTTGCTTTGAATGCTTTCCGAGATACTCTCTCCAAGTGCTGACTTCTGATGTCTGATAAGCTCTGATATCCCTTCCTGGGCAGCACCAAGCATTACCTGCAGCTGTGCATATGAAAAAGTAGCTTCTTCTCCAGTTCCCTGAAGCTCTACAAACTCACCGCTGCCAGTCATGACGACATTCATATCCACTTCAGCAGAAGAGTCTTCAATATAATTCAAGTCCACTACAGCCTGCTTGTCAGCAAGAATTCCCACACTTGTAGCCGCAAGGAAATCATTGATTGGATAGCTTGAAAGCTTTTTGCTGCTGTTCAGCTTATCCATCGCCTGTGCCATTGCAATAAAGGCTCCTGTAATGGAAGCTGTCCTTGTTCCCCCATCAGCCTGTATTACGTCGCAATCAAGCCATACTGTTCTTTCGCCAAGCGCATCAAGATCCACTACTGCGCGGAGTGCACGGCCGATCAGGCGCTGAATTTCCATCGTTCGTCCTGTGATTTTTCCTTTTGCTGATTCCCTTATATTTCTCTGTTCTGTAGCCCTCGGAAGCATGGAATATTCTGCTGTTATCCAGCCTTTCCCCTGTCCCCTCATAAAAGGAGGGACTCTTTCGTCAATGCTTGCTGTACAAATCACCTTTGTATCTCCTACTGTAATGAGCACAGAGCCCTCAGGATGCTTTAAATAATCAGTTTCAATATGTATTGGCCTAAGCTGCTTTGGTTCACGTCCATCTGCGCGCATAAGCTGATTCCCCCTTTTTAGCTTATATTGAACCTGGGCATTTGCCCAGTTATGCCTATCTTACCAACAAAGAAGAGGCGGCATTAAATGCCAACCTCTTATTCCTGCTACTATATAGTATAACAAAATCTGCTATATTAAAAACTTCCTGTATTCACATTTTCAGGGCGTGTTACAGGCTCAGATAATTTTTCGCCATCTTCACTAACAATCTCTGCTTTTCCATCAACTGTAACTGCTACGCTTTTGATGTCCTTTTGTTCAGTAAGTGAAAGAACAAGTGCGTTCAGCAAGTGCTTGGAAATCATTTTCTCTTCTAAGCTGCTGAAAACATTTTCATTGAAGTTTAAAGTAACTTTTCCATCTTCAACTTTTGGAGCTTCAAGCAGCTCTACATCCGGAAGAAAATCTGTCACCAGATTGGATGCATAATTCGGCCCTTTTATCAATTCGGAAACCACCGCTTCAACCTTGTTGTCCGAATTATTGCTGATACGCTTCGTAACAGGCACATAATAATAGTTTTCTTCATCCCCGCCAAGATAATAAACGGTAACCGGTTTTGTATTCGTGATATCCACTACTTCCTTTGTATCCAGGTTAATTCCATTGGCTCTTGTTAACGCCGAGCTGACAGGCGTTCCATCCACAGGCATCTCTTTTAATTCATGTCCATTTAATGTCAGCTTAACTTTATCAATGGAATCAAATTGTGTAAGTGTCCAGGTAACTGATTGGAGAATCCTCTTTTCATCTTCAGCTGCATATTCTTTAAATTCTTTTGAAAAGTCTACGGTTGCCACTTTATCTTTAATATTTACAGAGACTTTTGTATCAGCCGGAAGGACTGCACGGAAATCATTAGGAAGATACTCAGTAACAGGTCCGTTTTCCACCAGATACTCTAACGCCTGTGTAGCCACTGAGTTCGTTTTCGGAAGATCGATTGTCTGGGGAACAACATACCCATTTTTATCTATCAAGTAAAGCTCTGTTTTAAGGTTTGCCGTTACGCCCTCTTCTTTTTCAGCTGTTTCTTTCCCGGTTGTTTCTTCAGTAACACTTTCGCCTTCATCGGTATAAGATACTGCTTTTGGCGGATCGACCTTTTCTTTCCCCTGGCTTCCGAACAATCCGCAGCCTGATAATAATACAGATGATACCAGCACAGCTGACACTATAGACGTTTTTTTATTTATAGACATACATAATCCCCCCTGAGACAGTTTGTACTACATGTATACGAGCCTATCTGTAATTTAGACCGTCTTTTGGGATAAAAGTGTGAATAGATTTTTGACAAATTTGGACAAACCGAGAAAATCCTGCAATACAGCCATTTAAAAAGACTCATTTTTCAAGGCTCATTTCTAAAGAATTGTTGTTTTGGTTTATGAATTCTGTCCGTTAATTGCAGCGAAAGGCACAAAGCGAGGATCAGCTCAGCAGCTCAAACCAAGTTATGAAACATATAAAAAAGAAGCCCCAAAAAGGAGCTTCATGGTCAATTTTGTTTCTGTAGTTCGTCTTTTACGAGGACTGCTTTGATTTTAAAATAATCTATTTCATCCGGAAGTTCTTCTTTAATTGGCTTAAGCTTGTCTTTTCCAGCTTTCTCAGCTGCCTGCAAAACAAGCTTTTCTTCCGTTTCGTTAAAAATATCAGACCAGTCAATTGCGTTGCCTTCTTTGACCGACCGGAAGATATGCTCCTGAATCGTTATGGGTGAAAAGTTTCGTTTTTTGGCTATTTCTCTTATGGACATCCCATCCATATAATATTCATAGGAAATCTGGTAGCTTGGACGGTCATCCTGTGATTCCTCTGTCATTGATGGCGGCTCTGCTGAAGGCATGGGAGAAATATCATGTTCTTCGGCAAATTCTTTGATTGCCTGAATAAAATACTCCCCATACTTATCAAACTTCATTTGTCCTACACCTTTTATATTCAACATCATATCTCTAGTCACAGGAAAATAACGGCACATTTCTTTTAATGCGGTATCAGCAAACACAACAAAAGGAGGCACATTTTCTTTATCTGCAATCTCTTTCCTGAGCCTTCTCAGCATCTCAAAAAGTTCAATGTTTTCATCTGCTTCCTGAACCAGTACAGGCTTACTAATTTTCATGGACAGTTTTTTCTGTCCTTTTAAGACAGGTATGGCATTTTCTGAAAGCCTTACTGTCGGATATTTCCCATCTGTTAATACAAGATAACCCTCAGCAAGCAAATAATTGATCATATCAGCAATCTCTTTTTCTTTGCGGTTTTTCATCAGCCCAAATGTTGATAGTTTATTAAAATTAAGTTCACGGATTCTTTTATTGCCAGAGCCTTTCAAAACCTGGGCTGTCATTGAAACACCAAATCTTTCTCCCATCCGTTTTATGCACGAAAAAATCATTAAAGCTTCCTGAGTAATATCAATGCTTGTCCGTTCATCCATGCAGCTGCTGCATTTGCCGCAGCGGATAGCTTCAGCATTCTCATCAAAGTAATCAATGATATAGGATTGAAGACATTTTTCAGTATAGCAGTAATTAATCATATCCTTTAACTTACTATATTCCTGCTCCATCTTACGTGGGTCAAGACTGCTTTCCTCTATCAAAAATTTCTGCAGCTGGATATCCTGAGGGGCAAACAGCAAATAACATATGCTATCCTCTCCATCTCTTCCCGCCCTTCCCGCTTCCTGATAATAAGCTTCAATATTCCGCGGAAGATTATAGTGGATAACATATCTGACATTGGATTTATCAATCCCCATTCCAAAAGCATTTGTTGCGACCATAATATTTGATTCATCGAAGACAAAGGCATCCTGTGCTTTTTTTCGTTCTTCTTCCTTTAAGCCTGCATGATATTTGGCAACTGAGCAGTTCCTGCCTTTTAAAAACTGGTACAGCTGGTCTGTCTCTCTACGGCTTGAAGTATAAATAATTCCAGCTTCGTTTTTATGTTTATTTAGGGTCTGCAGTATGAAATCTCTTTTGTTAACACCTTTCAGCACTTGAAAGGATAGGTTATCCCTTGCAAAACCAGTAACAAACGTATTGTCCTCGCTAATGTTCAGTAGCCTGCGAATATCTTCTGCGACATTCTGTGTTGCTGTTGCGGTCAAAGCAGCGATCACAGGTTCCTGATTCAAATTGCCCAGCTCTGAAACAACGGAACGATAACTTGGCCGGAAGTCATGCCCCCATTGCGAAATGCAATGTGCTTCATCAAATATAATGGCATTTATTGAAATATTGTTTAACAACTCCAAAAAGGCCATGGACCCGAACCGTTCCGGAGCCACATACACGAGCTTATATTTTCCATTGCGTATTCCAGCTGAAATGTGCTGATATTCTTCAGACGACAATGTACTGTTAATATAAGCAGCCGGAATGCCTGCAGTTCTGAGGGCATCTACTTGATCCTTCATCAGGGAAATTAAGGGAGAAATCACAATGGCCGTTCCGGGGAGTACAAGAGCGGGGATTTGAAAGCAGATTGACTTTCCGCCTCCAGTTGGGAGAATGCCAAGAGTATTGGTCTGTGAGAGGATATTCTGAATAATCTCCTGTTGGCCGGGACGGAAAGAAGTATATCCAAAATATTTTTTTAAATAGTTTTCGGCTTGTGCCAGCAAATTGATCACCAACTCAATTAAGTATAGTTTGCCTTTCAGTACCATGATACCAAAGCTTTTTTTAAAAGTAATCTAAAAGAAGGGTACAAATTTCACTTATATCTAAAGACTCTTTTTGTAGAGATTGTTGTTTTTCGATATCGATGTTGTCCGTTGATTGCAGCGTAGGGAGGCTCAAGCGTTCCGCGGGGCAAGCGTTGAGTCACCTCGACGCTGCGCGTCTGAGGGGTCTCACATGTCCCGCTACTCCCGCTGTAGTCTCGCACCTTCCGCTACAATCAACTCAGTAAATTAAACTGGCTTATGAAAAAGCAATAAACTTTACCAAACAGCCTATCTAAAAGAACACCTTCTGAAAAAGTTCAGAAGGTGTCTGCTATTATTAAAGCGAAATTTTTTCTACAGCATCAACAGAGAACCCCAGCCACTTGGAAGCAATTTTAGAAAAAATGGCCGTGGAGCCAGTTGTACAGAACTTATATTCAGGACTCTCATTCACAGCTTTAAGAAGGCCGTAGTGGTGCAGAATGGTACTTGCTTCCCTTGCTGTTTCCTCTCCGGAGCTGATCACCTTTACATCTTTACCCATTACTTTTTTAATAATCTGTTCTAATAAAGGATAATGAGTACATCCAAGAATGAGTGTATCCATTCCTTTTCCTTTTAAAGGCTGAAGAGTCTCAGCCACTATTTTTTTGGCAACTGAGCCTTCATACTCCCCGCTCTCTACAAGGGGAACGAATTTTGGACATGCCAGACTATGCACGGCAGACCTGCTGTTGATTTGAATCAGCGCATTTTCATATGCCTTGCTTTTGACTGTGCCCTCTGTACCAATGACACCAATTATATGATTTTTTGTCACTTTAATAGCTGTTCTTGCGCCGGGAAAAATGACACCGATAACCGGTATCGGCAATTCCCTGCGTATTTCCTCCAGAGCAACAGCAGTAGCTGTATTACATGCTATAACCAGCATTTTAATGTTCTTTTTAAGCAGGTACTCCGTCATTTGCCAGGTAAAGGATTTCACCTCTTCCCCAGGCCGCGGTCCGTACGGGCAGCGTGCTGTATCTCCGACGTATACAATATCTTCATTTGGAAGCTGCCTCATGATTTCTTTTGCGACCGTTAAGCCTCCCACTCCGGAGTCAATTATTCCTATTGGTTGTTTCAAAAATACCGCCTCATTCTCCGCGCATATCATGGTGTAATTTCATTAGGTTGTCTTTTAAGAACAAGACCTCATTATGTGAAAAATCTTTAAGAACCTCTTTTAAGTAATCCTGGCGTTTTTTAATCACTTCTTCAATAATCCGTTCTCCTTCATCAAGCAGGTGAATCCGGACTACTCTTCGGTCATTAGGATCCTTCACTCTTTTTACAAGGCTGTTTTTCTCCATTCGGTCAACAAGATCTGTTGTCGTGCTGCACGCAAGATACATTTTATTGGACAGCTCTCCGATGGTCATATCGCCTTCTTCAAACAGCCATTGCAATGCCACAAACTGAGGAGGGGTAATGGTAAAATCACTAAGAATTTCCCTTCCCTTTTGCTTGATAATTCCAGATATGTATCTCAAGTCTTTTTCAATTTCAGCTACAACATCATTAATTTCATTTGTTTTAGGATCTTCCAGCTTCATTCATAAACACTCCCATTTAAGCTTTTACGATGTTTCTGCCCTTGTGCATTTATTTTCACCTTTTTCCGTATAAATTTCAAGATAGAAATAAATCCAATAATGAAATGATCCCTGTATAAATGTGATAACCGGCCTCCCAGAAGGATAGCCGGTCTAAAATTAAAGTTCTAGCTCTCCCATTCGAAGGAGCTCTACAACAGCTTGTGATCGCCCCTTTACACCAAGCTTTTGCATGGCATTAGAAATGTGGTTTCGAACCGTTTTTTCACTAATAAACAATTCACCAGCGATTTCCCTTGTTGTTTTATCTTGTACTAACAATTCGAATACTTCTCTTTCTCGTTTGGTGAGTAACGGCTTGTGAGTATATTCATTCTCCTTCAAGTATTGTAACCCTCCTTGCCTTTCGCCAGCTATGAACCGCGGGATGGGTATATATTTAGTCACCATATCATATGTCAGCAAAACAGCCGAAGTGACTATATTTAGTGAAAGGAGAAAGTTATTTTCAGGAAATGTGCCAATGTGACGCTAGGCTCGTACTTTAACCCCGCTATTCAGCATTTCTTTCACATTTTCTGTCCAAGGCACACCCTTGCCTGTCACCTTTGATATCTGCACCATCGTCCCCCTGCCGGTGAAGCAGACTGAACCATCTGATTTTTTGCCCATATAATGAAGATCAACAGAGGAATTCCCTATTGAAGCAGCTTTTACATAAATCTGTATCTCTTCATCAAAGAAAACCTGGCTGATAAAATCGCATTGAAGGTCTGCTACGACTGGTATGGTTTCATTGTTTGGCTTTACCCAGTCCTGCATCAAGCCCTTGCTTTTGAAGAATTCTATCCGTGCTTCTTCATAATATGTAAATGGAACGGTATTGTTCAAATGTCCGAACATATCAGTTTCAGAAAATCTGACTTTTACCGGATGAAAGAAAATGAATTCTTCCTCCCATTTTTTAAAATCGTTTATATAGCTCAATTTTTTCATGCTGATTCCTCCCGATTAACTATGAATGAGCATTCACTCTGCTGTACTAATTATAATGTTTTTTGAATTATTTGAAAACCTTGGATCATATATAAATAATAACTCTTTTCTTATGCTTCCTTGAGTATACACCACACGAAGATTGCATTTTTGCAAGAAACAAAGTATATGGATATAGACCAAAAACCCCTCTCCAAAAGGAAAGGGGCTTTATCATGTTTAGATTTGGTCGCTTCCAAAGAAGTTTTTGAAAGACTGGAATGTTGTATCGCGGTTTAGTGCCGCAATGGATGTTGTTAAAGGAATTCCTTTCGGGCAGGACTGTACGCAGTTTTGAGAGTTTCCACAATTGGCAAGTCCGCCATCACCCATGATTTGCTCCAGACGTTCAGCTTTATTCATCTCACCAGTTGGATGAGCATTGAACAAGCGAACCTGTGATAAAGGAGCTGGTCCAATAAAGTCAGATTTGCTGTTAACGTTCGGACATGCTTCCAGGCAAACACCGCATGTCATACACTTTGAAAGTTCATATGCCCATTGGCGCTTTCTCTCAGGCATACGCGGTCCCGGTCCCAAATCATACGTGCCATCGATCGGAATCCATGCTTTAACCTTTTTCAGGGAATCAAACATACGGCTTCTGTCGACCTGCAGGTCACGGACTACAGGGAACGTGCGCATCGGCTCAAGACGGATCGGCTGTTCGAGCTGATCTACAAGTGCTGTACATGACTGGCGCGGCTTTCCGTTAATAATCATAGAACAAGCACCGCATACTTCTTCAAGGCAGTTCATATCCCACGCGATTGGAGTCGTTTCTTCACCCTTCACGTTAACCGGATTACGGCGGATTTCCATAAGGGCTGAAATAACGTTCATGTTCGGACGATATTCAATTTCAAACTCTTCCTGATAAGGGGCTGAATCAGGAGTATCCTGGCGGCTGATTACAAAACGGACTGTTTTAGTTTTTGTTTCTTGCATGGTTTAGTTCTCCCCTTTCTTTTTGGAATAGTCACGCTTACGCGGTGGAATTAAGCTTACATCAATGTCTTCATAATGGAATGCAGGAGCAGAGTTGGCATCAACAAACTTCGCCATTGTTGTTTTCATGAATTCCTCATCATTACGTTCAGGGAAGTCCGGCTTATAGTGTGCACCGCGGCTTTCATTACGGTTATAGGCACCAATTGTAATAACACGTGCCAATTGAAGCATATTCTGCAGCTGGCGCGTAAAGCTTGCACCCTGATTGCTCCACTTTGCAGTATCATTAATATTAATGTTTTTATAGCGCTCCATAAGTTCAACAATCTTCTCATCTGTTTTCAAAAGCCTGTCGTTATGGCGGACAACCGTTACATTGTCTGTCATCCACTCACCAAGCTCTTTATGAAGGACATATGCATTCTCTGTGCCGTCAAGTGACATGATATTATTCCATTTTTCTTCTTCCTGTTTTACATGGCGATCAAATAATGATGATGGCAGATCTTCAGCACTCTTATCTAAGCCGCTGATATACTTGACCGCATTCGGTCCTGCTACCATACCTCCATAAATCGCTGATAGAAGAGAGTTGGCTCCAAGACGGTTAGCACCGTGCTGTGAATAATCACATTCACCCGCTGCAAACAAGCCAGGAATATTTGTCATCTGATCATAGTCAACCCATAATCCGCCCATTGAATAATGGACAGCAGGGAAGATTTTCATTGGAACTTTACGCGGGTCTTCGCCCTGGAATTTCTCATAGATTTCGATGATTCCGCCAAGCTTAATATCAAGCTCTTTCGGGTCTTTATGAGAAAGATCAAGGTATACCATGTTCTCCCCATTTATACCAAGCTTCTGATTAACACACACGTCAAAAATTTCACGGGTTGCAATATCACGAGGCACCAGGTTTCCATATGCAGGATACTTCTCTTCAAGGAAGTACCATGGTTTTCCATCCTTATATGTCCATACTCGTCCGCCTTCACCACGTGCAGATTCACTCATAAGGCGAAGTTTATCATCACCAGGAATAGCTGTTGGATGAATCTGAATAAATTCCCCATTTGCATAATAAGCACCTTGCTGATAAACGATGGAAGCCGCTGAGCCTGTGTTAATGACAGAGTTAGTGGATTTTCCGAAAATAATTCCCGGTCCGCCGGAAGCCATAATAACGGCATCTGCGGCGAAAGACTTAATTTCCATAGAAGTCAGGTTCTGGGCAACGACGCCTTTACAAGCTCCGTCATCATCAATAACAACCCCTAAGAATTCCCATCCCTCATACTTTGTCACTAATCCAGCTACTTCATGGCGGCGGACCTGCTCGTCCATTGCATAAAGCAGCTGCTGTCCAGTTGTAGCACCTGCAAACGCAGTACGGTGATGCTGCGTTCCCCCAAAGCGGCGGAAGTCGAGCAGTCCTTCAGGTGTGCGGTTAAACATTACACCCATCCGGTCAAATAAATGAATAATGCCAGGTGCAGCCTCTGCCATTGCTTTTACAGGCGGCTGGTTTGCCAGGAAGTCTCCGCCATAGATTGTATCGTCAAAATGAATCCAAGGAGAATCGCCTTCCCCTTTTGTATTTACCGCTCCGTTGATGCCGCCCTGGGCACAAACAGAGTGAGAACGTTTAACCGGTACCAGAGAAAACAACTCAACCGGAGTCCCAGATTCTGCTACTTTAATTGTCGCCATCAAACCGGCTAGTCCGCCGCCGACAACTATAACTTTTCCTTTACCCATCGTGACTCACTCCCTTAATACTTGTAAAAAAAGCGCAAGCACCCGCTTGACGGCACTTCAATGGCTGGCCGATCGTTTAATCTGCCATAAGTGATGCATTTTGCTTTGCGCTTTCAATGATGCGGAGCCGGGCAAATGCCCAATTCCCTTTTTATCCGATCAAGTCTAATAATCTCTCAAGTCAATTAAATAAATGCTGTCAAAGCACGTACACCAACAATAGATAGTGCAATGAAAATTCCGATTGTTACGTAAGTGGAAATAACTTGTGAACGAGGAGATACTGTAATTCCCCAGCTGACAAAGAATGACCAAAGCCCATTAGCAAAGTGGAAAATTGCAGAAATAACTCCAATAATATAGAACCAGAACATAAATGGATTAGACAGGATATTCTCCATCATCTGAAAGTTAACTTCTGCTCCAAAGGCAGCCTGCACACGTGTTTCCCAAACATGCCATGCAACAAATACCAGCGTAATGACACCTGAAACACGCTGAAGCATAAACATCCAGTTGCGGAAATATCCATATCTGCTTGTGTTGTTTTTCGCAGTAAAAGCAATATAAAGGCCATAGATTGCGTGGAACAGCAGTGGTAAATAGATTACAAACGTTTCAAGGAAAATTCTAAATGGAAGACTTTCCATAAAATGCGCCGCATTATTAAAAGATTCCTCTCCCCCTGTTGCAAAATGGTTCACTACAAGGTGCTGCATCAAAAACAATCCAACCGGTATTACTCCAAGTAATGAATGCAATCTGCGATTAAAAAACTCACGATTACCTGCCATAAACTTTCCCCCCCTGATTTTAAAAAAACGATGCTGAGCCCCCGCTCAGGACATCATCTCGAAAATGTTATTCATTTTCTTACAATTATGTGACATGTCCATTTTACTCCCAAGATAATAGAGCGTCAAGAAAACGGATACATAAAATGTTCCATATTAATAAAATTTTTAAAAAATAGAAGCAGCTGAAAAACATATAAATCTCTGAGGTTCTATATGACCTAAATGCTGCTCTCCAGTATACTGAAATAGTAATTATTTCTATGCAAATCGTTCTATTTTTTCCCGAATTGATATTAACTCCCCATGCATATTGTATATAATAGAAACATAGAAAGAGGGGAGACTATTGAGCGAATTAGCATCTGCGAAATCCACTAATGAAGATCCTATACAGTCAGTACCGGCATTTGGCTATGAACTAATCCGGGAAGTGCTTTTGCATGACCTTTTAGGAAATGAAGCACCGGAAATTTTATATTGGGCCGGCAAAAGGCTTGCACGCATGTATCCTCTGGAAACAGCTGAACAGATTGCCGAGTTTTTTATAAATGCCGGCTGGGGCAGCCTTTTAATCGCAAACGAAACTAAACATGAACTTGAAATGATATTATCAAGCCCGCTGATTGCTGACCGCCTGCAAAAAAACAATAACAGCACATTTCAGCTTGAGGCTGGTTTTATTGCCCAGCAGATTGAATTTCAAAAAGAAGTTGTTTGTGAGGCATTCGAACATCCCCGCAAGAAAACCGGCAAAATTCTTATTACGGTGAAATGGGATAAAAAGGACCCTGCTGATTAACACCTCATATGTACAAACAATAAGCTATCAAGTTATGATAGCTTATTGTTCATATCTTCTGAATTACGCCTTAACTGCAGAAACAGTCAGGTTGAATGCTTCATGTAAAGCATCAACCGCATCAATCATTCTGCCGTTCTCCACAACCGCCGACACTTTAATTTCTGACGTGCTTACCATTTTCACCTGAATTTCGTTCGCTGAAAGCACTTCGAACATTTCTGCAGCCACACCCGGGTTGGAAATCATGCCTGAGCCGACAATCGAAACTTTGGCAAGTCCGGATTCCCACTCAATGCGTTCATAATTTAATTGTTCTCTGTGCTTTTCCATAACTTTCACTGTATCTGTCAAATCTTCATTCTTAATTGAGAATGATAGGTTAGTTGTCTGGGCTTCTGTCATGCTCTGGATAATGATATCAACATTAATGTGATTTTTGGCAAGCGCCGAGAAAATAGTAGACAGCCCAGTCAGTGAGTTCGGAAGACCGATAATCGTTACCCTTGTTATGTCATCTTCAAAAGCTACACCGCGCACGACTAAATTTTGTTCCATTTTTACTTCCTCCTCAATGATTGTTCCTGCTTCCTTCTCAAGGCTTGAACGCACTTCAAGCGGAAGGCCATAGTTTTTAGCAAATTCAACTGCTCTTGGATGAAGTACACCAGCACCCAAATTAGCCAGCTCAAGCATTTCATCATAGGAAACAGAATGCAGCTTTCGGGCATTCTTTATAAAGCGGGGGTCGGTTGTAAACACGCCGGTAACATCTGTATAAATATCACATTTATCAGCTTTAAGTGCTGCCGCCAGTGCAACAGCTGTTGTATCAGACCCGCCGCGGCCAAGTGTTGTGATGGAACCATTTTCAGTCATCCCCTGGAAGCCTGCTACAATTACAATTTTCCCCTGGTTTAATTCCCCCTGAATGATCTCTGGTTCAATATTCACTATTCTCGCATTGCCATGAACGGCTTCTGTCTTAATACCTGCCTGCCATCCTGTAAAAGAAACGGCTGGATGTCCTTTTGCATTTAATGCCATCGCTAATAAAGAGATGGTTACCTGTTCACCCGTTGTAAGCAGCATGTCCATTTCCCGTTTATCTGGTGAGGGAGAGATCTCCCTTGCCATGCCAACGAGCTGATCAGTTGTTTTGCCCATTGCTGAAACTACCACAACCACATCGTTTCCCCGTTTTTTTTCTTCAATTACCCGATTGGCGACATTTTGAATTCTGTCTACAGTCCCTACGGACGTGCCTCCAAATTTCTGCACAATGATACCCACAGCTTTCCCTTCTTTCTGAAGAACTCGTAATTTGTTGATTTGCCGTCCTATGTAAGTGAAGCATGACAATTGACTCTGCTGTATTTGACAATGGCCTAAAATGTAACCTGCCCTTTTTGGCAATAAAAAAAGCAATGGAATAGATAAACTATCCCATTGCTGTGCAGCCAAAATGTATAAGTGAGCAAACACAGTGAGATAGCTCTCCAGGACGGCAATGTCCTGACAATCCTGCATTTATTCAATGCAGAACCAGCAGAAAAAATGATGAGATTTTCCCCACTTCGGCAAACATACCCTTTCAAAGCTTTTCATGGAAGCTCATTCTTCTCCAAGCTTTTACTGATGAAGTTCGCACCTCTACCTTCACTTAACGATTAAGTCCAATAGTTTTGATTTTATTATTCAAACTAAAAGGACATGTGCTTTATCGCTATAAAGTGATATTGATATAAAGTTTCAATTAGTATAACATGTCTGAATTTTTCTGTCTATATCCATTTAAGACTTAGTATTTCCATTTTGTTCCTCAAGCCTCTGCTTTAACTCTTCAGCTACATTCGCGGGTATACCTATTTTTCTAAACTCCTCAATTGACGCCTCTTTCATTTTCTTTACAGATCCAAAGGCCTTCAGCAGCTGTTTTTTTCGCTTTTCGCCTATGCCTGGAATTTCATCCAAAATAGACTGAAAGGCGCTTTTTCCGCGAAGCTGGCGATGAAAAGTAATCGCAAAGCGATGCACTTCATCCTGAATTCTCTGCAGCAGGTAAAATTCCTGGCTGTTCCTTGCGAGCGGAATAATTTGTAAAGGGTTACCATATAAAAGCTGTGAAGTTCGGTGCTTCTCATCCTTCACCAGGCCTGAAATCGGAATATCCAGACCAAGCTCATTTTCTAGAACATCCCGTACGGCTTCAACATGCCCCTTTCCTCCATCAATTAAGATTAAGTCCGGAAGCGGCAGTTCTTCTTTCAGCACCCGTGTATATCTGCGCCGGACTACTTCTCTCATGGATTCATAATCATCAGGACCTTTGACGGACTTTATTTTATATTTACGGTACTCTCTTTTCTCCGGTTTCCCATCAATAAAGACAATCATGGCTGAAACAGGGTCTGTTCCCTGTATATTTGAATTATCAAATGCTTCAATCCGGTGAGGAGTATAAATTCCAAGCTGTTCCCCCAGATTTTCCACAGCTTTAATAGTCCGTTCTTCATCACGCTCTATTAATGAGAACTTCTCCTGAAGAGCAATTTTTGCATTCTTATATGCAAGCTTCACCAGGTCTTTTTTTTGCCCGCGCTGGGGCTTTAGTACTTTTACGTCTAGAAGCTGCTCTGCCATGACTGAATCAACAGAATCGGGTGCCAATATTTCACGTGGTTTAAAGTGATTCGCTTTAGTATAAAACTGGCCGAGGAACGTTAAAATTTCTTCTTCCGGCTCATTATAAATCGGGAACATAGATACATCCCGTTCGATGAGCTTGCCCTGTCTGATGAAGAAGACCTGTACACACATCCACCCTTTATCAACCGCATATCCAAATACATCCCGGTCGGTAAAATCCGTCATTGTCATTTTTTGCTTTTCCATCGTTGCATCTATATGGGCAATTTTATCCCTGAGTTCAGTTGCTCTTTCAAAGTCAAGTTCTTCAGCCGCAGCTGTCATTTTTGCAGTAAGGTCTTTTTTAATCTCTTTGTATCCGCCATTTAAAAATTTCGCAATTTCATCTGTCATTAGCTTGTATTGATCCTCACTTACTTCCTTTATACACGGTGCAAGACATTGGCCTAAGTGATAATAAAGGCAAACTCTGTCCGGAAGAGTTGAACATTTGCGGAGGGGATAAATACGGTCAAGCAGCTTTTTTGTTTCATTGGCAGCCTGCACATTGGGATAAGGGCCGAAATACTTTCCCCTGTCCTTTTTTACTTTTCTGGTTGTAATCAGACGGGGATGGCGCTCTGCCGTCAATTTAATAAAAGGGTAGCTTTTATCGTCCTTCAGCATTACATTATATTTGGGATCATATTTCTTAATCAGATTCATCTCAAGTATTAGTGCTTCCATGTCTGAAGAAGTGACAATGTACTCAAAGTCTACAATCTCATTAACAAGTCTCAGTGTTTTACCGTCATGTGAGCCTGTAAAATAGGATCTGACCCGGTTTTTGAGGATTTTAGCTTTCCCCACATAGATAATGGTTCCCTGCCTGTCCTTCATTAAATAGCAGCCTGGCTGAGCAGGAAGCAGCATCAGCTTATTTTTTATCGTTTCATTCATGGCTCTCCACCTCCCCGGATTAAAAATTTCTATTACAAGCCTTTTAGCAAGGTTTTTTTATATAATTTGTGGTTTTCCAATTATCAATGTTGTCAGTTGCAAAAACAGCCTTGGGCAAAGATTAAATTTACCTTATTAAAAAACTTCGTCACAACTTGATTTACAAGCTGGCCATGAAGATTAGTTTGCATAGAAAGGCTGCATACTTATTATATCAGCTCGGGGACCTGCAGCATAACAGCTAAGCACACATGATAAAAAAATCCCGATGTCCGCATGGGACACCGGGATTTTCTTTATAGATTAAGCATGCTTTGAAAGTAATTCAGCAAGAGCTTCTTTGGGCTGGAATCCAACCGCTTTATCAACCACTTCACCGTCTTTAAAAACGATTAGAGTTGGGATGCTCATTACGCCAAACTTGCCGGCTGTTTCCTGATTTTCGTCGACATCGAGTTTTACAATTTTCACTTTATCGCCCATTTCAGAATCAAGTTCTTCTAATACAGGAGCGATCATTTTACAAGGGCCGCACCAAGGAGCCCAGAAATCTGCCAATACTAATCCCGAACCAGTTTCGGCAGTGAAGTTTTGGTCAGTTGCGTGTGTAATAGCCATTTGATATGCCTCCTAAAATTTAACTCAAATACTAACGACAGTATATCATCGTTTATACTATGTTGCGAATAATCTGCTCGATCGTAATTTACCCTGTTTAATGGAGATTATTCTCTTTCTTTCAGCATGACATTATGTATAATGGGCGGCCAATTGCCGCCCATTGGTTCAACTATCTTATGCGTTTACTTTTAGCTTTTTGAACTCTTCTGTCAGCATCGGAACAACCTCGAACAGGTCTCCGACAATACCGTAATCAGCTACTTTAAAAATATTGGCTTCCGGATCCTTGTTAATGGCTACGATTACTTTGGAATTGGACATCCCTGCTAAATGCTGAATAGCTCCAGAGATACCGCATGCAATATACAGATCTGGTGTTACCACCTTACCTGTCTGTCCAATTTGCAATGAATAGTCGCAATAATCTGCATCGCAGGCACCGCGTGAAGCCCCTACAGCTCCGTTTAAAACAGCAGCAAGCTCTTTTAATGGCTCAAAACCTTCCTCACTCTTAACACCGCGGCCGCCAGCAATAATAACCTTAGCTTCAGATAAATCAACACCTTCACTCGCTTTGCGGACAACTTCCTTAATGATTGTGCGAAGATCTTTGATTTCAGCAGCAACAGAAGCAACATCTCCTGATCTTGATTCATCCTTTTCCAAAGGAGCTATATTATTTGGACGAATGGTTGCAAACAGAAGGCCATCTGTCACAATTTTCTTCTCAAATGCTTTGCCTGAATAAATCGGGCGTGTAAAGACCAGGTTGCCTCCTGCTTCTTCAAGGCTTGTTACGTCAGAGATTAAACCAGACTCAAGCTTGGCAGCAATTTTAGGAGCAAGGTCTTTTCCCAATGCTGTATGTCCAAAAATCAGGCCATCCGGACTCTCGGAATCAATCACAGCCATTATCGCCTGTGAAAAACCATCTGGAGTATACTGCTTCAGCTTCTCATCTTCAACTGTTACAACACGGTCAGCACCATAGTGGATCATTTCATTAGCTAAAGCGCTTACAGAGTCACCAATTAAAACACCTACAACTTCTCCGCCTTCTGATGCAGTCTTTCCGGCTGCAACAGCTTCGAAGGATACATTACGCAATGAACCGTCACGGACTTCACCTAACACTAATACTTTTCTAGCCATATGTTTTACCCCCTGCGTTATTATTAATCAGTTATTGATGATCAGACAACTTTAGCTTCAGTATGAAGAAGCTTCACCAGTTCCTTAACTTGATCTTCCAATTCGCCTTCAAGAACTTTTCCCGCTTCTTTTTTAGGCGGCAAATAGATTTCAATTGTCTTTGTCTTAGCTTCAACATCGTCCTCTTCAAGATCAAGATCGTCAAGCTCAAGCTCATCAAGAGGTTTCTTTTTCGCCTTCATAATTCCCGGCAAGGATGGATAGCGAGGCTCATTCAGACCCTGCTGGGCAGTGACCAATAATGGAAGAGATGTCTCAATTACTTCTGAATCCCCTTCAACATCACGCACTACTGTGGCAGAACTGCCATTAATATCAAGCTTAGTAATCGTTGTTACATAGGAAATGCCCAAAATCTCTGCTACACGCGGTCCAACCTGTCCAGATCCACCATCAATTGCTACATTTCCAGCAATGATTAAGTCAGCATCTTTGTCCTTCAAGTATTCGGATAAGATTTTTGCCGTCGTGAACTGATCCCCATTTTCAATATCATCTTCTGTATTTATTAAAACTGCTTTATCTGCACCCATCGCAAGAGCGGTACGGAGCTGCTTTTCAGCTTCTTCTGTTCCCACAGAAACAACTGTTACTTCTCCGCCATTCGCATCACGAACCTGGATTGCTTCTTCAATTGCATATTCATCATATGGATTAATGATAAACTCAGCGCCATCTTCATTGATTTTGCCGCCGGAGATTGTAATTTTTTCTTCAGTATCAAATGTTCTCTTCATTAATACGTAGATGTTCATGATTTCCCTCCTAGTAATTAGGCAGTGTCAGAAAACAAAGCCATTAATTAAAACATTTCTTCACTTCAAAAGATTAAAAAAATTTAAAGCGTACAGAAAGGCTGATCTGCCTGGAACTGCCCGCTTATTTTAGAATTGAGCGGGCGCTCGCTCACAGACCATAACAAAACTTGTGAAAAATTAAATAAAACGCTTACATATCTATTATAATAGATTATTAGGATGAATGTAATCTTTCAGCTCAAATCTTTTAAGCACTATTTTCCGGCAAAGTTTGGCTCCCGCTTATTAATAAACGCTGATATACCTTCCTTCCCATCTTCAGATACGAATACTGCTCCGAATAATTCCGCTTCTTTTTTTACACCCTCGTAGAATTGTCCCGTTTTTCCATAGTTTAATAGCTCAATGGCTGCCTTAATGGAGCCAGGGCTTTTCTTGGCAATTTTCTTTGCCAAGTTATAGGCATTTTCCAAAAGCTGCTCTTCAGGATAAGAATGGTTAGCCAAGCCGTATTGCACTGCTTCCAGCCCGGTAATTGGGTCACTTGTGAAAAGCATTTCCGCTGCACGGGCTGCACCTACATAGCGGGGAAGCCGCTGAGTTCCCGCAAATCCGGGAATCAATCCAAGCTGAAGCTCCGGCAGACCGAGCTTTGCGTTATCAGCTACAAGTCGGAAATGACAGCCCATTGCAAGCTCCAGGCCGCCGCCAAGCGCCGCACCATGAATGGCTGCAATAATTGGCTTAGGGAACTTTTCCATTCGCTCAAAAAGATTCTGTCCATAGGTCGCTAAGCTTGAGAAATCCTCTCCGCTTTCAATAGTTGTAAATTCTTTTATATCAGCACCTGCTGAAAAGAATCTGCCTTCTCCGTGAATTAGGATAACTCTGACATCATTATTATCTTTAACTTCGTCCAGGACAGCTGAAAGCTCTTTTAATACACCTGATGAAAGAGCATTCGCAGGCGGACGTTCAATTGTAATCGTTGCTATAAAGTCATTATGGGACCATTTCAGGTATTCCATCCTATCCCTCCTACCATTTTATTAGCACTTTATCATTTCAAGGCCTTCCGCACCCGCTGATTAAAAGTTTATGAACAGGCTCTGCCAATGCAGTAAGATCATATTTCTGCTCGTTCATTACCCATGTGGTCACTGTTTCGTCCATTGTGCCAAAAATCATCTGGCGCGCCAGCCTGATGTCCAGGTCAGCTGGAAACTCACCGCTCTTCCTGCCGTCATCAAGAATCCTTTCCACTAAAGTGAGGTAACCTTTGAGCACTTCATTGATCTTATGGCGAAGGTCTTTATTGGACTGCCTCAATTCGAGCTGGGTTACAATTGCCAGGTGCCTGTCTTCCGAGAGCATTCTAAAGTGCGATTCTACCATCATTAATAGTTTCTCTGCAGCTTTCTCTTTTCCTGCAATTTTTTCTTCAATTTTCTCAACAAAGTAGCCCATTTTATCCTGAAAGAGGGATATTAATATATCTTCTTTGTTTTTAAAATATAAGTAGATGGTGCCATCTGCGACACCAGCCTGTTTGGCGATTTTTGATACCTGAGCCTGGTGATAGCCATTTTCTGCGATCACGACTACAGCTGCATCAATAATCTGCCGGTATTTAGGCTTTGTTTTTTTCATGTGGCTCCCTCCTTTCAGAAAAAACGGGGGCATTAATTTTTAAAGAGCCGCAGGGGGAAAAAATTATTTACCTGCAGCAGGGATTAGCCAATTCACTTGATTTATTTTTGGACCACTAATAATGAATGAATCATCATTCGTATTTTTATAATAGTAGGACAATTCATTTGTGTCAAGAAATTCCCTGTAAATATATTTTATTATTGCATTTCCTTTATCCCTGGACAAGCCTATTGCATCAAAAATAAAGAGCCGATTGAAAATCGGTCCCTGAAGTTAAGCCCGCTTTTCCTCTTCTTCTTTAAATTTCTTTTTTTCTTCATCAACTAATGCCCTTCTCAGTATTTTTCCAACCGCTGTCTTAGGAAGCTCTTCACGGAATTCATATAGCCTTGGAACTTTATAGGCTGCCAGATGTTTTCTCGCAAATTGATCAAGTTCTTCTTCTGTTGCCTCTTTTCCCTCCTTCAGCACAATATAAGCCTTGACTGTTTCTCCTCGATACGGGTCGGGTATTCCGGCGGCAACCACTTCCTGTACAGCTGGATGCTCATATAGTACTTCTTCTATTTCACGGGGGTAAATATTAAATCCTCCTGCAATAATCATATCTTTCTTCCTGTCCACCACATAGAAATACCCATTTTCATCCATATAGCCCAGATCACCGGTGAGCAGCCAGCCACCCTTTAAAGTTTGCTCCGTTTCTTCAGGGCGTTTCCAATATCCTTTCATTACCTGAGGCCCTTTAACTGCAATTTCGCCAACTTCTCCTGCCGGAAGTTCTTCTCCTGTCTCCAGTGAAAAAATAGCTGCATCTGTATCAGGCCAGGGCACGCCTATACTGCCTTTGACGCGGGGGCGATCCCATAAGAAATTTGCATGAGTCACAGGTGATGATTCAGTCAAACCGTAACCCTCGACAAGTTTGCCTCCTGTTATTTCCTCAAATTTCTGCTGGACTTCAACTGGCAGCGCGGCAGACCCGCTAATGCAGGAGTCTATAGAGGATAGATTATATTTTTTTATATCCGGATGGTTCAATAAGCCGATGTAAATCGTAGGCGCTCCGGGAAATAAGGTCGGCCTTTGTTTATGAATGGTTTTCAAGGTTGTTTCGGGATCAAACTTCGGGAGAAGGACCATTTTATGCGCATCCATTACTGATAAAATCATGACTGTTGTCATTCCATATACATGAAAGAATGGCAGTATGCCAAGCACTACCTCCTCGCCGCGCCTGCACTTATAAAGCCAGGCCTTGCACATTGCTGTATTGGATACCAGGTTGCTGTGCGATAGCATGACACCCTTCGGAAAACCGGTAGTGCCGCCCGTATACTGCAATAACGCCAAGTCTTCTTCAAAATCGAAGTCATGGATTTTAAGAGGCTCAGCAGGGCTTTTTAGTATTTCTGTCAATAAATGATTATGACCATCATGTTTTACATTTACAACAATGCCATACTGTTTTTTCTGGATAAAAGGATATATAAGATTTTTAGGGAATGGAAGGGCATCTTTGATTGCCGTTACAATAATATGCTTCAATTCTGTCTGCGGCATCACTTTGGTCACTCTGGGAAATAAGATATCCATTGTAATGATCGCTTTTGCTTCTGAATCCTTCATTTGATATTCCAATTCCCGTTCCATGTATAGCGGATTTGTCTGGACAACGATCCCGCCAGCCATCAGAATTCCATAATAGCTGATAACAGACTGCGGCGTATTCGGGAGCATAATCGCCACTCGGTCTCCCTTTTCAATTCCCAGACTCTGCAGATATGCAGCAAGCTTCAGGGAAGATTCATATATATATTTATATGTGAATTCCTTTCCCATAAAATGAATGGCTGTTTTCTCCGGAAATTCTTCTGCAGCATTCTTTAAATAATCCTGTACCGGCTGTTTTGGATATGACAAGGTTGAGGGGATTTCTGCCGGGTATTGCTTAAGCCATGGTTTTGCTTCTGCCATTTTGTCCCTCCTTTGTTTCAAGCCCATTTGAAAAACTATGAGCAGCCTCAAAATTTTTAGAACATTCTAACTGTTCGACCTTATTATAATATAATGCTGGTTCTATGACAATTAGAATAAGACCTTACACTTAGGCAGATTTTTTTCGAGGGTTGTCCAGTCTATTTTGTATAATACAGCACAGGATAAAAATAAAAAAAATCGCCATTTGAATTGGCGATTTTCTTATTTCCCTATTTCACAAAAATGTTATGCAATAAAGAATATATAAATGGCCCCTATAAGAAGAAACACTCCGCTAAGAACCAGCAGAACCTTTGCTAACTTTTCCAATGTAAATTCTCTCCTTATATTAAACCTGCACCAATGACATAAGACAAACCGATTGACAGCACCATGGAAATAAAGCCGACAGCTTTGTTATTATTCTCAATTTCTTCGTCAATTTTAAACTTTGGTGTTAAAAATTCAAATATGAAATAGCCGATTAACAAAAGAAAGAAGCCAAATACTCCCCAGGTAATCATTGTCAGCAAGGTATCATTATGCATGATGGAGTGCCTGAAGATATTAGCAATCCCAAAAATTTTCCCGCCGGTCGCCATCGCTACAGCAACATTGCCGTTTTTTATTTCTTCCCAATTGCGATACTTGGTGACCAGTTCAAAGACTGCTAAAAAAACAATCATACATAAAATGACAACACTGTAATAGGCAGCTGTTTGGATAAACTCATTTTCCCAAAATTCTCTCATTTAGACTCTCCCCGCCGTTATTAGAATCCCCTCCCCCTCAGAGTAGACCTAGGGGAAGGGAAGCTTATTTGAATTCAACGATCGTAACCCCTGTGCCGCCTTCTCCAGCTTCACCAAACCGGATTTTCTTTACAGATCTGTGATTCCTTAAATATTCCTGAACCCCCTGCCTCAATGCACCAGTCCCTTTACCATGAATAATGGAGACACGGGGATATGCAGCCAGCAGGGCATCATCGATATATTTCTCCACTCTTAAGAGTGCGTTTTCATAGCGCTCGCCCCGTAAATCAAGCTCAAGGCTTACATGAAAGTCCCTTCCTTTCACCGTTGCCACTGGTTTTGTTTCCACAGGTTTAGTGCTTTTAATGTATTCCAGATCCTTTTCGGCCACTTTCATTTTCAGGATACCAATCTGAACCTGCCATTCGTTCTCAGACACCTTTTCAAGCAGGTGCCCTTTTTGCCCAAAACTCAGAACTTTTACCTCATCACCTGCTTCAAAAACGTGTTTATTATTCTTTGGCTTTAGTTTATTTTTGGCTGTGCTCATCTGAGGTGCAGCTTCGGACAGGCGTTTCTTCGCTTCTATCAGCTCATGCTCCTTTACCTCAGCATGTTTTTCCAGCCGCATCTTTCTTAAGTCACGGATAATCTCTTCTGCTTCAGCCTTGGCTTTCTCAACGATATCGCCGGCCTTCTCTGCAGCCTTCTCATGCATCGCATCTTTTTGCTCATAAAACTCAGCCATTTGCTTTTGCAGATCTTTATGAAGTTTTTCTGCACTTTTCAAAAAGTCATTGGCTTCTGACATGTCAGCTTCTGCTTGTCTGCGGCTTTCCTCCAGGGAAGCAATCATATTTTCAACCTGATTGGTATCTGCTCCGATATAGGATCGTGCGGTCTCAATCACTTGATCATTAAGCCCAAGCCGTTTGGATATTTCAAAGGCATTGCTTCGGCCAGGAACTCCAATCAACAGCTTATAGGTTGGACTTAGCGTTTCAATATCAAATTCTACACTGGCATTGATTACTCCTTCTCTGTTATAGCCGTACGCTTTAAGTTCAGGATAATGAGTGGTGGCAATAACTTTTGCCCCCCGCTTGTATACTTCATCAAGAATGGAAATTGCCAGGGCAGCACCTTCCTGCGGATCTGTGCCTGCACCAAGCTCATCGAATAATACCAGGCTATTGAAATCAACCTCGTTAAGAATTTCCACGATATTCACCATGTGTGAAGAGAAGGTACTTAAGCTTTGTTCAATTGATTGTTCATCTCCGATATCAGCATAAACATTTCCGAAGACAGCCGTTTCAGACCCATCAAGCGCCGGGATTTGCAGACCTGCCTGTGCCATTAAAGTGCAGAGTCCTACTGTTTTTAAAGTTACTGTCTTCCCGCCTGTATTCGGTCCCGTAATGACTATGGTTGAATAATCATCACCAAGCTTAACATCATTTGCCACTACTTCATCAATTGGAATAAGCGGATGCCGGGCTTTGAATAATGATATTTTCCCTTGATTATTAATTTTCGGCTTAGATCCTTTTATTCGTTTACTGTATCTGGCTTTTGCAAAAGTAAAATCGATTTCTCCGAGCACATCTACAATGGTTTCCAGTTCACTGCTGCTCTCAGCTGTCTGTCCCGAGAGCACTATGAGGATCCGTTCGATTTCCTGCTGTTCTTTCACCCTTATGCCCTGTAATTCATTGTTCAACTGGACTATGGACGCAGGCTCAATGAATAATGTCTGGCCGGATGAGCTTTGGTCATGGATAATGCCGCCATAATGTCCCCGGTACTCCTGCTTTACAGGGATGACAAATCGGTCATTTCTTATTGTAATAATTGCATCGGAAAGCATTTTTTGTGCGCTGGAAGACCGAATCATGCTCTCCAGCCGCTCCCTTACACGCGATTCTTTGGTACGAAGCTGATTTCGAAGCGAACGGAGAGTCTCGCTTGCACTGTCAAGTACTTCTCCATTGTCATCAACCGCATTGCGGATAGAGGTCTCCAAGTCTGCCAAGACAATAATTTTATCAGTATATCCAGATAAGATAGGCAAACTGCTTTCTTCCTCAGCAAATTCCTCGATGAATCTTTTCATCTGCCTGCTTGCATGAATTGTGCTGGATATTTGGTTAAGTTCCTGGGGACTTAGCATTCCGCCAATAACCGCCCGCTTCACATGAGGACGAATATCAAAAATGCCGCCAAGCGGTACATTCCCTTTAATTCTAAGCACTTTAACGGCTTCATCTGTTTCTTCCTGCCTGCGGATTACCTCTTCATACTCAGTTGAAGGAAGAATATTTAAGGCCTTTTTTCTACCCAAGGATGAAGAAACATGTTCCAGCAGCTGTTCCTTCACTTTATTGAACTCAAGTATCTTTAATACTCTATCTTGCATGAGGACTTTCCCCTTTCATGCCCAATTTTCCTATTGGCGTTCTTTAAGAAATTTGAGCAAATCTTCTGTTTCCATGGCATTTAGAACGGATTCTTTCTTGATCCATCCTTTCTTTGCCGCAGAAACACCGATTTCCATGTGATTTAAAGTGTCTATTTTATGTGCATCTGTGTTAATCACTATTTTCACACCTGCTTCCTGAGCTTGTCTGATATGGTCGGAAGCAAGATCAAGCCGGTTCGGATTCGCATTCAGCTCAAGGGCTGTATTTGTTTCCTTGGCTAGCTCGATAAGCATTTCCATGTCTACATCATAGCCTTCCCTGCGACCGATCAATCTTCCGGTGGGGTGGGCGATAATGTCAACATGAGCATTCTGCAGCGCCGTTTTCAAGCGTGCCATGATTTTTTCCTTCGGCTGTGAAAAAGAAGAATGAATGGAAGCAATGACGATGTCCAGCTCTTCGAGGAGTTCATCGTCATAATCCAGCGATCCGTCAGGCAGAATATCCATCTCCACCCCTGATAAAATCGTGAAGTCATCAAACTGCTCATTTAGCCGCTTTATTTCTTCCTTTTGACTGCGAAGCCTTTCGGCTGTCAAACCGTTCGCCACTCTCAGGTATTGGGAATGGTCTGTAATCGCCATGTATTTATAGCCACGGGCACGGCACGCTTCGATCATTTCCTCTATGGAATAGGCGCCATCACTCCAGGTTGAGTGCATATGAAGATCACCCTTAATATCTTCTAGAGAGATAAGTTCCATGCCTTGCGTGTATTCATCTACTTCTTTCCCATCTTCCCTAATTTCAGGAGGAAAGAATGGAAGCCCAAAATGGGCGTAAAATTCTTCTTCATTATTAAATGTAAGGATTTCCCCTGTTTCTGTATTTTCGACTCCATACTCACTGATTTTTTCCCCGCGCTCTTTGGCAAGCTGGCGCATTCTGACATTATGATCCTTTGATCCAGTAAAATGATGGAGTGTTGTGGCAAATTCATGCGTCTCAACTAGTCGGAAGTCAGCAGATATATCATAAGAATGCTGAAACACAACCGAAACCTTTGTATCTCCTGCGGCAATTACTTCTTTGATGCCGGCCAGGCTTAATAACTGCTCTTTGACAGAAGCAGGATTGTCAGTAGCTATAATAAAGTCGAGGTCTTTGATGGTTTCCCTCATTCTCCTTAAGCTACCTGCCCTTGAGTACTTTTCAATATCCTTCATTTCTGAAAGCGCAGCTTCTATGCCTTCTGCAATTGGCAGCATGAATGCAAGCGGGAGCCGTTCCGGTCTGGTTCCTGCATTTTCAAGTGCAGCGAGTATCTTCTCTTCAGATTTTTCCCCGAAGCCTGCCAGTCCCCGGACCTTCTTATTGCGGCAAGCCGCTTCAAGATCTATAGCATTTTCGACGCCAAGCTCTTTATATAGCTTGGCGATTTTCTTGCCGCCAAGTCCCGGGAGCTGAAGCAGGGGAATTAAACCAGCAGGGACTTCTTCTTTCAGCTCATCAAGAACAGAAGACATTCCTTCTTTAATGTACTCCTCAATTACAGCAGCAGTGCCTTTACCGATGCCGGATAGCTTTGTAAAGTCATCAATTTCAGTCAAGCTCTCATCATTTGATTCAAGTGCGAGTGCCGCTTTTCGGAACGCAGCTGTTTTGAATGGGTTCTCTCCTTTTAACTCCATATAAACAGCAATAGTCTCTAAAAGTCTGACGACATCTTTTTTATTTATACTCATGAAACCCCACCTGTCCGTAACAATATTCGTAAACGTATTATCTCTTATTTTGCTGTATAACTTCAAATCATGGATATTTAAAGCACCTTACTTAAAAAGTAAAAGTACCCATTATACGGCTATCCGCAAAAAACACAGAGCTCCCAGGACTCCTCGTCTTCCCCTGCATGTCCGCAGCTCCTTCACCCCACTAAGTGAAATCACTGGTATAAAGATTTAATATCCGCAAAGCTTTTAAACTGTCTTTCAAAAAGAAAACTTCTCTAAGATAGAGAAGTTACGCACCTATATATTCAACCCACATTTCTTTGAACTGGTTAGAGAGAACAGGCGTGTTCTTAACCATTAATTCTGCCATAAAGGAATTATTGATCGGTCCCTGCAGGACTTCGATTGGAACGAGTGCTGCTATGTATAATACAATAAACATGATAAGATAGACTTCGATAAATCCGAGAATTCCTCCAGCCCAAACATTCAGCTGTTTTAGTACCGGAAGATGGGCAACAAAATCGAGCATGCTTCCAATAATCTGCAGTAATATTTTTACGGCAAAAAAAATCACGACAAATGCAATGGCGCGATAGTAAGCATCTTCAAGATCTGCATTCTCAAATAACGTCTTTATCGCCGAGTCACTGCTAAAGCTTGGATATGGAACCCATAAGGTCAGCTTAGGCGCCAGCTCACTGTAATACATACGGGCTACAATGAAAGCAATAATGAATCCGGTCAAATGAATTAATTGCAGGATAAATCCTCTTTTCAGGCCTATTAAAAAACCAAAAACCAAAATAATAATAATTGCAAGATCCAGCATGACTACTTTCCGTCCTTTACTCTATTTAATTCGTTTTCCAGCCGTTCCAGACGGTCTGTTAGCTTTATATAATCATTAACAGCATTGACTGCGGTTAGCACGGCTAACTTACTAATGTCGAGTGATGGATTCTTCGAACTGATCTCACGCATTTTATCGTCAACCAGCGAAGCGACAAGGCGAACATGGCTGGAGCTTTCTGTGCCAACTATTACATACTGCTGTCCATAAATATCTACACTTGTTCGGTTTCTTTGTATCTCTGACAACGTCCATGCCCCCTTCTTTAAAGAATCCTAATCAATATCATAACATGAACACATATTGGTGGGAAGCCAAAGCATGTCAGAATAGCTCAGTTAATGTAAATCGATTCCAAATAGAGGAAACAAAACCAACAATACACTACGATGAGGAGAATGAATATGAGCCAGGTAGTACTCTTAAAAAAAACAAGTGAAATCGCTAAAATGAAGGATCATTATTCTGGCAGCCTAAATGATAAGCAGCCTCCAGGAAGTGTTTTTGCTGCAAAAGTTCCAGGATGTTCGATCACTGCCTATAACTCAGGCAAGGTTCTCTTCCAAGGAAGCGGATGTGAAGCTGAGGCTAAAAAATGGGGAGATACCTCACGCAGTCGACAGCCCAGCAAGAAAACCAGCCCCACTGCTGCCGGTCTTCCCGAAAATATAAGTTCCCTTTCTGTCATAGGTTCCGATGAAGTAGGTACCGGGGATTATTTTGGCCCCATTACAGTGGTTGCAGCTTATGTGAAAAAAGATCAAATCCCTTTGCTGAAGGAGCTTGGTGTGAAGGATTCAAAAAATCTGGGGGATGAAAGAATCATTGAAATTGCAAAACAGATTAAAAATATCGTTCCCCACAGCCTGTTAACATTGCATAATGAAAAATACAATAAGCTTCAGCAAGCAGGGATGTCACAGGGTAAAATCAAAGCATTGCTGCACAATCAGGCCATTGGGCATGTTTTAGGTAAAATTTCTCCTGAAAAGCCTGAAGCCATTCTGATTGATCAATTTGCCAAAGAAGAGATTTACTACAATTATTTGAAAAACCAGAAGACCATACAAAGGGAGCGGGTCTTTTTCAGCACAAAAGCTGAAGGAATCCATCTGGCAGTTGCAGCAGCATCCATTCTGGCACGCTATGCGTTTGTGCGCCACTTTGAAAACCTAAGCACAAAAGCAGGTTTCAGGCTCACTAAAGGCGCTGGCCCGAAGGTTGATGAGGCAGCTGCCAGGCTTATCAGGGAAAAAGGGCGTGAGGCATTGCCTCTTTTTGTAAAACTGCACTTTGCAAATACTGAAAAGGCAATGAAACTTTATAACAGGAAGTATAAATGATAATAAAGCAGCCAATTGGGGAAAATTGGCTGCTTTTTTACTGTTTAAAAGAGTTTAATCCTTATGAATATGTATTTATCTTCCAATAATCCGTTGTTACCGGCCATTTTTGTTTATTTACCGGCCAAACAAAGAGAAGGCAGCCCCGGGACTGCCTTCTCCTCATTTTTATCCTCTCAATACTGCTCCGGCTTTTTCCTTCACAGCTTCCAATACTTTGTCATGCGCTTTTGTTACATCTTCATCGGTAAGAGTACGTTCAGGGTCGAAGTATTTTAGGGAGAAAGCCAGCGATTTTTTGCCTGGCTCCATCCTTTCGCCTTCGTACAGATCAAAAACATGCACGTCTTTCAATAATTTGCCGCCAGCTTCTTTAATAATGTCTTTAAGCTGACCCGCAGCTGTTTCCTGATCTGCTACAAGTGCAATATCCCTTGTAATTGATGGGAAACGAGGAATAGCTTCATACTGCAATGGTGAAACTTCTTCCTCCAGAATGGCTTTTAATGAAAGCTCAAATGCATATGTTTCTTTCAGATCAAGCTCTTTTTCGACAGTCGGATGGATTTGTCCGACAAATCCCACTGACTCCCCTGTAAGCAATACTTCTGCTGTTCTGCCAGGATGCATTCCATCCTTCTGTGCCTGGCGGAATTCAACTTTATCTAAAACTCCCAGCTTATCAAATAATCCCTCGAGAATTCCTTTAACAGTATAAAAATCAACCGGCTTCTTTTCTCCCTGCCATGGATGGCTGTGCCATAGGCCAGTAACCGCACCGGCAAGATGCTCACGCTCTTCAGGCAGTTCCTCTTCCCCATTTGAAAGGAACACTGCTCCTGTTTCATAAACAGCCAGGCTGTCGTTCTGGCGTGCAGAGTTATATTTTAATACCTCCAGAAGCTGGGGAACAATGCTCAAACGAAGGAGGCGGCGATCCTCACTCATAGGCATTGCCAGCTGCACGGGTTTGCGCTCTTCCAGTGCATACTGAGTCGCTTTTGCTTCACTTGTTAAGGAATATGTTACTGCCTGATAAAGTCCCGCACCTTCAAGGTAGCGGCGGACCAATCTGCGTTTGTTCTGGTATTGGGTAAGATGCCCTGGTGTAGACGATCCAACCGGTAAAGTTGATGCCAGGTTATCGTAGCCAAATAGGCGGCCAACTTCTTCAATCAGGTCTTCTTCAATCGTGATGTCGCCTCTTCGTGTTGGAACTGTAACGGTAATCGTATCGTTATCAGTATTTGTTTCAAATTGAAGGCGGGCAAAAATAGCCTCTACTTCATTCATAGATAATTCCGTGCCTAGAACGCGGTTTATTTTTTCAAGCGTTACAGACACCACCGCTGGCTCCACTTGCAGTGCATCTGCTTCCACTGAACCTTCAAGCACTTCCCCGCCTGCATATTGCGAAAGCAGCTGAACAGCTCTTTCTGCAGCAGCTTTCACTCTGTTTGGATCCACCCCTTTTTCAAAGCGGGCACTCGCTTCACTTCTTAATCCATGGTCTTTTGATGCTTTTCTTACCGTTGCACCTTTAAAATAAGCTGATTCGATAATCACATTTTTCGTATCAGACTGCACTTCAGAATTTGCTCCCCCCATCACACCGGCAAGTGCAATTGGCTCTGTCCCATTTGTTATCAAAAGATGGTCTGTTGTTAACTCACGCTTTGCATCATCAAGAGTGACAATCACTTCGCCACCATTTGCTCTGCGGACAAGAATTTGCTTCGATCCCAGCCGGTCATAATCGAAAGCGTGAAGAGGCTGGCCGTATTCAAGTAAAATATAGTTTGTGATATCCACCACATTATTGTGAGGACGAATGCCTGCTGCCATCAAACGGGCCTGCATCCATACAGGAGATGGGCCAATCTTTACATTTTTTACAACCTTTGCAACGTAAAGAGGATTATCTTCTTTTGCGTCCACCTGAACGTCAATGTAATCAGAAGCACGTTCAGAAGTGGTCTCAGCCTGCGGCTCAGGAAGCTTTACTTCCCTTCCTAAGATAGCCGCTACTTCATAAGCAACACCCAGCATGCTTAAGCAATCTGAACGGTTTGGTGTCAATCCAAGCTCCAGAATCTGATCATCACGATTAAGCTGCTCAAGGGCATCCTGGCCAACCTCTGTATCATTAGGAAAAACATAAATGCCTTCAGAGTATTCCTTTGCAATCAGCTTGCTTTCAATGCCGAGCTCTTGCAGCGAACAGATCATTCCATTCGATTCCTCGCCGCGAAGCTTGGCACGCTTTATTTTAAAATTGCCTGGAAGCACAGCTCCTACTGTAGCCACGGCCACTTTCTGTCCCTTATCCACATTCGGGGCACCGCAAATGATTTGTACAGGCTCACCAGCCCCAGTATCAACTAAACATTTATTCAGTTTATCAGCATTAGGGTGCTGTTCCCTTTCAAGGACATGCCCTACAACCACACCTTTGATGCCTTCATTTAAAACCTCTACACCTTCAACTTCAATACCGCTCTTCGTAATCTTTTCTGCAAGATCTTCAGGTGTAACTCCTGATAAATCAACATATTCCTGCAGCCATTTATATGAAACGAACATTTGTGATCCTCCTTAATAATTGTCCAGCCGGCTCCTAACCCCTCCAGGCCATAAGCCATTCTGCCATAAAGGTTAAAGAACAGCCTTGCTGACAGCTTTTATTCATGAATTGAAAATTGCTTCAAGAAACGCACATCATTTGTATAGAAGTGGCGAATATCATCTACACCATACTTCAGCATGGCAATTCGCTCAGGACCCATTCCGAATGCGAAGCCTGTATATTTCTTAGAGTCGAAGCCCGCCATCTCAAGAACATTTGGATGTACCATCCCGGCACCAAGAATTTCAATCCAGCCGGTCCCTTTACATACACTGCAGCCTTTTCCGCCGCAGATTTTACAGGAAATATCCATTTCCACTGATGGCTCTGTAAATGGGAAGAAGCTTGGGCGAAGGCGGATTTCCCTGTCATCACCGAACATTTTCTTCGCAAAAACCTCCAATGTTCCCTTTAAATCAGTCATTCGGATGTTTTCATCTACCACAAGCCCCTCTATTTGCATGAACTGGTGGGAGTGTGTAGCATCGTCATTATCACGTCGGTATACTTTACCTGGACAGATGATTTTAACTGGCCCTTTGCCTTCATGCTTCTCCATTGTTCTTGCCTGTACCGGTGAAGTATGGGTACGAAGGAGAATGTCTTCTGTAATATAGAAGGAATCCTGCATATCCCGCGCAGGATGGCCTTTAGGAAGATTCAATGCTTCAAAATTATAGTAATCCTTTTCAACTTCAGGGCCTTCAGCTACTGTATAGCCCATTCCAATGAACATGTCTTCAATTTCTTCGATAATGCGTGTCAGCGGGTGGTGATTACCTGATTTAACAGGTCTTCCTGGAAGAGTGACATCAATTTTTTCTGCAGCCAGTTTTTCCTGAACAGCTGCTTCCTCCAGATGTTTTTGCTTTTCCTCAATCCCGGCAGCAATGCTGTCTCTTACTTCATTTGCAAGGGCCCCCATTTTTGGACGCTCTTCCGCAGACAATTTACCCATTCCTTTAAGAACTTCAGTAATTGGGCCTTTTTTACCTAAATAGGATACTCGAATATCATTTAGCTCTTTCAATTCAGCTGCCGCGCTGATCTTTTCTAACGCTTCTGTTTGCAGTTCTTTTAAACGCTCTTGCATCAAAAAATCCTCCTTGAAATTAATCCTTTTACTTTTTTGGCCAAAATAAAAAACCTCTATCCCCATAAAGGGACGAGGTTTCGCGGTACCACCCTTTTTAACACATATATGTACTTCATGCACGTGTTCACTTCATTGGGATAACGGCTGATGCCGGTACATCTTTACATCGAAAAGCGGAAGTGGCCCGTTTAGTGAAGCCATAGCTTTTCAATGGTCCCGATGCCAACTCAGGAGGTGAAGTTTCTCTTGCATTTCCTTTAAAAATGCTTTCAGTCTTAGGCATTTTCTCCCTGGTAAGGCTTACTGCAAGGTACTGGTCTCCGTCATCGTTTTGTTTTTATAATTTTGCTGTTAATTATATTATATTCTCGAGACTGTTTCAAACGGTTTTCAAAAAATAGCAGCCCATTTTCTACTTTCTTAGATGATACAGAAGAATTCCGGCAGCCACCGCCACATTAAGCGATTCGCTTTCTCCGAAAATCGGTATATACAGGTTTGCTGCTGTTTTAGCCAGAAGATCTTTGTTCACCCCGTTCCCTTCATTTCCAACCAGCAGGGCGAAGGAATCAGAGGCTTCATATTGTGTGTATTCACGGGCATTTTCCAGCGCGGTTCCATAGACTGGAACATTTATGTCTGAAAGTCTGCCGACCCAGTCAGACAGGTTTCCTCTTAAAACCGGCAGATGAAAGTGACTCCCCTGTGCAGAGCGGAGCACCTTTGGATTATAGGCGTCTACGCTGCCTTCACCTATAATAACAGCATCGATACCAGCAGCATCAGCCGTCCTGATCATTGTCCCCAGATTGCCGGGATCCTGTACGGCATCAATTAATAAAAACCGTTTTCCATTTACTTCCCCAGTGGACGGTTCCTGATGACATACTGCAAAGATCCCCTGCGGTGTTTCCGTATCCGCCAGCAGCCCGATGATTTCATCTGTTACCATCGTCACAGGGATGTCTCCATAATCCCATACGGGAGGCATGTCTTTATTCTCACTAATAATTATTTCTGTTATTTTATTGGCATTAAGTGCTTCTTCCACCAGATGGAATCCTTCAACTAAAAAGGTTTCTGTTTTGTCACGCTCTTTCCTGGACAGAAGTTTTTTCCATTCTTTAACTTTTTGGTTTTTTGCAGACTGTATGTGCTTCAACAACGTCTCTCCTTTAAAAGAAATCCGGAACTACCGGAATTTTTCTGTGCAGTTTTTTCATTATAGCCTATTAGAAATACATAATAAAAGCAAAATTAGAGAAGATAATAACGAATTAAATCTGGAAGGAGTGCATCAAGGTGAATTTAAACCTGCGCAATGCCATTTTACACAATGTATCAGGCAACTCTCAAGATGAATTGAAAGATACAATCGTGGATGCCATTCAAAATGGGGAAGAAAAAATGCTGCCTGGCTTGGGTGTTTTATTTGAGGTAATTTGGAAAAACTCCTCTGAAGAAGACAAGCTTGAAATGCTTCAAACCTTGGAGAGCAGTCTTAAATAAAATGAAGAACTCCGGAAAAGCCCGGAGTTTTTTTATTTTATTCAAATGTAATCTTATCAACTGTTTCCCTGTCCAGCTTCTTAATCACTTCAACGATCAGCTTTACAGCATTTTCATAGTCATCGCGGTGAAGCATGGCTGCATGGGAATGGATATACCGTGTTGCAATCGTGATGGAAAGAGATGGTACTCCATTATGTGAAACATGAATGGCTCCTGAATCTGTTCCTCCGCCAGCAATGGCATCAAATTGATAAGGGATATTCAGTTCATCTGCCGTGTCTGTTACAAGGTCACGCAGGCCTTTATGAGAAACCATTGATGCGTCATAAAGGATGATTTGCGGCCCTTTACCCATTTTACTCATGGCTTCTTTTTCAGAGATCCCAGGTGTGTCGCCTGCAATTCCCACATCTACACCAAATGCGATATCCGGTGCGATTTTTTGTGCAGAAGTACGGGCTCCGCGAAGACCAACCTCTTCCTGAACGGTTCCCACACCATAAACTTCATTCGGATGTTCTGCATCTTTCAATTGCTTAAGCACATCTATTGCAATTGCGCAGCCAATGCGATTATCCCAGGCTTTTGCCAAAAGCATTTTTTCATTATTCATCACCGTAAACTCAAAATATGGAACCACCATGTCACCAGGCTTTACTCCCCATTCTTTCGCCTCTTCACGGCTTGAAGCACCAATATCAATGAACATATCTTTAATTTCAACAGGCTTTTTGCGAGCCTCCGGTGATAAGATATGCGGCGGCTTTGAGCCAATTACTCCGGTAACATCTCCTTTCGATGTTACAATCGTCACCCGCTGTGCCAGCATAACCTGCGACCACCAGCCGCCAACCGTCTGGAAGCGGATGAAACCTTTATCATCAATGCTTGTTACCATAAATCCAACTTCATCCAAGTGGCCGGCCACCATGATTTTAGGGCCGCCTTCTTTGCCCATTTTTTTTGCAATCAGGCTTCCTAATCCATCTGTTGTCACTTCATCAGCATAGGCTGTTATGTATTTTTTCATAACCTCGCGCGGTTCGCGCTCATTTCCCGGAATCCCTTTTGCATCTGTTAAGTCTTTGAGCATCGTTAACGTTTCATCTAATTTAGCCATCATTTCGACTCCCTTAATATTTATTTAAACATATTATACCGAACATCCGATTCAATATAAAGAATTATCAGACGGATATTCCCTAAGGCGGAAGGCGGAAGAAATAATCAGTATCCTTCAGCCTGCCTTTTATAATTTACTTCATTCTTGTCTATATATGCTTTTTCTATATGAGAAGAGTTAAATCCAAGCATTTCTCCCAAATGCAAGTAAACTGCGATAAGCTCTTTATAATCCGTTAAAGAACGGCTAGTCCGAAACTTTCCAATCGCTTCATAAACCGATAAGAACTGGCCATTCAATGAAACCGCCTTTTCCACCGGAACAGCAAAGTCCTTTTCCCCATCAAATCCACATTCAATTCCAATTGATAAAATGAAATGTATACCGTCTACAAACTCTTCCAATACTGTTTCCTGAGGGGAGGAAGGCTTAAGGCTCCAAAACTTAAAGCATCTTGTCTCATTTGCAAGCTCCCCCAATTCAACAAGCAGCGCCAGTATCTTACGGTCAAATAAATCTTCTTCCTCTAAACCATGGTTTGATTCTATATGCCTGTCCAGCCCTTTTTGCATTTGGAACAATTGCTGATAATTCATTTTCCACCATCCTATAATATTTAAAGATTAACTTCATTATAAATCTCATCAAAAAAAATTATAACAAATCGAAAAAAAGTTGAAACTTTTTTAAAGCTCATCCGTATAGTATGGAAAATAATAATGGAGGGCTGGTTATTATGTGGCTCCTTAGAATGCTATTGTTTGCACTGATTCTTTTTCTCATATACACCGCGGTAAAATACCTTTTGAATTCCAAGAGAAAGCTGGAACTTGCCCACGAACAGAAACGATATTATTTTTGGGATGATCAGGAAAATGTCAGGAAGAACTTCCTGATTACGTATAAAGGGGTTTTATTTGAAGGCGAAAAGTACCTGGGAACGACTGACAATTCTTTTGATGTGGTCTCTATATTTATCTGGCCGCACAATTTATCGGCCCTTAAGGGGATGGTAAGGGAGGATTTTCTTTTTATTGAAAAAAAGATAACCGAGACATATCCTACTGCAAAAATAGACTGGAAAAGCCCTGTTAAGGAGTTCATGCATAAAACAGCTTCTCCAGGCGAGGAAATTAAAGATCATCTCTAAAGGCTCTTTTCTAAAAGCTTGTTGTTTTTGTCCGTTGATTGCAGCGAAAATCAACTCAGTAAATTAAGTCAAGTTACGAAAAGCAACAGAATTTACAAAACACCCTCTCTAAAAAAACGTTCGGCAGCTCCGAACGTTTTTTTATGCTGCTTTGAAGAATTCCTTCCATTTTATAACCGTCACCTTCTCCCTCAATACAAAAACTAAAACAGAAAGTGACAGCAAAATCAGAACAATCATAGAAGGCGTAAATCTGCTGATGAACTCTCCAAAAACGGTATAAAAAACAGCCAGCGGCAAATTGGTGATCCATGAATTTTTCAGATATTGATTGAACCCCTTATTTCTCTCCATCAGACAAAAACTCAATAAATGATAATGAATAAAAGGGATAAGCCTTAATACTGCAACCTGGCCGACAGTTAAATTCCGATACTCTCCAAACCACCGCTTTTTTAATAAAGAGAGTTTTTCATGTGTCCCCGGCATTTTGGTGATTAGAAAATAAAAAAGAATACTGCTGATCATTAACCCTGCAAGCGAGAAAACAGAGCCAAAAAAACTGCCAAAGAGAACTCCACCGGTTATGCAGACAAGCGGTACCGGAATAAATAGAAACTGCCGGATGATATGAAAAAAGATAAAAGCAAAGGGAGCAAGAATTCCAGCAGTCTCTGCCATAGCAAACAATAAAGTCAATTGTTCATTCATGCCTTCACCTCTCCCGATGACGTTCCTGCTGTTCTCTAAAGCTTATGGAAGCCGCTGACTGTTTATGACAATTGAATAACAAGGTACAAAAGCAAGCCAGTCTCAAGCAACGCCAAAAGTGGCAGCCCCCATTTAAACTGAACATGCTTCGTTTTATGCCTGAAAGTCTTCATACCAAGAGTCATTCCCGCTGCCCCGCTCAAGAAGGCTGTGATCCAGAGGTTCTTCTCGCTTATACGGAATTCATTCCGTTTTGCTTTTTCTTTATCAAGCCGCATCAGGCAGAAACCAATCACATTCATGATCAGATAGATAAGAGCTATTGTTTTAATCATGAGCTTTCTCCTTTTATGTTTTAAGTCACTATTGAGCTTAAATGAAATGGAAGCTTTCTGTCCATCAAAAGCAAAATAAAAAGCCATCCCCTTAGGGAATGGCTATTGCAGGAATTATTACTTGCTAAGCTGCTGCTTTGCAACTGATGCTAATTCAGCAAATGCTTTTTCGTCAGCGATTGCTAATTCAGCAAGCATTTTACGGTTAACTTCGATGCCAGCAAGCTTTAAACCGTGCATTAAACGGCTGTAAGAAAGACCGTTCATGCGAGCTGCTGCGTTAATACGAGTAACCCAAAGTTTGCGGAAGTCGCGCTTTTTCTGGCGACGATCGCGGTAAGCATACATTAGGGATTTCATAACCTGCTGGTTAGCAACTTTGTATAATGTATGTTTTGAACCGAAATAACCTTTAGCTAATTTGATGACTTTTTTACGACGTTTGCGAGTAACTGTACCGCCTTTTACACGTGGCATATTATTTCCCTCCTAATTTCGAGATATTACTTAAGATTTACTAATAAGTTACGGATGCGCTTGTAATCGCCTGAAGAAACAAGAGTTCCTTTGCGAAGCTTACGCTTTTGCTTTTGAGATTTGTTCGCGAACATATGGCTTCTGTAAGCATGAGAACGCTTCAGTTTACCAGAACCTGTTCTTTTGAAACGCTTAGCAGCGCCGCGGTGAGTTTTCATTTTTGGCATTGGGAATTCCTCCTCTTACTTGTCGTTTTTCGGTGCTAAGACCATAAACATGCTTCGGCCATCCATTTTCGGATGTGATTCCACTGTTGCAACTTCATTGCATGCTTGTGCAAAGCGGATTAATACGCGCTGGCCGATTTCCTTATGCGTAATGGCACGTCCTTTAAATCGGATCGATGCTTTTACTTTATCGCCTTTTTCAAGGAATTTAATAGCATTGCGAAGTTTTGTATTAAAGTCATGTTCTTCAATAGTCGGGCTAAGACGAACTTCTTTAATACTGATAATCTTCTGGTTTTTGCGAGCTTCTTTTTCTTTCTTCTGCTGCTCGAATTTGAACTTTCCGTAGTCCATGATACGGGCTACAGGAGGCTTCGCACTCGGTGCAACCAGAACAAGATCAAGATTGGCACGAGAAGCAATTTCAAGTGCGTCGAATTTTGATTTAATCCCTAACTGCTCGCCGTTTTGGTCAATAAGACGGACTTCGCGGGCGCGAATGCCCTCGTTTAACAACATATCTTTGCTAATAGCTAGACACCTCCAAGGTTTAATGCGAACACAACGTTTGGGTCAAGAAAAGCGCAAGCGCCTGCTTAGCAGACAACTTAAAAGCTGTCAGCTGCACCGGACCAAAGCTGAATCGCAAGTTATGCAACATTTCTCTTCCGTGACGGAATCAGAGCTGTTTTTAACCAAATAAAAAAGTGCGGATGAAAACACCCACACTTACGTATATAAACAGAAAATGTTCACGTAAAACCTGCCAACTGCACTTTGCGTCAATCAGGTGAGAAGCGGGTGCTTCTTCTTTTCCTCAAACTGTATTCAATTTACCTTAGCAACTATATCACAAAGAATGACTCCGTGTCAAACGAATAACTTTTATCACAACGAAGAAAAGCATAACAAAATTAATTGCTTTTGGCAATATGATTTTAATATTTTTTCGAAATGAATTTAATCCCAACTTTTTCATTTTTTCCTTCCTGCTCATAAAATTATAGTTTTACTTGATTTACAAATGACCATAAAAAGGGCTGCAGCACGTGCAGCCCTTTTTCATTATTAGCGTTTTACTTCAGTTTTTAGTGCAGAGATGAAGTCCTCAAATGAAACAGTTTCAGATTTTTGCTCTCCATACTTGCGGACATTGACAGCTTTTTCAGCTACTTCGTTGTCTCCTACAACAAGCATATATGGAGTTTTTTGCATTTGGGCTTCACGGATCTTATACCCGATTTTTTCATTGCGGTCATCGAGCTCAACACGGAAGCCCTCTGCCTGAAGCTGCTCCTGCACTTTTTTTGCATAATCAAAGTGGATATCAGGGGATACCGGAATAACCTGGACTTGAACTGGTGCAAGCCAAGTTGGAAATGCTCCCTTATATTCCTCAATCAGGAATGCTACAAAACGCTCCATAGTAGAAACGACACCTCGGTGGATTACTACCGGGCGATGAGGCTTTCCATCTTCCCCTACATAAGTCAGATCAAATCGCTCAGGAAGCAGGAAGTCCAGCTGGACAGTTGATAAAGTCTCATCCTTGCCAAGCGCAGTTTTAACTTGGACATCCAATTTAGGACCATAAAAAGCTGCTTCGCCTTCTGCCTCAAAATAATCGAGGCCGATTTCATCCATCGCTTCTTTAAGCATGGCCTGTGCTTTTTCCCACATTTCATCATCATCAAAGTACTTCTCAGTATCCTGAGGATCTCTGTAAGAAAGGCGGAATGAGTAGTCATTGATATCGAAGTCTTTATATACTTCAAGAATTAGATGCACTACACGCTTAAATTCTTCCTTGATCTGGTCAGGACGAACAAAAATATGTGCATCATTCAGAGTCATGCCCCGCACACGCTGAAGGCCGGATAGGGCTCCTGACATTTCATAGCGGTGCATTGTTCCAAGCTCTGCAATACGGATAGGCAATTCGCGGTAGCTGTGGATGCCATTCTTATAGATCATCATATGATGCGGGCAGTTCATTGGACGAAGGACAAGCTGTTCGTTATCCATCTCCATGACAGGGAACATGTCTTCCTGATAATGATCCCAGTGGCCGGATGTTTTATAAAGATCCACGCTTCCCATGATCGGAGTATACACATGGTCATAGCCCAGTCTTTCTTCCTTATCGACGATGTATCGCTCGATATTGCGGCGGATTGTTGCCCCTTTTGGAAGCCACATTGGGAGCCCCTGGCCTACTTTTTGCGAATTCATGAACAGGTTAAGCTCTTTGCCGATTTTGCGGTGGTCTCGCTCTTTTGCCTCTTCAAGGAGACGCAAATGCTCAGCCAGGTCCTCTTTCTTGAAGAAAGCTGTTCCATAAATACGCTGAAGCATCTTGTTATCACTGTCGCCTCTCCAATAGGCTCCGGCAATGCTTAATAGTTTGAACTCCTTCAATTTGCCAGTAGAAGGTACATGGACACCGCGGCAGAGGTCAAAAAATTCGCCCTGCTCGTAAATAGTCACTGTTTCATCTTCAGGAATTGCCTCGATCAGTTCAAGCTTATATTCATCATCAATTTCCTTGTACATCTGAACTGCTTCATTGCGGCTGACTTCTTTGCGAACAATATCAAGATTTTCATTAATAATCTTTTTCATTTCTTTTTCAATCACTGAAAGATCTTCTGGTGAAAGTGATTCTTCCAGATCGATGTCATAATAGAATCCGCCTTCAATAACGGGTCCTACCCCAAGCTTTACATTTTTATATAAACGCTTGATCGCCTGAGCCATCAAATGGGCGGTGCTATGGCGAAGAACCTCCAGCGCATCGCTTGAGTCCGCTGTGACAATTTCAATCGCACCATTGTTTTCGATTGGACGTCGAAGATCATACATTTCTCCATCCAGCTTGCCGGCAATCGCCTTTTTCTTCAGGCCCGGGCTGATCGAAGCTGCAATATCTTCTGTTGTCGTTCCCTTTGGAAACTCCTTTACAGCCCCATCTGGAAACGAAACTTTAACAACTTCTGACATGATATTTCCTCCCTTTTTATGTTAACGCAAGACATCTGAATCAGATGCTGCTGCGCTTTACACTTAAAAAATAAAAAAACCCGTCCCTAAAAAAGGGACGAGTTATTATTAACACGCGGTTCCACCCTACTTCTCGTTTTCAAAAAAGACAAACGACTCTGTAGTAAGATAACGGTCTTTTCCCGCCAGCCCATTTCCTGGCTGGAGTTCAGAGGCGGTAAGCATTCAAATCGTGTTAGGAAGGTTTCAGCCTTGCCTTCCCTCTCTTTAAACCGTATTAGAATACCCTTATCCTCATCGCAACTTTTGCTTGGTTATTGTAATATGTACGTTATTATAGTTTGTTATTTCAGGAAAATCAAGGGTATCTTTTACATTTTTCATCATCAGCATAAGAATGGGTGTTTCGATCATGATAAAAAGCAGTAAGAGAGCTTAATTGAAGCCTTTCTTCAAAAATATTGCGGATTGTTCTGACCAGAGGCTGGTCAAAATCATCTGAATAGAGATAAATAGCTGAAGGTGCGATTGAGAGCAGCGGTGCAATCGTACCAGAATCCACATATACTGGATGATTGGATAATAGCTTGCGGTCAATCATTCTTAAGAGCTCTCCGCGTTTAATTTCACGCAATTGCTCATCATAAAAATAAACACCTTCATCCATTAAGACATGGATTGTATCGATTTTGGGCTGCCTGCCTGACAGGAAATCCCTCAAAGTATGGATGAACATCTGATATTCCTGTTCCATTTTGTACTCATCGATGGAAACTTCCACATATTTGGTCATTTCATTCATGAGCGGGCGCATCCGGAATTTTACGAATGAATCAAAAGAAAAGGAAATATGATCTTGAAACAACTGATCAATTGCACTTTTTAAATTTTCTTTAACATCCAGGCCACTGACAAACGCAGCAAGATCCTCGCGGTTTCCTTCCAGGATAGAGTGAATAATTTCTAGAATTTGCTGCTGCTCGCCTTCATCCTCATAATAATAATGCTCCATCAGTATCCGTTTAAACCAATCATCCTGCTTTTGGTTCACGATAAATTGAAAAAATGCTGTCTTAACAGTATTCAGGATATTGCCGCTATTTTCAGCAGAAACTCTGACTATATGTTGATCTTCAAAATGAAGAATATTATTATCACTTTGACAAAAAGACTGCAGCTGTTCTGAAAGATGCTCATGAAAATTTCGAGCATCTGTGCTGCTCTGGAAAATGATTTCGATCAACCAAATCCCCCCTTTATACAAATCTCTGTTCTATGTATATGGCGGACTTGGCCAAATTAGAAGTAGGGTTTGGTGTTTTAGTGTATTAAACGATGATAAGTTCCTTTGGGATAAAATTTTCTTTTAGCGTTTTAATTTTGTCCGTTGATTTTACTCCAGATGCTCGCATTTTGCTGAGCGGGCGGTGAGCATTTTTGAACCATGCTTCAGTGCCATAAATACCCGCAGGACATTGAATAAGCTTCTTCGAATGAACACCACACGAAGGAAATGCGTCAGCACTCTCGAGGATCAAGTGCCCACAGCGAAGATCAACTCAGCAAATTAATCTAGGTTATGAAAAAGCAACGAACTTTACAAAAACTGCCTTGAATATAAAAAGCGCACATGTAGTGAAAACAGCAGCAATAAAAAAACTGCCGAGGGATTTATCGGCAGTTTTTCAGATTATACTCTCCTGTTCGGCCCTTCTACAAGCACAGGTTCAGCTAGGTATTTAATTCGCTCCATAATTCTCCTAGCTTTCATTTTCTCTTCCTCACCGCGCTGGCTGTAGGAGAGATGATGTTCAAGTCCCTGGAGGTCGAAGTTGGAAGTGAAAAAGGTTGGGAGGCTTTCCTGCATGCGGAACTGCAGAATTGGCCCTAAAATCTCATCCCTTGTCCAGCTGGACATGGTTTCTGCTCCAATATCGTCAAACATTAAAACAGGTGCTTTTTTAATGGTTTCCATCTTACCGTTAAGGGTTTGATCTCCAATTGAATTTTTCAATTCCCTGAATAACTCAGGAACATAGACAATCATGGAGGAAACTTTCCGTCTTGCGAGCTTATTGGCAATCGCACCAAGCAAATATGACTTGCCCACACCGAATTTCCCATAAAAATAAATTCCTTTTTGCTTGGACCCCGGCTGGTAGTCCATTACAAAAGATGCCGCCTTATCCACAGCCTCAATGCGGTCGTCATCATCATATATGGAATCAAAAGTGGCATGAAGGATATCAGATGGCACATATAAACTCTGGATTAATTTTTCATTTCTCCGCTTTTCATCGTGCATGACCTTGCGCGGGCATTTATCATACTTCAAATCGATCGATCCTCTTTGAATCACAAGTTCTGGATGATAGCCCTGCATGAAATTTACACAGCCTTCCAAGCTGGAACATTTATTGCATTCCTTGCTCTGCTGTGTGTACTCAAAAAGCTTGCTAAGGCTTTTCTCTACCATCTCAGATGTCAATTCATCCTGATGTTTTTGGAGAAAGGCCTTTACTTCAGGGTGATTAAGCGTTTGGTTCCTCATCATTTCATATCTTCTTTGAAAACCTTCATTGCCAGCAAGACGCCGTAATGTTTCATTAATTTTTTCCATTAATCAGTCACCTCCTGTGATCGCAGTTTTTTTAATTTCTCCTTAAGTTCCCTTTTTTTCAATTCCCGCTCATACTGTTCCTTTTCGCTATTTTGCTGCTGGATCTGTTCCTTTTTGGCAGCTGGGCTGCTATTTTCATCAAACCAGTCTGGAAGCATCTCTGTTCTGATCGGCTTCCTTTTGTTTCCCGTTGGGCCTGCAGTTTTCTTTCCTTCCGCCCAATCAAGGTATTGGCGATGCTCCTTTTTGGCTAATGCAATAGCCGCCTCAGGGGTTTTAATCTTCTTTCTCGCCCAGTGGCCAGCTATTTTTTCTACGTACCCTTTCGTCAGCTTCATATCTGTTTTGAGCATAACATATTGAATCAGCACATTAATTACCCCAGGCAGAAGCTTTTGCTGGAACATGACATCTTCTATAATCTGCAGATCGCCCTTCGAAGGTTCTGCTCCTCCTGATATATCTTTTAATAGCTGCCTGGGTGAGGTAATTTCCAAATAACGAATTAATTCTTCTTCCTGTGTTTCAGGCTTTTTTTTATGAGTATGATGAATGGCAGGCTGAACCCGGTCTATCAGGGATGGAAGCATATCCTGGTTTTGGAATTGATACCAATCCCGCGCAGATTTTCTTAATTCATCAATGTTTATCTCATTATCTTCATTTACGGCGCTGATGACAATATTTTTCATCTGAATAGGGTCGATTCCGTATAAAAAGGCAAGATTGCTGATGGAATCCTTTACTTTAACTGTAAGGGCTTTTTTTGGTACAAGCGATTCATTAAGCCCTGCCTGAAGCAATTCAAAATTAAACTCTTCATTTCCAATTTGAATGCCCTCCTGCTCCTGCCTTCCAATATACCCTTCCCCATCCGATTCATTCATCAGCTTCACCACTTCTTCATCTAACGAACCAGGGTGCCCGGATTGGAATACATCCTGGAAAGCCTTTGTTACTTCCTCAAATCCCATGGCCGGCTGCACCTTCTGATCTGAGAAGAAGCGCTTCAATCTCATAAATTGATTCTTGCCCAATTTCTTATAAAGATAGATATTGAGCATGCCATCAAGGAAGAATTGTTCAGGTGTCAGCGGTGGAAGCAGCTCGTAAATAAATGACCTTGTCTCTTCTTCTTTGTTCACATATACCTTTAAAAGTCCTATCCCTTCAAGCTTGAGACGGGCTTCATAAATATCTTTAAGCCCCAGCCCCATGAAATTCATTAAACTATGGTGTGAGTTGGAAGATGACCATAGCCGATTTTCTTCAAGTTCGGCCCATAAAGTCATATACAAACTGAAGCACACAGAGCCAATGAGCGGCTGGTATAAGAGTGTCAGCACTTTCCGGTCATAATCATGCAAAAGCCCGCTGGCTGCTACTGTATATCGGTCTATTGGAAGCATCTCCTGCCAATGCTGGGCCATGGCGTTCACCTTTTTCTATCTAAATTTTTTTATCCTGTCAATTAAAAGCATATCCCGCAAAAAAAAGAGCCAAAGAAAACCCTTCAGCCCATCAGCCTATTTCATCAAATCTCTACACGTATAACTTGCTGTTTTTCGCCTAACATTGCTGCCGGATGATTTCCGCTCCAGGCTGCTCGGTGAACAGCGGTGAAGGCAGTAAGCCTTCCTCTGCGCTTCGAGTTACTAGGGCGGTACTATCAGCTCCAATCAACTCGAAAAACATACAAAAGCAACAAGTCTTGCAAAAATAGCTTTCATCCAAAATCAGTGCAGCGGGAAAACTGTCCAGATTACGATTGTTCTTTTTTAATTAGTTCCTTAAGTTCATCAATAAACACATTGATATCCTTAAATTGCCTGTATACCGATGCGAACCGGACATATGCGACCTCGTCAATCTTTGCGAGCCTGTCCATGACCATTTCGCCAATTTCATCACTTTTTATTTCAGAAACACCGTTGCTGCGGAGTTCTTTCTCCACTTCAAAGGTAATATCCTCGAGATCTTTTAAAGCAACAGGCCTCTTTTCACATGCTTTAATAAGGCCTCTCAGAATTTTCTCCCGGCTGAATTCCTCTCTGGTACCTTCTTTTTTCACAACGATTAATGGAATTTCTTCCACTTTCTCAAAAGTCGTAAACCGGTATCCGCATTTCTCGCATTCTCTTCTTCGGCGGATCGATCGGCTGTCATCCACAGGTCGGGAATCAAGAACACGGGTATTATTGTTTTGGCATGAAGGGCATCTCATACAATCAGCTCCGAATTTTTTTATAAGTTGGCTTTAACTATTTACCGAAGATTATTTGATACTCTTATCTTATAAAAAAGGAGTTGTCAGTACAAGTACAACTATTTATCTGCATTTCTTGCAGAACCTAGAAAATCATGCCGTTTATTTAATTTTTCATATATCGAAAGAACCTCTCTCTTAAGAATTGGGTGCACTCCTGCAGGTGAGGATTGTTCAGTTGAAATATTGATATCTACAGCTGTTTCAAAAGGCTTGACAGTCACGACTGTCACAATGGCAAAAACGGATTTGTCTTTTTTTATTTCTGCAGCAATTTCGCCGTGTTCCTTGGAAATGCTGAGAATGTTCACATTATGGTCTGCCCTGAATAACTCTTCAATCGTCTGCAGCATTTGTGCTGTATTGGTTCTATAGTATCTTGTAGTAAGCTCAGGATCAGAGTGGTTTTCATTTGTTTCACACTGCTTTTTATAGCGTCTGGCAAGCTGACTGAAAATCGACATTCTCTTTCCTCCGTCTATTATTTGTAACTTTATTGTACTATTTTTTACGAAGATACTAAAGGTACTGGATTTTAAGCAAAATAAAAAGAGGTGTATTAATTACACCTCTGAATTGCCTGGTTCATTTTGTATTAAAGTACTTGAGCTTGTTTAACTTGAACTGGACCCATACCGCGAGGAATTTCAATATTCTCACGCGTTTGAGCTCCTAACGCTTCTGCAATAAAGTCTGCAGCAATGTTAGGGTCAAGATCTCCACACGTATACACATCAATGCTGGCATAGCCATGCTCCGGGAAGCTGTGAATAGTTAAATGAGATTCAGAGATGATAACAACTCCGCTGACACCCTGTGGCGCAAACTTATGAAATGCAACCTCGCGAATTTCCGCACCAGATTTTAATGCAGCATTTACGAATGTCTGCTCAATATAATCCATATCATTTAACTTTTCAAAATCGCATCCCCAAAGTTCTGAGATTACGTGACGACCCATAGTTTCCATATTCAAATTTCCCCCTTTAAACTTTTAAGCTATTAATTAATGAAATTCCAGATTTATACTGGTCTATAACTACCACGGGGGAAAGTTAGTCCAAAGAGGTCCTAACCCTTTAAGTAGCTACCATACCAAAACCTCGGAGAAGTTCACGAGGATTAGTATACTTTGTTTAATTTCTTTTTGCAACACATTGTTCTACATTTTCTTCGCAAATTTCTGATTCAAAAAAGGAGTTTTGTCCAATAAAAGGAGCCTGCCGGGGAATGGCAGGCTTTAAAGGTAAGGTATGGGTAGTTTTAAACTAAAAGAGATTGGAAATTAGCCAACTTTAACGGCAGATGCTTGTAAAAGCTCCTGTGCAACATATTTTGTCAAGTCTACGACACGGCAGGAATAACCCCACTCATTATCGTACCAGGCAAGTACTTTCACTTTGCTGGTGCCTATTACCATTGTAGATAATCCATCAATGATGGCAGAGTGTTCATTTGTGTTGAAATCGATTGACACCAATGGTTCGTCTGTAATATCCAGGATACCATGCAAAGATCCCTGAGAAGCTGTTGCAAAGGCAGCATTCACTTCTTCAATTGTTACGTCGCGCTTTAAGTCTACCACGAGGTCAACTAAGGAAACGTTAGGAGTTGGCACGCGCAGTGCCATCCCATGTAATTTGCCTTTTAAATGAGGCAGTACCAGCGACAAAGCTTTAGCAGCACCAGTGGAAGTCGGGATGATAGACTGTCCGCAAGCACGGGCACGGCGTAAATCCTTATGCGGGTTATCAATATTTTTCTGATCGTTTGTATATGCATGAACGGTTGTCATAAGTCCGTTTTCAATGCCAAATTGTTCATCAAGCACTTTCGCAACAGGTGCAAGACAGTTTGTTGTGCAGGATGCATTTGAAATAATATCATGTTCTTCAATTTTTAATGCGCTTTCATTTACGCCCATAACAATAGTCACATCTTCATTTTTTCCAGGAGCAGTAAGTATTACCTTTTTAGCCCCGGCTTCAAGATGAAGAGCCGCTTTATCACGGGAATTAAACTTTCCTGTAGCTTCAATAACGATATCGATATTCATTTCTCTCCAGGGAAGTTCTTCAGGATTACGGCTGCTGACAAGCTGAACCCTTTTACCGTTCACAACAATAGCATTGTCTTCTGGAACAACACTTCCTTCGAATGGTCCATGGTTGGTATCATATTTAATTAAGTGTGCCAAAGTTTCAGCCGGATAGCTTGCATTTATGGCAGCCACTTCAAGACTTTCATCAAGGATGGCTTTTCTAAAAACCATGCGTCCAATTCTTCCAAAACCATTAATCGCTATTTTCGCCTTCATGTTACGGCCCCTTCCGCATTAGTGTTATACTTTTTGTTACCTTAAGATGTAATTAGTATAACATATTGAGGATCATTTGTGATGAATAAAATGCGGATTTTTTAATGTTCAACAATTCAGAAATATTAGCCCATACTTTTTCTAATTATTATTAGGTAATGGTCTATGTTAAAGACGAATCCTTATTAATTTTGTCATACTAATTGGGCTTTAGGCACATTAAAAAAAGAGCCTATCACAGGCTCCTCAGACAGCATTCCATTTTTTTAAGATCTTCCATAATTGTTTTTCTGTTTCTTCAATCGTACCATTATTATCAATAACAGCATCGGCCAATGCTTTCTTTTCACTTAAAGGCATCTGAGATTGAATTCTTGCCATCGCTTCATTCTCTGATAGCTGATTTCTCTGCATCAGCCTTTTTAGCTGCACATCTTCATCTGCATATACTAATAAAGTTTTGTCGCACATATATTGTAATTTACTTTCAAACAGAAGCGGTATATCGAGTATGATCAGTTGTTCATTACGGCTGGTTGCCTGTTCCTTTTTGGCTGTCATCCTTTTGCGGACTGCAGGATGTACTATGCTATTCAGGACCTGCCGTTCTTTTTCATCATGAAAAATAATGGAGCCCAGTTCTGCACGATCAATTGAACCGTCTTTGAGAAGAACCCTATCCCCAAAATGACGGACAATTTCCTGATAAGCTTCCTCTCCTTTTTCAACAGCTAATCTGGCTTCTATATCCGCGTCGATTACAGAATATCCTTTTCCGATTAGGAGAGATGAAACAGTGCTTTTCCCGCTTGCAATCCCCCCTGACAAACCTACAGTCAGTGGCATAGTGTATTCCTTTCCTTTAAAATACTAGATTTTTAGAATCCCAATTACGATTAAAATAATGCCTGGAATGAATGAAAACTTATGGACCCATCCGCTTTTAGAAAAAAGGGACCCCACCTGCATTCCCATAAACACAAACAGAGAGCTCATAACCGCGACCGTCAACGCCAGGTAGTAAGGTGAGTACCCCAGCATAGCTGCACCGATTCCAGCACCAAAGGCATCCAGGGATAGTGCAAGCCCAAGCATTAGTGCTTCAATTCCTGTGATGGCACCGGATTTGTCAAAATCAGCGGACATCGGCTTTTTCAAAATATTAATGACAAGCCCTAGAGATTTAATTTCCAAATTTACAATTGTCTTTTCATGCGGCAGGACATCCTTCACCTTTTCCGGCCTGAAAAATTGATATAGGACCCAGGCACCGAGAAAAATCAGAATGACTCCGCCTAAACTTTCAGCTAAAGCCGGAGATAAAAAGGCTCCTATTAAATGGCCGATTGTCATGGCGGCCATTAATGTGATTGCTGAACAGCAAGCGATTATACTGATCGATTTAAATGGTATGCTCATTTTCCTTAAACCATATGTTAAACCGACACTAAAACTGTCAAGACTGACAGCAAAAGCAAGTATCAAAAGTGAGAATATATGCGCCATAGAATAGAGCTCCTCCCTGTCAATCGCTACGATAGTATATGGAAGGAGCCCATCCAATGTTATTCAAAACGCATTTTAACTCTATTCCGTTTTTATTTCCTCTGACAGGCAGGACAGTATACTGTGCCCCTGCCTCCAGTTACGATTCGCTCAAGTGTGCTTCCGCAGACTTTGCACTCTTCCCCTTTTCGCCCATAAACAAAAAGATCAAGCTGGAACATGCCAATTTGCCCCTGGGAATTAACATAGGAGCGAATGGTGCTTCCTCCTTTATCTACCGCTTCTCTCAGGGTATCTGCAATTTCTTTATGAAGAGTCTCCAATTCGTTTCTTGATAAGCTATTTGCCGCTCTTTCAGGATGAATTCGCGAGCGGAATAGTGCTTCATCGACGTAAATATTGCCGAGGCCTACGATCGTTTTCTGATCGAGAAGTGCAGTTTTGACATGGCGGGAGGTCCGGGCAAGTCTCGAAGCAAGGTCGTCCACCGTAAATTCCTCTGCAAATGGTTCTGGTCCCAAATGGGCCAGAGGAAGAGTCTTAAGCTCTTCACCCTTTGCATATAAGTGCATCGTTCCAAATTTACGGACATCTTTGTATCTGAGTTCAGTGTCATCAGTAAAATGGAAGATGACATGAGTGTGTTTTTCAACAGATTCTTCTTTAGAATAAAGGCCATATCTGCCCTCCATTCGCAGGTGGGACACGAGTGCATATTCATCTGTGTAGAGGATCAGGAATTTCCCTCTCCTGCCAATGTCCCGAAAAGTCTGGCCTGCTAAGGCATCCGTGAATTGGGCAGGCTCTTCGGGATGCTTAACCATTTTAGGCCAGAAAACCGAAACATGGGAAATAGTTTTGCCGATCACCAATTCCTGCAATGTTCTTCTGACCGTTTCAACTTCAGGAAGTTCAGGCATAGTCATCCCTCCTTTGAAAATCTAAAAATCAGCTTTTATTTTGCATCAAACCATGTTGGGCCATACGAATAATCAACTTTAAGCGGAACTTTCAATTCTACTGCATTTTCCATTACGTCCGGAACGATTTTTTTGAGGGTCTCTATTTCATCCTCTGGTGCTTCGAAAATCAGTTCATCGTGAACCTGCAGCAGTAGGCGTGCATTAAGCTTTTCCTTTCTTAAGCGATCAGCCATGTCAATCATGGCCTTTTTAATAATATCAGCTGCACTACCCTGAATTGGTGTGTTCATAGCGGTGCGTTCCGCAAAACTTCGCAGGTTAAAGTTTCTGCTGGTGATTTCAGGCAGATATCTTCTTCTGTGAAGAAGGGTCGAGACAAATCCTTTCTGTTTTGCTTCATGAATAATATCGTCCATGTACTGCTTTACACCAGGATAGCTTTCAAGATACCGGTCAATGAATTTTCCTGCTTCTTTCCGGGTTATGCCCAGGCTTTGAGAAAGACCGTAATCACTGATTCCGTAAACTATTCCAAAGTTAACGGCCTTAGCATGGCGCCGCATATTGGATGTAACTTCATCGGCATTAACGTGGAATACTTCCATAGCCGTTTTGGTGTGAATATCCATATCTTCAATAAAGGCTTCAATCAGCTTTTCATCATCTGCAATATGGGCCAGCACTCTCAGTTCAATCTGCGAATAGTCTGCAGCAAAGATAGCCCAGCCGGGTTCTGAAGGAACAAATGCCTGCCTGATCTTTCGCCCTTCCTCCAGACGGATTGGAATATTTTGCAGGTTCGGATCAGTTGAGCTTAATCTTCCTGTCTGGGTTAGAGCCTGATTGAACCTGGTGTGGACTTTGCCTGTTTCCTTGTTAACTACCTTCAGCAGGCCTTCAATATAGGTGGATTGAAGCTTGCCAAGCTGGCGATAGTGCAGGATATCCCGGATGATTTCATGATTGTTCTCAAGTTTTTCAAGGACATCGGCAGAAGTGGAAAAGCCGGTTTTTGTTTTTTTAATGACTGGCAGCCCCAGTTTTTCAAAAAGGATTACACCTAGCTGTTTAGGTGAATTAATATTGAAAGCTTCCCCAGCAAGTTCATGTATCCGCTTTTCAATTTCATCTAATTTCAGGAGCAGGTCTTGTCCCATTGTCCTTAGGCGTTCCAAATCCACTTGAATTCCTGTTGACTCCATATCCGCTAATATTAAAGACAGCGGCATTTCAAGGTCATAAAAAAGCTCGGATTGCTGGTTTTCCTTTAAATCATTATCGAGTTTCTCCTTCAATGTCATCAAGGCAGCTGCTTTTCTTGCTAAATGACCGGCAAGTTCTTTCACTTCCGGAATCCGCCTTTTTGCTCCTTTTCCGTAGAAAGCTTCATCCGATTGAATCGCGTGATAGCCATGATTTTTTGCTATAGATGCTATATCTTCAATAGTCTGAGACGGGTTAATAATGTATGAAGCGATATAAAGATCAAAATCTGCACCCTTTAGATGAATACCATGATGGCGGAGTGATACTTCAGATCTTTTTGCATCATACACAGTCTTCTTTTTCGTATCATCTTCAGCCCATCTTTTAAAAACTTCTGACTCTAAGGCCGTATCTTTGGAGAAGAAGAAATTCCCCTTCTCATTTGCCACGGAAAAACCAATTATTTCAGCATAATGGTAATTATCCTCCAGAAGCTCAACATAAAATGCACTTTCATCAGAAAACATATCTTCCTTAATTTCATCAGCAATGCTAAATTCAATTTCATCCAGATTCTCTTCAATTGCTTCTGTATCCCCGCCGATTTTTTCCAGCAGCGAATTAAAGCCCAGTTCTTTGAAGACGCCTATTACCTTATCTTTTTCAAAACCTTCATATTCAATATCTTCAATTTTAATCTCAACAGGAGCTTCCCTCGTGATCGTAGCAAGTTCTTTGCTCATTAATGCCTGATCCTTGAACTCTTCCAGCTTTTCTTTCAGTTTTTTTCCGCTCACCTTATCTGTTGAATCCAAGAGCTCTTCAAGGGTGCCAAATTCTTTCAGTAATTTAAGGGCTGTTTTTTCACCCACTCCCGGGACCCCCGGGATATTATCTGAACTATCACCCATCAGGCCTTTCATATCAATAATCCTGTCTGGCGTGATTCCGTATTTTTCTTCTATATGCGCTGGTGTGTATTCTTCAATATCTGTGATGCCTTTACGGGTAATGCTGACAGTGACGTCATCAGAACTTAACTGGGTTAAATCTTTATCTCCCGATATTACTTTAACTTCATAGCCATCTTTTTCTGCATGAAGGGACAGTGTTCCAATGATATCATCCGCTTCATAATTTTCCAGTTCATATCTGGAGATTCCATAAGCATCAAGAAGCTCTCTTATATAAGGAAACTGCTCTGATAGCTCAGGCGGGGTTTTCTGCCGGCCGCCTTTATACTCGCTAAAGGTTTTATGGCGGAAGGTTGTTTTTCCGGCATCAAATGCCACAAGGAGATGCGTCGGTTTTTCATCCTCCAAAATCCTCTGCAGCATCATAGTAAAGCCGTAAACAGCATTGGTATGTATACCTTTATCATTGTTTAAGAGCGGCAAAGCAAAAAATGCCCGATAAGCGATGCTGTTGCCATCTATCAGAACAAGCTTTTTCTTACCCAAATAAAATCTCCTCCTTCTAAGAAAAGCGGAAGCGCCTTGCTCACCCCCGACCAGCACAAGACGATCCTCCCGGAAAGGCGTTCTTTGCCTTTTTGGGAGGGGCGGCTTGTGACCTCGAGGGGGCAGTCGCAGAAGCTAGATTTGTCCGCAATAAATAAGCCGTTATTTTCCTTTATTCTATCATGAGCAGATAGAGAAAGAAAAATAACGGCCTCTAATTTAAGTCCTATTTAATTAGTATTCCCCATCAGCAGACGGGCATATGGTGAATCAGAAGGCAGAACGATTACAGTCTCGCCATTGATAGTCTTTTTATAAGATTCAAGTGTGCGGTATAAGGAATAGAATTCCGGATCCTTTGAGAAGGCTTCATTATAGACCTTCGCAGCTCCCGCTTCCCCCTCTGCCCGAATTACCTCAGCATCTGCCTGGGCCTTCGCAAGCATTTCCCTGACTGTCCTGTCTGTTTCAGCAATAATAATATTCTTCTGGGCATCCCCCTTGGACAGATATTCCTGGGCTGTCGACTGACGCTCGGAGATCATTCTGGTATAGACAGATTGTTCGTTTTCAGCCGGTAAATCTGTTCGTTTAATGCGTACATCTGTTACTGTGATTCCATAATTATCATTTGTAAGCAATTCATTCACTTTTGTGGTAATTTGATCATTCAAAGATCCTCGTGAAGATTTTTCATCATTGATGATTTCTTCGTAATTCAGCTGACCCAATTCGGAGCGGGTCACGGAGTAGATGAATTCTTCCATTCTAGCCTCCGCTCCCTCCAATGTTCTCGCGTTTGAGATCATTTTCTTCGGATCGTCAATTTTCCATACTGCATAGTTATCGATAATCATGACCTTTTTGTCCTTTGTGTTGATCTCAGCTTCGGAAACATCATAAGTCATTTGATATTTCGGGAGTGTGGTTACACTTTGGATGAAGGGTATTTTGTATGCTAATCCAGGTTCGCTTTCAATCCGGACTACCTCTCCAAATTGACGAATAACCCTGTATTCCCCTTCCTTTACAATAAACAGGTTGCTGAACAATATTCCTAGTCCGGCAATGATAAGCACGAGGATGATTCCTAGTTTGGTATAGGTTCCCCATTTGAAATTTCCGCCCCGTTCATTGATATTTACAACATTTTGATCACTCATTATCCGTACCTCCCTCCTCTTTCGGTTTGGCCTGTTCTTTCTCCAGCGGCCTGATTGGGAAATATTTCATAGTGTTTCCATCATCATTCATAATGTAAATCTCTGCACCCGGAAGGACTTGCTCAAGTGTTTCAATAACTAATCTCTCTCTTGTGATATCCGGGTTATTTTTATATTCAGCATACAATTTATTAAATACTGCTACATCTCCACGAGCTCTCTCGAGACGGGCTGCCTTTTCCCCATTTGCTTTGGAAATAAGAGCTTCCTTCTCACCTTCAGCTTCATTCATTCTCTGGTTCTTATATTTATTTGCCTCATTTTTTTTAGTATTGGCGGTTTCCCTTGCATCGGTTACATCTGTAAAAGCTTTTCTTACATCATCATTCGGCAGCTCAACATCCTGCAGTTTTACGGCAAGAATTGATATGCCAATATCATATTTGCCAATTAAAGATGTCAGGAGTTCTCTTACATCTGCTTCGATTGCTGCTTTCCCTGATGTCAGCGCAGCATCTATCTTTGATCCTCCTATAATACTTCTTAAAGATGAAGAAGTAGCATCATATAAAATTTCTTCCGGTTCTTCGGCATTATAAAGGAATTTTTCCGGATCGGTTATTTTCCACTGTACCACCAGATCTGCAAGGACGATATTTTCATCCCCGGTTATCATTTTTGTCTCATCAGGAAAATCCTTTATTTCTCCATCTTTTTCTTCATATCCAAACTGCAGCGAAAAAGTTTCCTTTGAAAGCTTCTCCACGCTTTGGACAGGCCATGGCAATTTAAAGTGAAGTCCTGGCTCCGTAATGCCTTCCTCAACTTCCCCAAATGTTAAAATGACTGCCTGATCCGACTCATCGACGGTGTACCATGTTGTAAAAGCTATTATACTTAAAATTAATATTGCGATAATTAGCCCTGCGATTGTATAAATCCGCTTTAAGCTGACCATTTCTCTCTCCCCTTTCCTAGCACTTTCTATAACTTTTCATACGATTTATTTACGTAAAGGTTTCATAAATATGACAAAAGTTAAAGAAAGATGAAGAATCGGCAAAATGAAAAAGGCGAAAGCGGGGTCAGCTTTCACCTTTTTCTATGGCTCCTTGGATGAAGGGGTTTAACAATTATGATTTTAACAGCGGATTGTAAAGGGAACATAAATCTGCTGTTAAAATCATGTAAAGTTAATCCTGCCATTTCATCCATTTTTTTCATTTATTACTTTCGGAAGTTCAATAATAAAGGAGGTGCCTCTGCCAACCTCACTTTTAACCGCGATGGTACCCTTATGTGCTTCAACGAGATGCTTTACGATTGCCAGCCCCAGCCCTGTTCCACCAGAGTTCCTGCTTCTGGCTTTATCGATCCGGTAAAAACGTTCAAAGATACGCGGAATTTCAATGGCTTCAATTCCAATCCCCGTATCCCGTATTTCTGTTGAAACGGTGCTGCCGCTATTTGCTGAAGAAATATGGACGGCCCCCTGTTTTGGCGTATATGAAATTGCATTTGATATGATATTGATAAACACCTGCTTAAGCCGGTGAACATCACCTTCAACATATACAGGTTCATCGCCTCTCTTATATTCCAGAACGATTTCTTTTTCTGCTGCCTTCCCTTTCATGATGGCCACCACATCTTCGAGCACAACAGCCAGATCCAGCTGCTGAATGGACAAACTAAAGCCCTGCTTTTCAATTTTCGACAGATCCAGCAATTCCTGAATAAGAGATTGCAGACGATCACTTTCCTTCAAAATGATATTGAGAAAATCATTAAGAGTTTGTTTGTTTTCCATCGCACCATCCAAAAGAGTTTCAGAGAAGCCCTTTATAGAGGTAATTGGTGTTTTCAGTTCATGAGAAACGTTCGCGACAAAATCCTTCCTCATCTGCTCAAGTTTCTTCAGTTCGGTAATATCATGAAATACAAGCAAAATCCCTTTCCATTCATCATTCGTCCCAATAATAGGAACTCCATATACTTCAAAGTAACGTCTTTCGATGTTGACAGGTATAATGAGCTGCTTTTTTACTTTCTGTTCCGTCATAAAAATTTCTTCAACCACTTCGGTTACCCCTTTATGTTCTATCACTTCATAATAGAGTTTATAAAGGTATTCGGAAGGATTTACATTGAAAACCTCTTTGTATGGCCGATTCACTAAATTAATATAGCCTCTGCTGTCAATAAGAATCAGACCGCTTCCCATGTTTTCAATGAGAGCGCCAAGTCTGTCCTGCTGCATCTCCTGGGATTTCACCATTTCCTGAAGATTCCTCGCCAGTACATTGATAGATTTACTCAGCATACCTGTTTCATCTTCCTGATCTTCATATGTTCTTGCCCGATAGTTTCCCTTCGTAAGTTCAATCGCAACCTGTGTTGCGGACTCGATAGGCTTTGTATATCGTGCCATAATTCTTGACCCAAGCAGAATAATCATAAATAAGGACAGACCAAGACTGATAGCTAAAATCCACCAAATCTGCTGATAGGCCTTTTGGAATTCTGCCAGCTTTGTGCTTAAGAAGATATAGCCTTCCTTCTCGCCATTTACCATGACAGGCTGCCAATAATAGTGCAGATTAAAACCTCCGGCCACTTCCCATCCTGATTCATATTCGGATTTCTTTTTTAATACTTCTAATATAATTTCCTGGTGCCTGCTTTGTGTAGTCTCACTTATTACGCCGCTATCCATTAATATTATGCCCTTGCTGTCAGTAGCAGTTACACGCACATCAAGTATGTCACCAAGTTCATTGATTCTATCAATACTAATGGACCCAATGCCTCCATTGCCCTGAATATAGCTCGCCGCCATTTCAGTCTCTTTTTGCAGACGTGCATCAAATGTATTTAAATAATAGCTTTTAAATAGCTGGCCTAAAAGAAGGCCTAATGCAACTAGAACAACAAGAATTAACGAAAGCAATGCGAAAAGCAGGCGGGTGCGAAACGTGTTCATTCTCCTTTAGGCCCCTCCAATTTGTAGCCCAATCCGCGAATGGTTTTAATATAAACAGGTTTTTTGGTGTTTGCTTCAATTTTCTCTCTTAAATGGCTTATATGTACATCAACGATTCTCGTGTCTCCTGCAAAATCGTAATTCCAGACTGCGCTAAGAAGCTGATCCCTTGTCAGAACACGGCTCTTATTCTTAGCAAGATATAATAGTAATTCAAATTCCTTCGGAGTTAATTCAAGAAGTTCTCCTTCAAAATAGGCTTCATAGTGCTGTGGAAGGATCTTTAGTCCGCCAATCCTAAAAGAATCGCCATCTTCCTCTTTCTCTTCGACAGCTTCAGGCACAAATTGAGTTCTCCGCAAGATAGCTTTAACTCTGGCAACTACTTCCCGAGGGCTGAAAGGTTTTGTCATGTAATCATCTGCACCCAGTTCAAGACCAAGAACCTTATCAAATTCATCATCCTTGGCAGTCAGCATTAAAATAGGTGTTGCTATTTTCTGCTGTCTAAGCTGTTTGCATACTTCTATTCCATCAAGCTTTGGCAGCATAAGATCAAGTACAATAAGATCCGGTCTTTCAGAAATGGCCAGATCTTTACCCTCCTGGCCATCCATGGCTGTAATTACTTCATAGCCCGCCTGCTGCAGGTTGTATTGAAGTAAAGTTACGATAGATTGTTCGTCATCTACAACTAGAATTTTCTTATCCATATGATCCTCCGCGTCATTGAATTACCCCTGTGTTAAACCTAAGCTGCTTGACTGTCAGCGATTTTTATAAAAAGCAGGTATCCCTCCTGCCTATCAAACCCCTGCTTGCCATATATCTTTATTATAATATATTTCATGGTTTATTTCGGGTCAATCGCTGGAAAGGGAGGATTTAATCAAAAAAGATGTGCATATGCTGCACATCTATTGATTATCAGAAATTTTCTAAGGCATTCCCATCCATAGGCTGGGGTTTGTAAGGAGGACATACAAGGAGCTGACCATTAATAACCGTCTGCTCTTCTTCATTCGTTCCCTGCACCTTAATTTGCACGGTATGGTTTGAGGTATTTACTTCTGTTACTTCGAATAAAAATTGAACTGTGCCATAATGATAGACAGGCTTTGTATACTCAATATCCTGTTTTAAAACATGGCTTCCAGGCCCCGGCAGATATTTGGAGATGGCAGAATTTATGATGCCATTCAGCATAACACTTGGTACTATTGGTTTTTTATAAGGTGTTTGAGAAGCATAATCATGCTGGATATATAAAGGATTTGCATCGTTTGTCAGGCCCAGGTAAAGCAATAGATCCTTGTCTTCTATTTTTTCTGTAAGCGTCAATTTTTCTCCTACAGATATTTCTTCAATAGTTCTTCCCAGTTTTCTTTTCTTTCCAAGCAGCATAGCTTGCACCTCCGAGTATTGTAACCGTTTACATAGCTGGTGTAAAAAATAGACTGTTGAATATTTTAAATAATTCAGTCTATTTTTTATATGATATCATTATTTACTATTTCCCAAAAGGGCTTCCAGTAAAAAAATTCGGAGTTTATCCCCGAACTTTTTTACTGCTTATATTGCAAATCTGTTAATTAGCTTAAGACTTTGGGCGGTCGGTAAGCCTCCTTACCGCTCTCTTCATGTGGGTTCACATATGTCCCGCAACTCCCGCAGGACATAAAATAATCCCCTTGAATCACCATCACTCAAAGAAAATAAGATAGCATCTTCGAGGGATAAATGCCCTCCACAGTCAAACAAGAGAGTTAAACTGATGCGGTTCGAAAATACTAGTGTTCTTTAGTACTACACTAATACTTCCATTACCTTGCGAACTGAATCTGCCGATTTATCGAGGGCAGCTTTTTCTTCATTTGTCAGTTCTAGCTCTATTATTTTTTCAATTCCATTTGCTCCAAGGATGGTTGGCACACCCAGATAGATTCCTTCATAGCCATACTCTCCTTCAAGGTATGCAATGGAAGGCAGGACACGGCGCTGATCTTTAAGAATAGCTTCACACATTTCCACCAGGGAAGCAGCTGGAGCATAGTAGGCACTACCGTTGCCTAATAAATTGACGATTTCTCCTCCGCCTTTGCGTGTCCGCTCGACAATAGCATCAAGACGATCTTTTGATATTAATGCTTCTAAAGGAATGCCGCCAGCATATGAATAGCGGACTAGCGGAACCATGTCATCACCGTGGCCGCCAAGTACAAATCCTGTAATATCTTTAACAGATAAATTCAGTTCCTGGGCGACAAATGTGCGGAAGCGGGCTGTGTCAAGAACACCTGACTGGCCAATTACACGGTTTTTCGGGAAGCCCGATTCCTTGAAAACTGTATAAGTCATCGCATCCACCGGGTTAGTCAGCACAACTATATAGCTATTTGGAGAATACTTTGCAATCTCCTGCGCTACACTTTTCATAATCTTCTGGTTCGTCTGTACAAGATCATCCCGGCTCATGCCCGGCTTCCGTGCAATGCCTGCTGTAATAACTACAATGTCAGAGTCTTGTGTATCTTCATAGCTAGAAGTGCCAGTGATGTTCGCATCAAATCCCTGTACAGGACTTGCTTCCAGCATATCAAGAGCTTTTCCCTTTGTAGGGTTTTCCATTTGCGGTATATCGACCAGCACGACATCTCCAAGTTCTTTTTGGCCCAGTAAGAATGCAGTTGTTGCTCCAGTAAATCCTCCACCGATTACAGAAATCTTTTTGCGTTTCAATGACATGAGCAGTTCCTCCTTTTGGAAATGAAAGTTTAGGATTTTCATCCTTTATGTAAGAGGCTGTTCCAAAGAACAGCCATCCCTATATACACATTCTTCACTTTTCAGAAATTCCCTAGCTGCCCGGCAAAAAAAGTTTCCTCAGGTAAGTGCACAAAATAGCACAGTATGAACAGTATATTAGTTAAAAGCGCCTTTTATTAAAGGCGCTTTTGCTTTTTTACTCCATGTTTTTAATTAGTTCCTCAGCAAATTCAGAGCATTTTACTTCAGTTGCTCCATCCATTAGACGGGCAAAGTCATATGTTACGACTTTAGAGGCAATAGATTTTTCCATAGATTTAACGATCATGTTTGCAGCTTCGTTCCATCCAAGGTGCTCAAGCATTAATACACCTGAAAGAATAACCGAAGAAGGGTTAACCTTATCAAGGCCAGCATACTTCGGAGCTGTACCATGAGTTGCTTCGAAGATCGCATGTCCAGTTTCATAGTTAATGTTTGCTCCAGGAGCAATACCAATTCCGCCTACCTGCGCAGCAAGAGCATCAGAAATATAATCTCCGTTCAAGTTCATTGTTGCAACAACATCAAACTCTTTTGGACGTGTAAGGATCTGCTGTAGGAAAATATCGGCAATTGCATCCTTAACAATAATTTTGCCAGCTGCTTCTGCATCTGCCTGAGCCTTGTTTGCAGCTTCAACACCTTGCTCATCTTTAATGCGGTCATATTGAGCCCAAGTGAATACTTTTTCTCCGTATTCTCTTTCAGCGAGTTCATAACCCCAGTTTTTAAAGGCACCTTCAGTAAATTTCATGATATTGCCTTTATGTACAAGTGTTACAGATTTGCGGCCTTCTTTGATTGCGTACTCGATAGCAGCACGTACAAGGCGGCTTGTTCCTTCCTCTGATACCGGCTTAATGCCAAGTCCGGAAGTTTCAGGGAAACGGATTTTATTAACACCCATTTCATCTTGAAGGAAAGAAATTAATTTCTTCACTTCATCAGAACCTTTGGCATACTCAATGCCGGCATAGATATCCTCTGTATTTTCACGAAAAATAACCATATCAGTATCCTGCGGGCGTTTAACTGGAGAAGGAACGCCTTCAAACCAGCGGACCGGACGCAGGCACACAAACAGGTCAAGCTCCTGGCGAAGCGCAACGTTCAGGGAACGGATGCCGCCGCCGATTGGTGTTGTTAATGGTCCTTTAATCGCAATAAGATATTCATTGATCGCATCAAGTGTTTCAGAAGGAAGCCACTCTCCAGTCTGATTGAAGGCTTTTTCGCCGGCTAACACTTCTTTCCAGACAAGCTTGCGCTCACCTTTATAAGCTTTTTCTACAGAAGCATCCAATACACGGGAAGCTGCCGCCCAAATATCAGGCCCTGTTCCGTCTCCTTCAATAAAAGGAACGATTGGGTTGTTTGGTACGTTTAGTACACCATTTGTAACTGTGATTTTTTCACCTTGCATTGTTATACCCTCCATTTTGAAAAGTGCGAACATCAGCCTTTTTTATTTATATAGACTTCGGCATAATGCTGCATCAGTATATCAGATTCAAAGGTTAGAAGGCATTTGCCTCTAACCTTTTCCCTGCTCTCTCTATTACAGCAATTTTTTGATAAAAAGTAAAATGCTGAGTAGTAAATTTAATTCTTTTAATCTGTTTTTTCAGCCTATTAAAGACCTCTTTGCTCTACTGGCACGTATTTTTGCATTCCCGGGCCTGTATAGTCTGCACGCGGGCGGATCAAGCGATTATTTTCATATTGTTCGAGAATATGAGCCAGCCAGCCGGATACACGGCTTACAGCAAAAATCGGCGTGAACAGGTCATGGTCGATTCCCAGGCTATGGTATACAGATGCAGAATAGAAGTCGACATTTGGCGGAAGTTTTTTCTCTCCGGTAACAATCGCTTCAATTTGCGTGGACATTTCATACCAGTGTGGTTCCCCGGTAAGTTCAGTAAGCTTTTTAGACATTTCTCTTAAGTGCTTGGCACGAGGATCGCCCTGACGGTAAACACGGTGGCCAAAGCCCATGATTTTCTCTTTCTTTTCAAGTTTTTCACGGATATATGGCTCTACATTTTCAAGAGTGCCGATATCAGTAAGCATCTTCATTACAGCCTCATTGGCACCGCCATGCAACGGACCTTTTAATGCGCCAATAGCAGCTGTAACTCCTGAATAGATATCTGATAAAGTAGCTACACATACACGTGCAGTGAAAGTGGAAGCATTCAGTTCATGGTCCGCATGAAGAACCAGGGCTTTATTAAATGCTTCAATTGCGATTGGCTCAGGCTCTTTGCCTGTAAGCATATATAGGAAATTGGCTGCAAATCCAAGATCTGTTCTAGGAGCAATTGGTTCAAGGCCTTTTCTAACCCGTGCAAATGCCGTTACAATAGCAGGCATTTTAGCTTGAAGGCGAATTGCTTTTTTATAATTTGCTTCTTCATCCATCTGATCTGCTTCTTCATCATAAAGTCCCAATAAAGACACTGCCGAACGAAGGGCAGCCATTGGATGCACTTTGTCAATTGGATATGTTTTAAAATGGTTCAGAACTTCCTCCGGAAGAGAGTAGTTTGCTGCAAGCTGACTCTTTAATTCATCCAGCTGGGATTGAGTAGGAAGCTTTCTGTGCCATAAAAGATAAATAACCTCTTCAAAGCTTGCATTTTCAGCCAAATCATCAATATTGTAGCCAGCATAGGTTAATGTATCGTCTATGATGGAGCTGATAGACGAAGTAGTAGCTACTACCCCTTCAAGACCGCGTGTTACTGTCATACCGAATCTCTCCTTTACATAATAAAATTTCCCCATACCCATTTTTGTCTGTACATTAAACATAAGTAAGCCGAACCTGGTTTTTCATTTTTCAGAAAAGCTTCCTTGTCATGTCCACATTCTGTTTTATCTTTATTGGGACACAATTATAGGGCTGCAGGACAGCCTTTGAAAAAGCCGGCTGTATTAGCCGATCTACAGACCAAATTCATGAAAGTGATACTTTCATTTAGTAAAAAGTACTCCCGATATATGGAAGAAATAAACTTTCTCTTGGCATGCATTAATCGAGCGGTTGCTCGGTACTCGGTTAAAAAAAAAGAAAATGCTTACATTTTTCTGGAATTAGAAAAAATAAATATATTAATAACATTTCGATAGAGCTTAACTGAATATAATAGGTACCGTGAAATAGGTTACGCTTACAAGTCCTATTATAAACAATTATCTGACTTTTGTGAATGAAAAGCACTTAATTTGTTAAAAAATATTATTTTTCAAGAAAAGTTTATTTGCATTCTTGCCCCATAGGCAATGAGGAATCTAGATGAAAATTCATTTAAAAAGCTCAAAGACCTTCATTGCCATATATGCAATCCCAGCCCCTATCAGAGGACCGACGGCAATACCTTTAAAAAGGGAGACAGCAAGAATGGTCCCCAGTACAAGTGCAGTTGTTATATGGGGATCTTCAGCCAGCAGCACGATACCGCCTTTTGCCAGAAGTGCAACTGCAATCCCCGAGACAAGAGCTATCCACGCATAAGGGGATTTAAATGCACCGCTTAAATCACGGAATCCGATTTCACCGCTGGCTATTGGTGCCAGGACAGCAATTGTAATAATGGTTACACCCCAGTTAATCCCCTTGGACTGCAGAAATGAAAAGGCTTTTGAATCCAGGCCGGATGCTTTAAGGATAATCAAAATAAAGACAGCAATAATCAGTGATTGATTCTTTGCTATTAAACCAATCCCCAGCAATAGTAATAAGAAAATAAGTGGTTGGGATAACATTTGCTAATTCACCTGCCAGCTTCCTATATTATCGTAACATAATTTAATTCAATTTAATAATTTCCGAGTTCTTAGGCTGTCTTTTAAAAATAGAATAAGTATTAATAGACACTGTCTAATTATTTTTGCCTCTTGCAAAAATGATGTATGATATGACTAATAACATTACATAAAAAATGCTGTCATTACTTAGTCTGTTCAAATTTAATAAGGAGGCTAATACTTGAACCCCGCATATATCTATCGAACCGTACGATTTTTCTTTGTTATTGGAGTGGTGATTTTAAGTTTCTATGCTTTCTTATATTTATCCAAAGTGACTTATCCTTTCATTATTGGATTGGCCATTGCCTTTCTCATTAACCCTTTGGTCAATTTAATGGAAGTTAAATGGAAAATACCAAGGGTTCTCGCAGTGCTTATTGCACTGATTCTTATCTTTGCCATTTTTGCCGGATTAATCACTTTACTGGTGGCCGAGATCGTATCAGGTGCAGATTATTTGGCAAAAGTAGTGCCTCAGCACCTCGATACCTTAATTAACTTCATAGAACAATTCTTTGCAGGGCAAATCATTCCTCTTTATAACCAGCTGGCAAGTTTGTTTAATAATCTGGGAACCGGACAGCAGGATACCATCATGACAAATATAGAAAATGTCGGGAAGCAATTTGGATCTACACTGGGAGATTTTATTCAGGCATTTTTTGAGAATATCCCAAATATCCTTTCATGGTTTCCCAATGCAGCAACAGTCCTGATCTTCTCGCTGCTGGCCACTTTTTTTATCAGCAAGGATTGGCACAGACTTTCCGGGTTATTCGGCCGCATGCTTCCCAGCCGCGCAAAAAAAAGCGGCAGAACTGTATTTGCAGATCTCCAGAAGGCCTTGTTTGGATTTATTAAAGCACAGGCTACTTTAGTATCGATTACTACAGTTATTATACTTGCCGGACTCCTCATCCTGCGTGTTGATTATGCGATTACAATTGCACTTGTTACTGGACTTGTCGATATTATTCCCTATCTCGGTACAGGACTGATTTTTGTGCCTTGGATTATATATGAAGCAATCGGCGGAGAAATGAGCAGGGCACTCGGGCTGGGCATTCTGTATATCATCGTGCTGGTCCAACGTCAGATAATGGAGCCCAAGATCCTTTCATCAAGCATTGGGCTTGATCCTTTAGCTACCCTGATTGCTTTATTTGCCGGTTTTAAACTGATCGGATTTTTAGGCTTGATTGCAGGTCCGGTTACTCTTGTGCTCCTCACTACCCTTCATAAAGCGGGAGTGTTCCAGGATATCTGGTTGTTTATAAAAGGCAATGAAAAAGCCGATTAGGATAAAAAATAGCATCTCCTTCAGTTATGCTATGCAAAGGATGGGATATCGGCACTTCTCTAGGCAATTGTGCTGCTTAGCTGGGGCACAAGCCACGAGTGGCACTAATCAGTTCTGTTAATGCCGCTGAACCAAGAATAATGTTTATGAAGTGTACTATTTAATGGGATCAGCGCCACTGAGCGAGGGAATGAAGCCGCAAAGTGTACTAATCATGATATTGCATCTTTCAATAAAATTAACAAGCCGCTCCAATATAATGGAGCGGCTTTATATTTTGCTATTTTTACCTGATTATTGTGATTGTTCCTTTGTTCATCCATTTTTTAAGTCCCTGATATAGGATGTTTTTAAGGACTTTTCTTGCAGGAGGGAGAAGCAAAGTAAATCCTAATGCATCTGTTATGAACCCTGGTGTAAGAAGCAGGACGCCCCCTATAAGAATGCATGCCCCATCAAGAATGGCATCTCCAGGCATCTGTCCGAATCGCAGCTGATCCTGTATTTTTCTGATTGTTTCAAGCCCCTGCCTTTTAGCGAGATAGGCACCTAGAACACCTGTAAGCAAAATAACTGCTAGTGTGGGCCATAGCCCAATAGTGTTGCCTGAAAGAAGCAAAACACCAATTTCAGCAGCCGGAATAATTATCATCAATAAGAGAATGTAGCGCATCAAGCCACCTCTATTTTGTTTAAGACTTACTCTTATTATATCAAACAAGGCAATCGAAATATAACAATTTGTCCAGGAAAAGAACAAAAGCGCAAGCACCTGCCCAAGAAGGAAGGCAGACTAAGAACGCCACACATCCCTAAAGTTATAAATATTTTTCCTTAACATCAAAAAAAGGAAGGGCATCCCCCTCCTTTAACAAGTAATTATAATACGCTTGCGTGTCCGTTATAAATTACACCGCGCTGAGAGTCAACAGTGACTTCCTGTCCATCTTTCAGCAGGCTGGTTGCATTTTCAACCCCTACAATGACAGGTATGCCAATATTAAGGCCAACAACAGCCGCATGGCTTGTAAGCCCGCCTTCTTCTGTTATAAGCGCACTGCATTTCTCAATCGCAGGAACCATTTCACGGTCAGAGCCGATTGTAACCAGAATAGATCCTTCTGTTACTTTCGCCAATGCTTCCTCTGCATTCCTCGCTACAACAACTTTTCCAAATGCTGATTTGCGCCCGATTCCTTGTGCCTTTGCAAGGATATCTCCCACTACATGAATTTTCATTAGGTTGGTGGTACCTGCTTCACCAACAGGAACTCCAGCTGTAATTACAACTAAGTCTCCTGAAGCAACAATGCCGCTGTTCAAGCTTTCTTCAACAGCGATATCAAGCATATCATCCGTTGTAGACGCTTTTTGGCCAATCTGAGGGTACACACCCCAAGTTAAAGATAATCGACGTGAAACATAATCGTTTGAGGTAACGGCAACGATTGGTGCTTTAGGACGGTATTTGGAAATCATCCGGGCTGTATGGCCGCTTTCAGTTGGCGTTATAATGGCGTTAACATCCAGGTTCAGAGCTGTATGTGCCACTGATTCCCCAATGGCATCAGTGATGTTATGTTCATTATCTTTGCTGCGGTTTGACAGGATTTCTTTATGATCCAGTGCCGATTCCGCTCTTGATGCGATGTTGTGCATCGTCTGCACAGCCTCGACAGGGTAAGAACCCGCAGCTGTCTCACCGGATAACATGATTGCGTCTGTGCCATCAAAAATGGCATTTGCAACATCACTCGCTTCTGCGCGTGTTGGACGCGGGTTGCGCTGCATGGAATCCAGCATTTGTGTAGCAGTAATAACCGGTTTGCCCTGTGCATTACATTTCTTAATTAATTTCTTTTGCACAAGCGGCACCTCTTCAGCGGGGATTTCAACACCCAGGTCTCCGCGCGCTACCATAAGCCCGTCAGAAATCTCAAGAATTTCTTCAATATTGTCTACACCTTCCTGATTCTCAATCTTAGGAATGATGTTGATATGGGATGCATTGTGCTCTTCAAGCAGCTGTCTGATTTCCAGAACATCAGATGCTCTGCGGACAAAAGAAGCGGCAATGAAATCAACGCCCTGTTCGATTCCGAAAATGATATCCTGTGCATCTTTCTCTGTTATGCCGGGAAGATTTACAGAAACACCTGGGACATTGACGCCTTTCTTATTTTTAAGTGTTCCGCTATTTAATATTTTTGTGTGGATTTCACTGTTGGCCTTATCAATTTTTGTCACTTCCAGACCAATTAAGCCGTCATCAAGCAAAATTCTGCTTCCTGTGTGCACATCTTCAATAAGTCCCGCATATGTAACCGAAAACTTTTCTGCTGTTCCTTCAACCTCGTTCATGGAAATAATAATATTTTCCCCAGCTCTCAATTCAATCGCGCCGCCCACCATATTGTTTGTGCGGATTTCCGGCCCTTTAGTGTCTAAAAGGATTGCTACAGTCTTGCCAGTCTTTTCTGAAGCCTCACGGATATTCTGAATTCGCTGGCCATGTTCCTCGAAATCACCATGGGAAAAATTTAAACGGGCAACATTCATTCCTGCTTCAATAAGCTGTGTTAACTTTTCAACACTTTCACTGGCAGGTCCAATAGTACAAACGATCTTCGTTTTACGCATTATAAATTACCTCCTGAATTGATGCAGCTTGAATACCAGCACTAATGCTTTATGCCACCTGGTGCCGGCTTGTATCAAATAAAATTAAATAGACAGCTCTTTCGAGAGTTTGTAAAGATCCAGGTCAATTGTATGCTCTCTATCCAATATTTCAATTATATCATGGTCAACCAGTTTATTATTTTGAATTCCTACTGCACGGCCGCCTTTGCCTTCAAGAATAAGTTCCACTGCATATGCTCCAAGGCGGCTGGCCAGCACCCGGTCGAATGCAGTTGGAGAACCGCCCCGCTGCATATGGCCAAGCACGGACACCCGTGTATCAAAGTTTGTTGCTTCTTTGACCTGCTTGGCAAATTCCACCCCGCTGCAGACACCTTCTGCAACCACAATGATACTGTGTTTTTTGCCTCGTTCATGTCCCTTTTTCAGTCTCTCTGCAATTTCATCCATACTATAGCCTGCTTCAGGAATGAGGATTGTTTCCGCGCCGCCTGCTAAACCTGCACATAAAGCGATATCCCCTGCATCTCTTCCCATTACTTCAATGATAAATGTTCTTTCATGTGAAGTAGCAGTATCACGGATTTTATCAATTGCATCAATAACCGTATTTAAAGCTGTGTCAAAGCCAATAGTATATTGCGTTCCCGGAATATCGTTATCGATAGTTCCAGGTACGCCCACACAGGTAAAACCATGCTCTGTCAAAGCTTTTGCTCCACGATATGAGCCGTCCCCGCCAATTACAACTAACCCTTCAATGCCATGCTTGTTCATTTGTTCAATGCCCTTTTGCTGGCCTTCTTTTGTTTTGAACTCTTCGCTTCTTGCTGAGTGCAGCACTGTACCGCCGCGGTGAATGATATCACCGACCGAACCAAGGTCCAGCTTCTTAATATTACCTGACATTAATCCGGAATATCCGCCGTAAACACCATATACTTCAATATTATGATAGATCGCCTTACGGACAACTGCACGTACAGCTGCATTCATACCAGGAGAATCGCCGCCGCTTGTTAATACTCCTATTTTCTTCACAATAATCACCCCAATGTAATTTATAACTATAAGAAAGCTGTTTTCATGCTGCTTAAAAAGTCAGTACATGCCTGCTGTAAAAATTCTGTATGTAATATAGGCTCTATATGTAAAGCAGAGCATACTATGCTTATCTTATTATTGAACAAAACGCTATTGAATATTTCTAAAATACCATGAAGAAGGGAGCATCTCAACTTAATCAGACAATTTAAAAGAAATACAGAATTGTCGGGATACTGAAAGCGTTTTATATAGAAAAAACTGCATTTTTACTATGACTCTCCCCTGGAGGAGCAGACCTTCGGCAATACACAGCAGGTTAAAAAAAATAAAAGCGTGCCCGAAAGCACGCTTTTATTTTACCCCAATAAATTCCTTTAAAAACGAATATTCGCCAATAGATTTGAACTTGTTATACCTGTGATCGATCAGCTGCTCTTCAGTGAGTTGCATCAGATCTTTTAAGGATTTAGTAAGAACTTCTCCAATTCCCTCTGCCTGAACCTTAACACCTTTGTGGGCTCCGCCCTTTACCTCATCTATTATCTCATCCACCACACCCAGTTCTTTTAAATCCGGTGCAGTGATTTTCATGGATTCTGCTGCTTTTTTGGCCTGGGTGGCATCTTTCCAGAGAATCGCAGCCGCTCCCTCCGGAGAAATAACCGAATAAGTTGAGTTTTCGAGCATATGAATATGGTTTCCTACACCTAGAGCCAGAGCCCCGCCGCTTCCGCCTTCACCAATGACGATACAGATAACCGGGACTCTGAGACTGGCCATTTCAAATAGGTTTTTAGCAATTGCCTCACTCTGTCCCCGCTCCTCTGCGGCTTTACCAGGGTAGGCACCCTTTGTATCAATGAAACAGATAATCGGCCTGCGGAATTTATCGGCCTGCTTCATAAGCCTTAAAGCTTTGCGATAACCTTCGGGATGCGGCATACCGAAATTTCTGCGGATGTTCTCCTTTGTGTCTTTTCCGCGCTGGTGGCCGATGACAGTAACCGGAAGACCCCTAAACTTTGCAATCCCCCCAACAATCGCCTCATCGTCACCAAAAGCACGATCTCCGTGACACTCGAAAAAATCCTCAAAAAGATAGGAGATATAATCCAGTGTAGTAGGCCTAGCGGGATGTCTTGCAATCTGTACACGATCCCACGGTTTCATATTTTCATAAATATCCGCTTCTAATTTTTCCAACCGCTCTTCCAGCTTCTCTATTTCTGAGGATAGGTCTACATCGGCGGTTTTGGTATACTCTTTTAATTCAGCAATCTTTTTTTTCAGTTCCATAACCGGACGCTCGAATTCTAGTTCTCCTGCCATTGGAAGTCACCTCCTGGTTGATGTATGGATAAAATAGCTGAGATCTTTTCTTTTAATTCTGTTCTGGCTATAACTGCATCCAATTGACCACATTTTAAGAGGAACTCAGCTGTCTGGAAGTCTTCCGGCAATTCTTCACGGATCGTTTGTTCTATAATCCTGCGTCCTGCAAACCCAATCAAAGCACCAGGTTCTGCCAGATTATAGTCGCCAAGAGAAGCAAAGCTTGCAGACACACCGCCTGTTGTAGGATGAGTCATGATTGAAATAATGAGGCCTCCATTATCACTGAATCTTTTTAGGGCAACACTTGTCTTGGCCATTTGCATCAGGCTCAGAACGCCTTCCTGCATTCTTGCACCGCCTGAAGCGGTAAATATAATAAAAGGAACACGCAATTCATCAGCTTTTTCAATCGCACGGGTAATTTTCTCTCCGACTACTGATCCCATGCTGCCCATTCTGAATGTGGAATCCATAACAGCTATTGCAATTTTATGTCCATCGACAGTGCCTGTCCCAGTCACTACCGCCTCATTTATCATTGTCTTTTCCCGGTCCTTCTCCAGTTTTTCAATATAGTCCGGGAAATTCAAAGGATTTTCAGAAATCATGTTTGCGTTAATTTCTTCAAAGCTATTAGCATCCAAAAAGCTTGCCAGACGTTCTTTTGAATTCATGATATGGTGGTAATGACAATGGAAACACACTTTAAGATTCTTGACCAATTCTTTGGTATACATGATTTTCTTGCAGTTTGGACACTTTGTCATGATTCCTTCCGGCACATCCTGCTTTGCCGTTTCCGATGGAATGGTTGCATATTTCTTCTTCTTAGTCTTTGTAAAAATATCTTTAAGCAAGATGAAACCTCCCTGAAATTCGCTGAATCATTTCCATTAATTTCAATAGTGGTCAGACCACTAATATAAAAATGAACGCCTAACTTTTCTAGGCTTATGCTTGTCTGATTATTTAAATATAGATGATATCAAAAACAAATTCTGCAAAAAATTGTCGTTAATCCTTCGACAAGTTTCTTAAATTTCTATATACCCGAATAACTTCGGAATCTTTTCTGGATATCAAGGTATCAATCAGCTCTGAATATTGCTGCTTGGTTATCATCATTTTCTCTAAATCCAAAGAATTAAAATAATCTTTGAGAATGATCCAAATTCGGAGGAAAAGATGATTATCTGCAAGTGTGACGACTTCATGAAAAAAGTCGTCATCTGTGTAGTCTGCTTCCAGTGCCCATTTTTTGAACCTGAGAAGCCGATCTTCACCAGCCTTTTGAATAATAAGCCATAAACAGTCAAGTTCAATCAGATATTTGGTTTCTTTAACATCTCTTATGGACTTTTTATCCTGGAGAATAAATGTGCTGAGCAGCTGTACGAGCTGGTTTCCTCTAAAGTCTCTCATAAAAGTCCCCTCGCCTCTCCTTGTCTCAATTAAGCCAAGGAGTTCAAGGGCTCTTAATGCTTCCCGAACGGAAGAGCGCCCGACACCCAGGCGCTCTGACAGCTCTCTTTCGGAAGGCAATCGATCTCCAGGCTTAAGTCCATCATGTTCAATCATGGCCCTAAGCTGTTTGACAATACCGATATAAACCTTCGTGTTTTTTTGAGGTGAATTCACTTATGGAGTCACTCACCTTTTCCAATAACTGCAAGTTGCTTCGTTTTTTCCTTCACTTCTTCAGGATCAACTTTAATGCGCGCAACCCCAGTTTCCATAGCTGCTTTTGCTACAGCAGCTGCAACTTCCGGTGCGACACGGGGATCGAATGGCCCAGGGATAACATAATCCGCATTCAGCTCATTCTGATGCACCAGACTGGCAATGGCTTCTACAGCAGCCACTTTCATTTTCTCATTGATATGAGTTGCTCTGACATCCAGTGCTCCGCGGAAGATTCCAGGGAAAGCCAGTACATTATTTACCTGGTTTGGAAAATCGGACCTTCCAGTTCCAACCACCAGCGCCCCAGCTGCTTTCGCTTCTTCAGGCATAATTTCAGGAGTTGGATTAGCCATAGCGAATATAATTGGATCCTGATTCATCGTACCAATCATTTCAGCCGTCAGTGCTCCGGCAGCAGAAACCCCGATGAATACGTCAGCCCCTTTGATAACATCTGCAAGGCTTCCTTTCGCATTCTCACGATTCGTATACTTTGCTACTTCATTTTTAATTTCATTCATGCCCTGCGGGCGGCCTTCATAAATAGCTCCTTTAGTGTCACACATAATGATATCGCGAACACCGTAGCTGTATAAAAGTTTAATAATGGCGATTCCAGCAGCACCGGCACCATTTGCCACAACCTTAATTTCATTCATTTTTTTCCCGGAAAGCTTCAAGGCATTTACAAGGCCTGCAACAGTTACAATAGCAGTGCCATGCTGGTCATCATGAAAAACGGGAATATTTGTTTCCTTCTTTAATCGCTCCTCTACATAAAAGCAATTGGGAGCAGCAATATCTTCAAGGTTTACGCCTCCAAATGTAGGCTCCAGAAGTTTTACAGTCTCAACAATCTTATCTACGTCTGTCGTATTAAGGCAAATTGGAAATGCATCCACTCCTGCAAAACTTTTGAAAAGCACAGCTTTTCCTTCCATTACAGGCAGGGCAGCTTCCGGCCCAATATTCCCCAGTCCCAGCACTGCTGTTCCATCGGAAACAACTGCAACCATATTGCCTTTCATTGTGTATTCATAGACAGATTCCGGCTTATCATAAATCTCCTTGCAGGGCTCAGCAACCCCCGGTGAGTAAGCAAGACTTAAGTCTTTGGCATTTCGCACCTGTACTTTAGATTTAGATTCCAATTTCCCTTTATTAGCTCTATGCATATGCAATGCTTCTTCGCGTAAGGTCAAAATTTTCACTCCTCATATTCCGGTTAGGATTATATATAAACATAGACTTGACGAATATATGCTTTAAATCCTGCTGCAATTCTATTTATTTAACAGATAGAGCAGGGATTCACTTGCGTTAAAAGTGGTCAGACCAGTTTATTTTTCTTCTTACAAATATACCATAATTGATATTGTTGTAAAGGGTAATCACTTTAAAATAACGTTATTCCGGCCAAGCAGCTGTATAAGTAAATTCAGGAAATCCTCTGTTGGCGTGACCAGATCTTCCTCACCCAGGCGGATGGTTTTTCGGGAGCTTTCATAATACAAAACCACTTGAACGCTGCCTTCATTTTTCTTAAATAATTCTTTAAGCAAACGAAGATTTTCCGCTGTCTCCCGATCTTCAGTTATCCTTAAATACAAAACGGGATCTTTGTTTTGCATTTTCTCAATGGCTTCCTTCACATCATCCAAATGCTGAATAATCAGCTGCTTTTTGCCATCCCGTTCTTCTATCTTTCCCTCCGCCAAAACGATATTACCCTGTGAGCAGAGCATTGAAAATCGGTTAAACACCTTTGGAAAAACAACCGCCTCCATATCTCCCGTCTGATCGCTCAAGGAAAGAAATGCCATTGGCTCTCCTTTCTTCGTACGAATCTTTTTCACTTCGGATAAGTAAACTACTGTTTTTGCCTTATTTCCTGTTTTTACTTGTTCAGCCAGAGGGCAGGCTCCCAGCATGGAAAAATAGGATTCGTAACTCGATACTGGATGATCTGATAAATACAGGCCCAGCACCTCTTTTTCAAATCTTAGCTTGTCCTCAGAACGGATGGGGTCTACTTCTGTATATTTAGGCTTAGGAAAGAATTCATCATCCTCAAAGAAATCAGCTTGGTCATCTTCCGGCATAACGAGCTGGGCATGTTCTGCAGCTACATCCAAGCTGGCCAGAAGAACAGCTCTATCTTCCCCGAATTCATCAAAGCTGCCTGAATGAACCAGGGATTCGAGGACCTTGCGATTAACTGCTTTTGATGAAACCCTTATGCAAAAATCAAACAGATCTTCAAAGCGCTTATTTTTTCTCGCCTGAAAAATATCTCTTAAAGCTGCAGCACCGATTCCTTTTATCGCTGCCAGGCTATACCTGATAGCATCTTTTTCTGCCAGAAATGAGAACCCGCTTTTATTAATGGAAGGAGGACTGAGCGGTAAGCCCATCTGCCTCAATTCTCCAATATACTGAGCAATCCTGCCTTCATTTCCAATAGCAGAAGTCAGCAGGGAAGCCATAAAGTGAAGCGGATAATGAGTTTTTAAATATGCAAGCTGATAGGCTATGAAACTGTATGCAACGGCGTGACTGCGGTTGAATCCATAATTTGCGAACCGGACGATTAAGTCATATATGTCATGAGCGGTCTGTTCATTATAGCCTTTATTGACTGCTCCCCCTACAAAATGGACACGCTCTCGGTCAAGGACCTCTTTTTGCTTCTTGCTGACTGCTCTCCGAAGCAAATCGGCTTCACCGAGTGAAAATCCTGCGAGTTTTGCAGCGATTTTCATAATTTGTTCCTGATACACGATAACACCATACGTATTTTCAAGAATAGGCTTCAAGTCAGGGTGAGGATATATAATCGGCTTTCTTCCATGCTTCCTGTCAATAAAAAGAGGGATATTTTCCATTGGCCCCGGACGATAAAGGGCATTGACAGCCACAATATCTTCAAACCGCGTTGGCTTAAGCCTTGTCAGCACACTGCGCATCCCCTCAGATTCAAGCTGGAAAATCCCTGTCGTATCTCCACGCCCCAAAAGACTGTATACTGCCTCATCATCCAGGGGAATTTGTTTTATATCTATCTTTGTGCCTGTCTTTCTCTGAATTGAGCTTAGGATATTCTCAATTAATGTCAGGTTCCTAAGACCGAGAAAATCCATTTTTAATAGGCCGACATCTTCTAGATGCTCCATTGAGTATTGGGTCAAATAAACATTTTCATGCCCCTTTTGAATAGGAATGGCCTCAACAAGCGGATGCTCGCTGATGACAACCCCTGCAGCATGAGTAGATGTATGTCTTGGGAGTCCTTCCAGTTTGATAGCTGTATCGAATAGTCTCCGATTCAAATCGGATTCCTGGGTGAATCTTCTTAGCGGCTCTGATTCTTTGTAAGCCTCTTTGAGACTGATGCCCAGTTTGGAAGGTACACTTTTTGAAAGCATATCAAGCTCTTTAGGATTAAGCCCAAATGCCCTGCCTACATCACGGAGTGCCGCTTTGGCAGCCAGGGTTCCAAATGTAAGAATCTGAGCCACATGCAGTTCTCCATATTTCCTGGATACATACCGAATTACCTCATCTCTCCTGTGATCAGGGAAGTCGATATCAATATCAGGCATGGATATTCTTTCCGGATTAAGGAAACGCTCAAATAGGAGCTGGTGCTCAATAGGATCCACATCTGTTATGTAGAGAACATAAGCAACCATGGAACCGGCTGCAGATCCCCGCCCCGGTCCGGTTAAAATGCCATTTCCCCTCGAAAACTTCATAAAATCCCAAACGATTAGAAAGTAATCACTGAATTTCATTTTTCTGATTATATTCAGCTCATACTTTAGCCGATTCCTATGCTCATCATTAGCATCCGGATATCTGTCAGCAAAGCCCTGCCAGCACACTTCTGCCAATAGCTCGTCGGCACTCATGCCTTCGGCGGCAGGATATTTGGGAAGATTCTGTTTATCTAACTCAAGCATTACATTGCATTGCTCAGCAATCCTGATCGTATTCTCTAAAGCATCCGGATAACCTGATAATAGTTCTGCCATTTCCCCGGATGCCTTTAAGTAATACTCATTGCTTTTCAGCCGTTCTCTTCCTTCGTCCTGAAGCTTTTCTCCATTCTTAATAGCCAGCAGGCACTCATGGGCAAAAGCTTCCTCTTTTTTTATGTAACAGACACCATTTGAAGCCGCCAGGCCAATCCCGGTCTCTTCGAAAAGCTGAACCAGTCGGTTATGGATTTCTTTTTCTTCTTGCAGTCCATGATCCTGCAAACCAAGAAAGAATGAGTTTGGCTCAAAAATACTGCTGATAAGTTCAGCTGTTCTTTTGGCATGGCCGTATTCACCTGCCACAAGAGATTGTTCTACTTCCCCTTCTATGCCTGGAGTTAAAGCAAACAACCCTCCTGCATAATGCTTAAGCCATTTTACAGGAATTCCTTCGGGAGATTTTGTCTGGACTGTACTTGTGATTTTTAATAGATTCTGAAACCCCTGCCGGTTTTTAGCCAATAAGACTAAAGGATAAGCTTCGCCTTCAGATATCTCGCTTAGTACATCCACAGTGAGTCCCATGATTGGTTTAATGGATTGCTTAATACATTCTTTATAAAAGGCGACCGCACCGTACATAACATTTCTGTCTGTTAGAGCCAGGGCAGGAAACCTATTTTCCTTGGCGCTTGACACAAGCTGCTCTATTCTTGCCGTGCTCGACAGCAGGCTATATGCGCTATAAACATGAAGGTGAATAAATGACACGTTTCTCACACCCTTAATTTCTGCTATTTTCATTATAGAACGCCCGTTTCCAAAAAGAAAATATGTTCTCTTTTTTACAGGACGTAAAAAACATATTTTATTAAGTTTGTCCATATGATGAAGTATCAAGATAATTCTGGCAGGACCATTCCTGCAGCGAGGATGGATGATATGAATACCCAGCCCTTTTTCTCCACACTAATTGAGAGCTATTTCATTGCGTTCGGTGTTTTAATTGGAGGATCAATCATTGGCGGCATGGCTGCTTTTCTGACAGGCAAGCCTCCTTTGAATCAAATCTTCCAGATTTCCAATATGATTCGCATTTGGGCCATCATTGCAGCGATAGGAGGAACCTTCGATACCGTATACAGCTTTGAGAAAGGCGTTATGGATGGACAGACTAAGGATATCTTCAAACAATTTATGCTGATTCTCTCTGCTCTCGGAGGGGCTCAGACCGGAGCCATGCTCATTAACTGGCTGACTCAGGAGAACATTTCAGCATGAGGATACCGCCTTACTACCGTTTGCCATCCTGGCAGCGTTTTTTTGCAGGAATGGCCCTGGGAGGCATCATCAGCTGGTTTATTTTTTTATTTATCTTTGGACAATGGCAGGAGAGATACAGTAAAGAAATCAAGCTTCAGCAGGATGCAATTTATGAATTGGAGAAAGATAAAGAAATCTGGCAGGAGGAATTCAAAAAACTAAATAAAGAAAATCAGAAAAAACTGACTGTCCAGGATATTTCCATTAAAATTGTAAACGGCGAAAAGTATAAACTGGATTCCTTCAGCGTTTTCCAGCTGGAAGATAAAATAAAAGAGGATATTAACATGATGATTGCCAAAGACATGGATACTGTTTATAAAAGCAGCGAACTGATCAAGAAAATAATAGAGAATAAAACACATCGCGTAAACGAAAAAAGATACCGGGTGGAAGTTATAGAATTGGTCATCTATACAACCGTCTCCATTGAATTGAATATTATGCTGGATTGATGCCCGGCTCTTTGCCGGGCATCATAAATTAGTAATCTCTGCAGACAGCCTCAAGGTCTTTTACAACGGAATCCATCTCATCCCATGAATAAATGGAAGCCCCGGCAGCCAGAGGATGTCCCCCGCCTTTATACTTCCTTGCAATTTCATTAATGATTGGACCCTTAGAACGGAATCGCACACGGATTTGATCGCTTTCCTCGATAAAGAAAACCCATGCTTTTATTCCCTTTACATCACCAAGAGTACTTACAAGCAGGGATGCTTTGGAAGGTACCGCATCAAATTCTTCGAGCAATTCCTTTTTCAGGATCATTACAGCAGCACCGCTGGATCTCATCTCAAAATTCTGCAGCACATAGCCCTTCAGTTTAACAATATTTGCGTCCAGCTCATACATCTTATCAAACAGCTCCGGACGTGAAAAATTATAGTGGATCAGTTCACCTGCATAGGCAAATGTCTTTTCTGTCGTACTCGGATAAAGGAAACGGCCTGTATCCCCAACTATACCAGCAAATAACAGCCTGGCCGCCTCATCAGACATTTTTAGGCCCTGTTCTTTGCCGAAAAGGTAAAACTCATAAATCATTTCACTTGTAGAGCTTGCATCTGTATCCACCCACATTAAATTGCCATACGGATCCATATTGGGGTGATGATCAATTTTGATCAATTTACTGCCCGTTCCATATCTATCGCCGCATATCCGCTCTGCATTTGCTGTATCACAGACAATGACCAGCGCACCTTTATATGTATCGTCGGATATTTCATCAAGCCTTCTCATAAAATGAAGTGTTTCTTCCTCCTGCCCGACAGTAAAGATCGCTTTTTCCGGAAATGAAGCCTTAAGGATTTCAGCAAGGCCGCCCTGTGAACCATATGCATCCGGATCCGGCCGGACATGCCTATGAATAATGATTGTTTCATATTTTATTATTTCATCAAGTATCTTCTGTTTCATGGCGCGCTCCTTTTATTCTGAATACTATATTTTTACCATACCACCATGAAAAGAAAAAGAAAACATTCCATGCTTATGGCAATTTTTTATTAATGAAGGTAGAATAATAAGAGATTGTCGAAACTTGGAGGTTAAGAAATGCCTATTTTTGTTATCCTGATTATTCTTTCTTTTTCTTTCTATATTTTCTACAAAGTAAAATTCTTCAGAAGCAGACAGCCGGCTGAAAGGCAATGGATATCAGCCAAGTCCAGAATTGCCCTAGGTTCATTTGTTGCCATATTTGGCCTTAACCAGCTGTTTTTATACGACACAACCACCGCTCTCATTGTGGCAATTGTATTTATTCTTATCGGCGGATTAAGCATATGGGGCGGCATAAAAGCGTATAAGTTTTACATGCCTCACGCTGCCAAAGAAGCTGAAGCAGCAAGGAAAAATTAAAGATCCGGGTATCCGAAAGGGCCGGCAAACCAAAAGCCGTTCATATGAACGGCTTTTGGTTTTCAAGAAAGAACTATAAGTCTTCAGCGCTTCCTCTTAACTTGTATTAATGTCTGTCAATCAGCTGGCACATCATCATCGCCTTGCCCACAAGGACACCTTCGTTAAAAACTTCAACGTCCACTTTACCGAACTTCCGCCCAACTTCCAGGACTTTAGGATAGATTTCAAGCATGCTGTCTATCTGAACAGGTTTTATAAAATAGACAGTCATATTTTCAACTACGAGATCTCCCTTTTTATAACTTCTTAACACTCTGTTTGCTGCTTCCGTTACAATGGTCGTAAAGACACCATACGAAATCGTTCCAAGGTGATTAGTCATCTGCGGAGTAACCTCACAGCGGTAGACATCATCCCCTTTTGTTTTCCCCCGTGTCATTACCAGCTGGCTTGTGACTATATCATCAATTGTTTCACCCACCTGCGGCTGCCTTTGTATCATCTGCAAAGCCTTCAGCACATCCTGACGGCTTACAATGCCTTCGAGTTTATTCGCTTCATCCACCACCGGGAGCAATTCTATTCCTTCCCACACCATCATATGCGAGGAAGAAGCAACGCTCGTTTTCCCGCCTACTGTCATTGGGTTTTTAGTCATGATTTTTTCGATAAGCGTTTCTTTATCATGTCCCATAATATCTTTAGAAGTAACAACTCCCTGCACCTTGAGATTATTATCGACAACCGGGAATCGGCTGTGGCTGGTTTCGCGGTTATATGTCATCCAATCTGCAATAGTATCAGTTGTTTTCAGGAAAATCGCTTCCTGCAGGGGAGTCAGGATATCTTCAACAAGTACAATCTCCTTTTTAATCAGCTGGTCATAGATAGCCCTGTTGATCATAGTTGCAACTGTGAAGGTATCATAACTGCTTGAGATCACAGGCATCTGCAGATCGTCAGCAAGCTTTTTGACATGGTCTTCTGTATCAAATCCCCCGGTAATTAATACAGCAGCGCCAGCCTTTAATGCTAATTCGTGTGCCTGGGTGCGGTTTCCTACGATCAGCAGGTTTCCGGCATCCGTATATCTCATCATTGCTTCAAGCTTCATCGCACCAATAACAAATTTATTCAGTGTTTTATGGAGCCCTGCTCTTCCACCGAGCACCTGGCCATCAACGATATTAACAACTTCTGCAAAAGTAAGCTTTTCAATATTCTCTTTTTTCTTCCGCTCAATTCTTATTGTCCCTACACGTTCTATTGTACTGACATATCCCTTATTCTCCGCATCCTTAATCGCTCTGTATGCAGTCCCTTCACTCACAGCCAGTGCCTTGGCGATCTGTCTGACCGATATCTTTTCTCCAATTGGCAGTTCATCAATATATTGTAATATTTGCTCATGCTTAGTAGCCAAGACTTTCACCCTCTACAAATTATTCCTTATTTTCATTATAAGGGTAAAGGTGCCTTGATACAATTGACTCCGCCAATCTGCGTTACCTGCCGAAGGAGCGCACCCGCTTCCTGTCTGCCAATTTGCGCATTTGCTTCCCCGGTACAGCCTCTTTTTTCGGTGCATACATTAAGGCACTCAGGTTCCCGGCAATAACAAAAAGGGCAAGGGCCAGCCAGCTGATAGCAAAGATCCCTTCAGCTCCTCCATTAAATATACCCATTCTTGGAGCTGCATAATAAAGCATCAAGCCGCACAGCAGCAAGCATAGCAAATATCGGTTTTTGTTCATTTTCACTTCCTCCTTTATCCTCTCCTCCCTAAAATGTATGCGGACAGGCTGGGAAAATGAGTGGATTTTATTAATAAAAAATAACGCAGCCTCCATCGGAAAGCTGCGTTTGAGATATTATAATTCTATTGATTCCCCTGTTTCGAGAACCTGCCCTATTCCATCTTCTAGCATGCTGATGAAATCATGTGGATCCTGCCTGATTGGGGGGAAGGTGTTGAAGTGAATCGGAACAACCTTTTTGGCTCCCAGGAGTTCTGCTGCGTATGCTGCGTCATCCGGCCCCATCGTAAAATTGTCTCCAATCGGCAGGAATGCCAAATCAATCGGATGACGGTCACCAATTAACTTCATATCAGAGAAAAGCCCTGTATCCCCTGCATGATAAATCGTTTTTCCTTCTAAGGTAATGAGAACACCTGCAGGCATGCCTAGGTAGATGATTTCCTGATTCTCTGTCTCAAGACCTGTTCCATGAAATGCCGGTGTCAGCTTCACTCTTCCGAAATCAAAATCATATCCGCCGCCGATCGACATTCCATGTGCATTAACACCCTGCCAGCCCAGATAGGTGGCAAGCTCAAAATTGGCAATGACAAGAGAGTTATTGCGCTTTGCCAGCTCAATCGTATCTCCAAGATGATCGCCATGTCCATGAGTTACAATGATGACGTCCGGCTTCTGCTCCTCAGCTTTTAAGTCTGTTAAATCATTCCCGGTAATAAAAGGATCTATTAAGATGGTTTTTCCCTTTGATTCAATTTTCACTACAGCATGACCATGAAATGATACTTTCAATTTTATGCTCCTCTCTTATTTTAAGTTATGTAATTTACTTCAACGAAAAACAGGTTATTCCTGCTTTCTTTAGAATATACCCAAATTGGTCATCTTTAAAAGGTTCTGGGTTTTGACACAAAAATAGAAAAAGCTGGGCGCTGTGTCCGAAGGTAAACCAGGTTCTGACACAAAAACAGAAAATCCGACTCGCTGTGTCCGAAGATGAACCAGGTTCTGACACAAAAACAGAAAATCCGACTCGCTGTGTCCGAAGATGAACCAGGTTCTGACACCAAAATAGAAAATCTGACTCGCTGTGTCCGAAGATGAACCAGGTTCTGATACAAAAATGGAAAATCCGGCTCGCTGTGTCCAAAGGTGAACCAGGTTTTGACACAAAAATAGAAAATCCGACTCGCTGTGTCCGAAGGTGAACCAGGTTCTGACGCAAAAATAGAAAATCCCGGGCAATGTGTCCGAAATTGAACCAGGTTCTGACGCGAAAATAGAAAATCCCGGGCAATGTGTCCGAAGTTGAGTCAGGCTCTGACACAAAAATAGAAAATCCAGCTCGCTATGTCCGAAGTTACTTCAGGTTCGAACCCAACCTAAAAGCAGGTTTACTTGTCTGCCTTTCGCCCCTAATCCGTTTCCTTTCAAATTCAAAAACACCTTCTTACTGGATTCATCTTCCGCTTGTGTGCCCCACAGGACAAGAACAGCTCCGTAAGCAATACATCGCAAGAACAAAAGCAGCAACTTTCATGAGAAAATAGCGTTCTTAGTCTGCTCACCGAGTGGCAAGGCGCTTGCGCTTTTCTTATTTAGTTGCTACTCTCAAAGTATCAGTACATAAGGAGGTTCATTATGAATAACAGATTGCAGAAATTATCACAGTGGATGAAGGAAAATGATATACAAATCACTTTTGTAACATCACCGGATAATGTATTTTATTTAAGCGGCTTTTTAAGCGACCCTCATGAACGCTTGCTTGGACTGGCGGTTTTCCAAGAGGAAGAGCCATTCCTTGTATGTCCGGCTATGGAAAAAGAAGATGCCAAGAATGCCGGCTGGAGACATGAAATTATTGGGTACAGCGATATTCAGAACCCTTGGGAATTTATCCAGACATCCATACATAAAAGAATTGGAAAAGTAAATAAAGCAGCAATCGAAAAAGAGCATATGAATGTGGAGCGCTATGAGGCCATTTCAGGCCTGTTTAGCGGTGCATCCTTTGTTTCAGCAGAAGAAAAACTTCGCCAGCTTCGTATGGTTAAGGATGAAAAAGAATTGGAAATCATCCGCGAAGCATGTGCATTGGCTGATTTTGCGATTGAAACAGGCTGTGCCGAAATCCAGGAAGGAAAAACAGAACTGGATGTTCTGGCTGCCGTCGAATATGCGTTAAAGAAAAAAGGCGTTAATGAAATGTCTTTCTCTACCATGGTCCTAACAGGGGCTAACGGAGCTTCTCCTCATGGGACACCGGGAATGACGAAGATCCAAAAAGGGGATTTGGTCCTGTTTGACCTGGGAGTTGTCTGGAATGGCTACTGCTCAGATATTACCAGAACTGTAGCTTATGGTGATATTAGTGATAAACAAAAAGAAATTTATGATACCGTCTTAAAAGCTCAGCTTGCAGCGGTTGAAGCGAGCAAGCCGGGAGTCACATGTGCGGATATTGACCTGACAGCAAGAAACCTGATAGCAGAAGCCGGCTACGGCGACTATTTCCCGCATCGATTGGGGCATGGCCTGGGTGTAAGCGTTCATGAGTATCCTTCATTAACAGAAACAAACCCGCTTTTGCTTGAAGAAGGTATGGTCTTCACTATCGAACCTGGAATCTACGTCCCTGGTGTTGCCGGAGTGAGGATTGAGGATGACCTTGCTGTAACAGCAGACGGAGTAGAACTTTTGACGAAGTTCCCGAAAGAACTTCAGATTATTAAATAACAAATCCACAGAAAAATCCGGAGCTAACCTGCCCCGGATTTTTTTATTATTTTAAAATTAGATAGAACCGCCGATATCCTATTGCTGCTCTAATTGTGTTCTCGTATCTGAATAGTCAAGACTATGAGCCTCAGCTACAGCCTTATAAGTCACATAACCATTTAATGTATTAACACCCTTTAATAAAGCCTCATTATCCAGACATGCCTGCTTGTAGCCTTTATTGGCGATTTGCAGTGCATATGGCACCGTCACATTAGTCAATGCAAGAGTGGATGTTCTGGGAACAGCTCCAGGCATATTGGCTACCGCATAGTGAACTATGCCATGCTTTTCATATGTCGGATTATCATGGGTAGTAATTCGATCTGTTGTTTCAAAAATTCCTCCCTGGTCAATGGCAATATCCACGAGAACAGAACCGGGGCTCATGGTTTTGATCATTTCCTCTGTTACAAGCTTAGGAGCTTTTGCACCCGGAATCAGGACAGCGCCAATCACAAGATCGGAGTTCTTAACAGCTTCAGCTATATTATAAGGGTTTGAGATTAAAGTGGTTACTTCTTTCCCAAAGATATCATCAAGCTGCCGGAGGCGATCTGGATTCAAATCAATCATGGTCACCTTGGCACCAAGACCAATTGCCATTTTTGCCGCATTAGTTCCGGCAACCCCGCCGCCGATTATCGTTACACTCCCACGCTGTACACCCGGAACCCCTGATAGCAGAATTCCTTTTCCTCCATGGATTTTTTCAAGGAACTGCGCTCCTACCTGTGCTGCCATTCTTCCGGCTACTTCACTCATAGGAGTCAATAGAGGCAATGTCCGGTTGGGAAGCTGTACTGTTTCATAAGCAATGCCCACAACCTTATTATTTATTAAAGCATTTGTCAAAGCAGGTTCAGCAGCCAAATGTAAATATGTAAAGAGAATTAACCCTTCCCGAAAATATACATATTCGCTCTGTACGGGCTCCTTTACCTTCATGACCATCTCCATGGCCCACGCCTCTTCTGCAGTCTGAACAATATGTGCTCCTGCACTCAGATAGTCGCTGTCTGAAAAGCCCGATCCGGCTCCAGCACCCGTTTCTAAATAGACTTCATGGCCAAATTGAATAAGATTCATAACACCGGCAGGGGTCATGGCAACCCTGTTTTCATTATTTTTTACTTCCTTAGGAACTCCGATACGCATTCAGCATACCTCCGTATATTAGTGATCCGCTATTAACTTTATATGGCTATATGAGGGAAAAGTATACACTTAATCCGCCTATTTTTTCTCCTTTCAAACAACATATAAAAAGCCCTCATTCATTTATGAGAGCTTGCTTTTTCATTGAAAATTGCCTTCATTTCTTTCGTGAGCTTCCATGTCAAACTCGGCATTTGGCTGGTCAATAACACCGCTGTTATAAGCATTCATAATTTGTGTACTAACTTCATTGGCACCTTGCTCATCAAAAAAATATCCGGATCCTGCTTTTGGTTCTCTCTTTTCCATTTTACATCTGCTCCTTTTCCAAAAAATTTATCAGCCTTACTATTGTTCGATTTTCTGCTACAGATATTCAATTTTTACAAATGTATAATATAGGTAAAGGAGGAGATTCAAGTGGGCATGAAATATAAGAACATATTAGTCGCTGTTGATGGTTCAACTGAAGCAGAATGGGCATTTAAAAAAGCAATTGAAATTGCCAAGCGCAATAATGCTTCTATGGTATTGGCACATATCATTGATACCCGCACGTTCGCCACTGTCGAAGCCTATGACCGCACGATTGCCGAAAGAGCTGACCGTTTTGCAACAGAATTAATGGAAAAATACAAAAAGACAGCAGTGGATGCAGGTATCGAAAATGTGACATATGAAGTCGATTATGGTTCACCAAAAGTGAAAGTTCCAAAAGATATTGCCAGAAAGCACAACGTGGACCTGATCATTTGCGGGGCAACAGGCATGAACGCGGTTGAACGTTTCATCATTGGCAGTGTATCTGAACATATTACCCGTTATGCCCGCTGTGATGTTCTCGTAGTTAGAACGGATAAAGAAGATGAAGAATAGAAAAAATGGCGCTGCAGCAGGCAGCGCCATTTTTTATTTATTGGCAAACTCTTTAGTTCCAAGGTATTTCTTCGCTTTATCTATCGCGATGCTTACTTGTTTGAATCCGGTTCCGCCTGCACTATTTCTTCTTTTAACAGCTGTGTATGGATCCAGCACCTCATAAATATCTTCTTCGAACAATCCATGTGCATTCTTGAAATCATCAAGCGGCAAATCTCCAAGGAAGCATCCCTTTTGTACACAGACAAGAACCAGTTTCCCGACAATCTCATGTGCTTCTCTGAAAGGAATGCCTTTATCAGATAGATAATCTGCCAGTTCAGTTGCATTGGAAAAATCATTTTTAGTCGCTTTTTCCATCTGCCCGGTTTTCACCTTCATGGTGCGGATCATACCCGCAAAAATCTTAAGTGAACCTGTGACTGTCTTTACAGTATCAAACATTCCTTCTTTATCTTCCTGCATATCTTTGTTATAGGCAAGGGGCAGGCCTTTCAATACTGTTAGAAGACCCACAAGGTTTCCATATACTCGCCCTGTTTTTCCGCGAATGAGCTCAGCCATGTCGGGGTTTTTCTTCTGCGGCATGATGCTCGAGCCTGTTGCAAAGCTGTCATCGAGCTCAATGAATTGAAATTCCTGGCTTGACCAGAGAATGAACTCTTCACTTAAACGTGACAGATGCATCATCAGGATTGAACTTGAGGATAAAAACTCAAGAATAAAGTCTCTGTCACTAACTGCATCCAGGCTGTTCTCATAGATGCCTTCAAACCCGAGAAGTTCAGCCGTATACTCACGGTCAATCGGGAAAGTAGTGCCAGCCAGCGCCCCCGCTCCAAGAGGTGATATGTTGATTCTCTTTAGACTTTCAGTAAAGCGCTCCTTGTCCCTCTCAAGCATCCAAAAATAAGCCATCAGATGGTGGCCGAAGGAGATCGGCTGGGCCCTCTGCAGATGAGTATAGCCAGGCATAATGGTTTCCACATTTTTTTCAGCCTGGATGACTAACTCTTCCTGCATTTCCTGAATCAACTCAACAATCTGCTCCACCTGCTTGCGGAGATATAAATGCATATCTGTCGCCACCTGGTCATTTCGGCTTCTTGCTGTATGAAGTTTGCCGCCGACAGGTCCTGTCAGTTCAGTCAAATGGCTCTCAAGATTTAAATGAATATCTTCAAGTTTTACTGAGTAAGTGAGTTCATCCTTTTCAGCCTTCGCTTTAAGCTGCTGAAGGCCAGCTTTGATTTTTTCTGCTTCGCCCTCAGTAATAATTCCTGTTTTAGAAAGCATGGAAACGTGGGCCATGCTTCCTTCGATATCTTCCATAACCAATTCCTGGTCAAATGAAATCGATGCTCCGAATTCATCTACCCATTCTTCAGCAGATTTTGTAAATCTGCCTCCCCACAGTTTTTTCACACTGTCACCTTCTTGCTGTTTTGAACAATGCTCTGCACTTTTGTCGGCAAGCCCCACAGCTTAATAAAGCCAACTGCTGCATTGTGGTCAAATTCATCATCTGAAGTATAGGTTGCTAATTTTTCATCGTACAGGGAATAAGGGGATTTTCTTCCCTCAACAATTGCATGGCCTTTAAACAGCTTTACTCTTACTGTCCCTGTTACAAATGCTTGTGTTTCTTTTAGGAAAGCTGTTAACGCATTGTTAAGCTGGGAGAACCACAATCCTTCATAGATAAGCTCAGCCACTTTTTTCTCAATGACCGGTTTAAAGTGGGCCATTTCTTTTACCATCGTTAAGTCCTCAAGCTCTTTATGGGCTTTCAGGAGTGTAATCGCACCCGGACACTCATACACCTCACGGGATTTTATGCCGACAAGGCGGTTTTCAACATGGTCGATACGTCCAACCCCATGCTTGCCTGCAAGCTCATTCAATTCAGCAATTAGCTCGGAAAGCTTCATGCCTTTGCCATTTAAGCTGACTGGCACACCCTTTTCAAAACCGATTTCAATTGTATCAGGTGTATCAGGAGCTTTTTCAAGTGAAGCAGTAAGATCGTATGCATCTTCCGGAGGAGCAGCCCATGGATCTTCCAGGACTCCACACTCATTGCTTCTTCCCCATAAGTTTTGATCAATGCTGTATGGAGAATTTAAGTTAATTGGAATAGGAATATTATTTTGTTTTGCATATTCAATTTCTTCCTCACGTGACCAGCTCCACTCACGAACAGGTGCTAGCACCTGGAGATCCGGGTTAAGAGCCTGAATTGCCACTTCAAAACGAACCTGGTCATTTCCTTTGCCGGTACATCCATGTGCTACTGCTACTGCGCCTTCTTTTTCTGCTACTTCAACAAGCTTTTTGGCGATCAGCGGACGTGAAAGAGCAGAGATTAGTGGATACTTATTTTCATATAATGCATGTGCCTGAAGTGCCAGCAATGCATATTCATTAGCAAATTCCTCTTTTGCATCAATCACATACGATTGGACTGCTCCAACCGTCAAAGCTTTTTTCTGGATAAAGTTCAGATCTTTTCCTTCGCCAACATCAAGGCAGCAGGCAACAACAGCATAACCTTGATCCTGAAGCCATTTAATCGCAACAGATGTATCCAATCCGCCTGAGTATGCAAGTACAACTTTATTTTGTGACATTTTATATTTCCTCCTTAGATTTTACGTATAAATATACAATTAAATTATGTTTTTATTCATTTATTATTCTCTTACTTTAACAACCTTTTCTTTAAAAATCAATACTTATTCTTAAAAATGTATAAAAATAAATATTATTTTTCAAATAAAAAAGCAAAAGCCCTTTATTGGCTTTTGCCTGCAGTATTGTTTAGTGTTTTAATGCCTCATAAACTGCTGAAATCACACTTCCATATTGACTGATGCTGTATGTGTCACCTTGAAACTTATGCGGATCTTTTGTTGGATCGATAACAGGAGAATGTTTTTTATTTGTCAGCAGAGCAACTGCTAAATTATTTTCTCTGTCTATCACCGTTACTGTTCCAGTCCAGCCGGTATGCCCAAATACATTTTTCCCTGCATACTCGCTGAACATCCACTCCATGCTTGAATCACCGTTCAAACGCCATCCTAACCCATATGTAGGATTCATATCATAAGGTTCTACAAATTTATCAATGGTCTGTTTATCAAATAATTTTATATTTCCATAGCCCCCATCATTAAGCATTACCTGCATCAGGACAGCAAGATCTGAAGTGGTGGAAAAGAGGCCTGCATGACCGGATATTCCATCCATTGAATAAAAGGACTTTTCATCATGAACCTCTCCTTGGAGAGTATAGGTCCGGATATTAGGGAACGAAATAACTCCATCTCTAGTGTTGCCGTGCAATTCAGTTGCAGCAAAATCCTTTTTCTTGAATCCTTTGCGGAGCGGATTAAATAAGGTATGCTTTAATCCCAATGGCTTATAAATATGATTTTCAGTATAATCGTCAAGCTGCTCTCCAGTAATTTTTTCAATAATAAATCCAAGGAGCATATAGTCAATGTCACTGTATACCTGTTTGGTGCCAGGTTCATACTCAAGGGGAGTTTTCAAAATCATGGAAAGGGTTTTACTTCGTTCCTGGGAATATAATTCTCCCGCCCTTTCAGGATTATGATAATGGACGCTTGAAGGAAATCCGGCAGTATGATGAAGCAGGTCGATTATCCGGAGCTCCGCTTTCCCTTTTATTTCATCGTCCGCAGAATCTTTAAATTCAGGAAAATAGTGCTGAATTTTTTCTTCAAGATTGATCTTTCCTTCACTGACAAGATGCTGCAGTGAAAAATTAACGGCATACATTTTCGTGTTTGATGCTAGATCAAACATGGTTTTTGTTTTCATTTTCTGCAGATGATTTAAAGGATTAGAACCATCAAAGACCTTGGCTGAACCATATGCGGAGTTTTTAACAATCTTGCCATCTTTAATTACGACTAAAACTGCTCCCGGAAAACCAGCTTCTATTTCTCCCTCGATCAGCTTATCAACCTCTTTGAGTTTTCTGGAAGAAAAGCCTGCATCCTCGGGGCGCTTTGCTTTTGATAGGATTGGATATTTTATTGGTTTCTTATGTGTAAATCCTTGCTCTTCTAAGCTGCTTCCTGTTCTGCCCACTTCTTCTCCCAGAGCTGCAGCGGGGTATTGCAGCAGCAAACCCAGCACTATAGCTAAAACTGTCAATTGTGTTATAAATCTTTTCATATTCTCCTCCTTGTATTTGTTTTAATATTCTCAATAGTCAATATACTATTCTATATTTATTAAAGCTGTAAACCAATACCTTAGCCTTTCTATTAAATCAGTTCTTGTGAACCAAGTTCTTTTATCTTCATATTAGTTCCATAGTAGTATCTGCAGAAAATGAATGAATACTAAAACATCCATGCATAGCAAACACCTTTATAGTAAAATAAAAGCAAGATTATCATTTGGGGGATTCATAATGGAGGAGCATTTTTCACATAACAGCCGGCTTGGAATTGCTATTCCCAGCTTTGACAGGGAATGGGATGAATACTCACACAGAACACAGCAGATGATCCTGTTTCAATGGGAAAAGATAAGAGGCAGGATTCCTGACCGCATTGCCGAGCTTGAAGCGGATATTAACAGGAAACAGGCCGAGCTTTCAGATGAGGGGAATTTTGAAAAATCATGCAGACTCAACAGCGAAATTTCAGAACTGGCATCCATCATTAATGATTTGTGGCTTTGGTACCGAACAAATCAGGATATTACAGGAAAGATGCATTCATAAGAAAAACCTTTCCGCGGCGGAAAGGTTTTTTGCCTCTTATAAATCTTTTCTAAGTTCCCTGACGATATGCCCGAGTTCTGGCAGAATCAGCTTATTCATGGCCAGCCGAACTGCCCCTGATGATCCAGGAGTTGAAAAAACGGCTTTATTTCTAACTGTCCCTGCAGCTGCCCGCGATAGAATGGCCGCTGAACCAATATCTTCCGTGTAGCTCAGCATTCTGAACAATTCGCCAAATCCATTGATTTCTTTATCAAATAATTCTCTAACCGTCTCAATCGTAACATCCCGGAGAGCAATACCAGTGCCTCCATTTGTTAGAACAGCATCAATACCGGGGTTTTCGCATCCTTTTAATACGGCCTCACGAATGAGAGTTCCTTCATCCTTGACGATTTCATAGTCAGCTATATTATGTCCTGCCTCTTCGAGCAGCTGAATCATCAGTTTTCCGCTTTTATCCGTTTCTTCATCTCGCGTATCACTTACGGTGATCACTTTGCACCTGACTTTTTTTGTCGCTTCTTTTTTATGCTCTAATGTACTCACTTGGCACCACCTTTCTTTGAAAAATCATTCCTCGGTTTACTGCTGATCATTCTTAGTTTTCAGATATCTCATCTGATAATATTTATGGGCAAATTCTGTTACTTTTCTTGTCAGCTGGTAATTAGTCCCTGCCCCTATGGCCATGCTGATGAAAGGTATTCCCTGAATAGATTTTCTGCGGAAAAAATAAATTGCCATTCCTTTAAAAAGCTGCTTCATTGGCTGCTCAATCCAGGTAATATCAGTCAATTCTTCTTTTCCTTCATAAAAATAAAATTCTTCCTGGTTCTTCAGCTCGTCCATTAATTCTTGCCATGCACTGCTCTGCATGCGAGCCGGTAATGTGGCAGCATGAAAAACCTTAAGAGAACTCATCATTTCAAATGGAGTATTGACTTCAATGCCATAGGTCATGGCAATCAGCTGTACGGCACGAAGATTAATAACTGCCATAGCAGGAATATCTGCACCCAGCATGAGTGAGCTGCCAGAACCTGCAATGCCGCCCTGTGCAAACGAATAAAGCCGATGGCGGGCAATCTGCTGTTGAGCTATGTATTGAAGCTGGTCGATATTTAGCTTTTTAAGATCTTCAATCGTCTCGATATCAGAATGAAATACACGGCCTGCGGTCAATATTCGCTCTTTCGCATCCATTTGAAGCTGTGAACCTTGAATAAGCGCATGAAGATGAAACAGCCAGCTATCCATTGCCGAAAAAAATTGATGCTGAACTTCTTCAGGCAATAGTGAAAAAGACCTTTCCAATGATTTATCATAAACCATCTCCAAATCATTGGGCTCATAACTCAGCAGGGTATTTTCCCACTCCTGAATACCTGCCAAAACGCTTTCTTCCCGTTCGTTCAATGGCATCGCAATTCCTCCCAAAAAACATTTTTTCTTTGACTCAGTATAGCATAATTCAGATGGAAAATTCTCCTTCTGTCTGATTGTGAATTTTCATTCCCAAACAACAAAAAAGACAAGAGCTTATAAAGCCCTTGCCTATCTTGAATGTTATTTAGCTAATCTCACAACATCACGTGCAATCATAACTTCCTCATTTGTCGGGATAATCATGACTTTAACTGGTGAGTGAGGGTAGTTGATGAATGCTTCTTCACCGCGCACTTTGTTTAATGCAGGATCCCAGTATACGCCCATGAATTCCAGCCCCTGAAGAACTCGTTCACGAATAACATCACTGTTTTCACCGATTCCAGCTGTGAAAATGATCGCGTCTACGCCATACATGCGGGAAGCATAAGATCCGATATATTTATGGATTCTGTTTGCGAATACTTCAAGAGCCAATTCTGCTCTTTCATTTCCTTCGACAGCTTGAATTTCAATGTCCCGAAGGTCACTGGAGAAGCCGGAAACACCAAGCATACCGCTCTTTTTATTTAGCACATCAAGAACTTCATCTGCATTCTTGCCCGTCTTTTCCATTATGAATGGAATAAGTGCAGGGTCAATGTTACCTGAACGCGTACCCATTGTAACACCTGCTAACGGAGTGAAGCCCATTGAAGTATCGATTGACTTTCCGCCTTCAATCGCTGTAATACTGGCTCCATTTCCTAAGTGGCAGGAGATCAGGCGAAGCTGCTCAAGTGGACGGCCGAGCATTTCCGCTGCACGCTCTGAAACATATTTATGTGAAGTTCCATGGAAGCCATACTTGCGGATGCCATACTTCTCATAATATTCATATGGCAAGCTATATAGGAAAGAGCTTTCCGGCATCGTCTGGTGGAACGCAGTATCAAATACTGCCACTGCAGGCACATTTGGAAGGACCTGCTGGAACGCCTTAATTCCCGTAATATTAGCTGGGTTGTGAAGAGGTGCAAGCTCAGATAGTTCATCTATTTTTGCAAGCACTTCATCTGTAATAACCGCAGAATCATTAAACGCTTCACCGCCGTGAACAACACGGTGGCCAATACCTTCGATTTCATTAAGAGATTTAATGATCCCCAGATTTGTTAATTTTTCTAAAAGGATTTTAACAGCTACTGCATGATCTGGTATATCTGTTACTTCCTTAATTTTTTCGTTATTTACAGAAATATTGAAGACTGCATTATCCAGCCCAATACGCTCTATTAAGCCTTTTGTAATAACCTCTTCACTCGGCATGTCAAATAACTGAAATTTTAATGATGAACTGCCGGCGTTAATTGCAATGATTTTTGCCATAAAGCTACCGCTCCTTTAGAAGATGTTCAAGGGGACTGATCTGTCACCTAAAACCCATACTTTTATATAACAATGTGTGATACTGCGAAACAAAGTAATACAACTTTATTTTGTGCATCGGACACACTTAATATCTCTCAATTTTCCATTTAAACACTGTAAGCAAAACATTTCAAGAATCACCTTGCAATGGTATCGTTTTCATGCTAAATTAAGTGTTTTCTGACACTTCATTAAATTGATTCATTAAAAAAAGAAGCCGGCAAATGCTCAGCTTCTTTTTCGTTTATCCTTATTTGCTTTCTTTAAACCATCCATCAATTTTTCTGAGGATTTTTTCGGTTTCTGCTGTTTTAGATAAGCTTGGCAAGTTGACCAGGAGAGCCTGCTTAGGGGGAGTGACTCCTTCCCCTTTCTTCTGAAGGATGAAGATGCTTTTGGCTGCTTTTTCATTTTTGAACATGGTGAGCGGCAGCTGTATCAATCCTTGGATGTAGGCATTTTCCTTAATATATTCATGCAGCTTAGGAGCCTGATCACTTTCGAACATACCATTTGGAATGATAAAAAATAAATATCCTCCAGATTTCACATGATTCATGCTCTGCTCAATAAATAAGTGATGGGAATAGGAATGCCCCTCATCCGCTTTAAGCTTATACTCGGCAGAACGGACATCATTCGGATAATACCCGACAGGCAAATCACTTACTACAGCATCGGCAGATTCAATAAAGAGCGGTTCAAGGCTATCCTGGTTGAAAAATTGAATAGGATGCTCCTGTAAATTGGCATTAATGTAAGCCAGCTTGATCAATAAGTCATCAATTTCAATCCCGGTTGCCTCAATCAATTTACCGCTTTGGTGATTCATAACAGTAGTCAATAAGTTTCCTGTTCCTACTGCAGGATCAAGCAGGCGGAAACTCTTTTCCTGAATGAATTTTTCAACAAGATACCCCATCAGCATTCCCACAGCATCAGGAGTCATTTGATGATTAGGCTGCACATTCTCTTTCATGCCCTTTAATATAGCAAGCTGAAAAGAATTTCTAATTTCTTCTTTTGAGCAGCTGTTTAAGTCAATGGATTCGTAACTCTTCCTGAGCCTCTTAATGGTTAATTCACTTAGCTCATCCTGAAGAATGCTTTCATGAAATAAATTCTCTCCTGTTTCAGCAAGAGCTTCTAAGTATGTACAATGCAGTTCTTCCTGCATAATTACAGCCGTTTCATTTAAAATCGTAAATAATTCCTCAACCGGAGTTATTTTCACAGCATATTCCTCCCGTCCTTATTCTTTTTCCTATTTTAACGGGCTTTTGGTTCATTCACAAGTTTGGTGCTGATGAACAAAAAAATAAAAGCTCCGGAACGAATCCGGAGCCTCCAATTTATTTCGCTTGTTTAGCTGCTTCCACTGCTGCTTCATAGTCAGGATGGTCAGTTGCTTCACTAACATATTCCGCATATGTCACAGTGTCATTTGAATCGACAACAAAAACAGCACGAGCCAATAGACGAAGTTCCTGGATGGCTACCCCATAAGCTTCTCCGAAAGACAGGTCACGGTGATCGGAAACAGTTTGAACATTTTCTATGCCTGCAGCTGCACACCAGCGTTTTTGAGCAAACGGAAGATCTACGCTTACAGTAAGAATTTTAACATTATCAAGCTTGGAAGCTTCTTCGTTAAAACGGCGTGTCTGTGCATCACAAACGCCCGTGTCGATAGAAGGTACTACGCTGATTAGACGTACCTGCCCTTTAGAGTCAGCAAGTGTAACTTCAGAAAGATCATTAGCCAGAACCTTGAATTCAGGCGCTTTATCTCCTACTTTTACTTCATTGCCCAGCAATGTTACAGGATTTCCTTTGAATGTAATAGATGCCATTTAAATCGTCCTCCTTAATCACTTATGTACAGTGTAAATCATATCTTTTCAGAATCTTTTTTGCAATTATTAAGGATACTTTCCAAGAAAAAAGTTAACTCTCCATAGGAAAGTTAACTTCCTTATTCTCTCAGATATCCAGATCCTGCTTTGATCCGCTATACTCATCTTTGTTTTCTTGATGGTTCTGGCCTTGCTGGCTGCCGGAACCGGTTTCTTTCTTATTATTAAACATCTGCTGAATTTTATCGACTGCCTGCGGGGCAAGGTCAAGTATTTTCTCATACAAATGAGTGCTTTCATCAAGGTGAACCATTTTCACCCCGTGGGAATTGACAATCAAAAAGGCGATTGGAGTAATGGAGACACCGCCTCCGCTACCTCCGCCAAATGGATGGCCCTTTTCCTCGGCTGATTGTCCATCAAGCATAAATTCGCTTCCTCCGGCTGCAAAGCCAAAGCCTACCTTTGAAACAGTTAAAATCACACTGCCATCAGGGGTTTCTACAGGATCCCCGATTATGGTGTTAACATCAATCATCTCTTTCAGATTTTCCATGGCAGTTGTCATAAGCCCTTGAATTGGATGGTCAGACATTCATTGCTCCTCCTCTATTAGACAGTTTGAGTACCATCATCAGATAAGGCAGAAAGCGGCTTCGCCCTAAAGTCCGGCCGTCCGCCTTTCCAATATTTGATCAGTTTAATTCCTGCTAACATAGCATGCCCGACACGAAAATGAATCATACATGAAATGGCTGTTTGCGAAACGGAAAATTGAAAATGGGGAGTAACAGTGATGCTGGGAGGCGTTTTCAGTTTCATATAATGACTGATTAATCCAATAATGCTCCCTTTTATCGCCCAGAGAGCCCCGGTGATCATCCCCGTATGGGCAGCATCCCCAAGGCCTGCAAAAGTATGCCATTCAAGATTCCGGATAGTTACACGCTTTAGAAATTTCCGGATTATTTTGTGGAGAGAGACGATATGATTAATAATAGCTTTCGTGTCATGTAAACTATTAATAAGGTCAGTCGGTGAGAATTGCTTTGTATCCTTGCCAGATGAATCTTCCTGTGGCCCTGCAGCCGTCTTTTCCTTTACGACAACCGTTGGCGAGTTATCATCAACCTTTATCAGCGGGACTTCAATTTTGTATCGGATCAGTCCGAACCAGGCTTTCAATTGTATTTTTAGATGATCGTTATCATTTCCATGGTAAAAATGAAAATATATCTTTAGTTTTGTTATCATAATTAGAATTAAAAGAAGTATAAGGGCAATTGCAGCAATCAGGATCCACTTCATTTTTTTCACACCCTTTCAGCTTTGTATTATGCCCATCTGAAAAAAAATAAACCTGCCACCAGGCGGTGACAGGCTTCAAATTCTCCATTAAATGACTTGTTCATTTTGCCTTTCATGAACAACAGTGGTATCAGCAAAAAGATCATGAAGTCCCTGTTTTTTCGGCAGGAAGGCTATAATCACATAGCCGATAAAAATGGTCGCTGATATAAAACGGCCGATCCATTCACGGAACAAAATGGTGCCCCAGGTCAGCTTTTCTCCTTTAAGATCTACTACTCTTAAACCGAATACCATTTTCCCGAGCGTCTGGCCAAAAAACTTTGTCATCAGCACAAAATAGGCATAAAACGTAATGGCCGTTGCTATGGAAATCGGTGAAAACAAATTGCTTTCATGCAAAGGAATATCCAATGCTCTAAAAATTGGATTGATTAATATCCGGTCTACACTGCCAACTACAACTAAATCTAATAGATAAGCCCAAAATCTCATCCAGAAACCGGCTAACCTGATGGGTGCCGTAGCCTTTTGAATGGGGAGGGTTTCTGCCTGTGTGACCGTTTCCTTGCCTGCCGAATCTGCATCAGCAATAGCTGACTCGATCCCGCCTTCATCCTGCCTTACATCAGGATGGGCAAGTTCTCTTTCATTAGAATCATTTGAAGTCATCTTTTCTCCCCCTCCCTATTCAGCATAAAGATACATTAAACGCGGTGAGTTTGGCTGTGATAACAGCTTCATTACTCCTGCCATTTCCAGGTCATCACCCATGATTTTTCGCGCTCCCATGCTGAACATGGAGCCGAACCCGAAATTCTCAGTATACTTTACAACCTGTGCACCATTTAATTTATGGTCTTTCTTTAATTGTTCAATAACATCATCATCATAGCCAAAACCATCAATCAGATTCAGTTCTTTAGCCTGCCGCCCGTCATAAATTCGGCCATCCGCAATTTCCTTCACCTGTGCCTCGGTTAATCCGCGGCCTTCCGCAATAACTTTAACAAATCCGTCATATGAATTATTAATCATGGATTGAAGGATCTTTCTTTCCTCGTCCGTCATCTCCCTGGTAGGACTCATAATATCTTTATATGGACCGCTCTTAATCGTTACAAACTCGACACCATATTTTTCAGCAAGCCCCGCATAATTATAGCCCTGCATAATGACACCCAGAGAACCGGTTAATGTCTCGGGACTGGCAAAAATCTTGTCAGCCGGAGCGGATATATAATAACCTCCTGATGCAGCCATTGATCCCATTGATATGTATACGGGCTTCTTTGTCTCTTTTTGTATTTCAGTGATTTTATCATGTATTTCAGCGCTTTCAACTACCCCTCCTCCTGGGGAATTAACCTTAATAACAATCGCCTTTACTGTGCTGTCTTCTTTTACATAATCAAGATTATCCATGAATCCTTTATGATTATATCCCGGGCTTGCAAATAAAGAAGCTGCATCACCCGTATCCTGAATTACTCCATTCACATCCAGCACGGCAATCTTTTTCTGTGCATTTCCCTCTTCAATAACTTCTTCCAAAAATGCTTCATTGCCTCCTGCAAACAGTTCATTTACCGAGCTTTCCAAATCTGTAAATGCAAATGCAGTCACAAAATTCAGCACCACGGAAAATACAAACAGACCTGCTGCTATTCCCAGTGCAGCCCAACGTTTCCCATTCATTAAGAAATCCTCCTTTTAAAATGCCCTCTCCTAACATACCCAGCCTCCTTGTTTGGCTGACTATGCTGCCCAGAAAACCTATTTGTCACATAGTCTTCATACGTATAAAACTTTTAAAATGTTTCAAAAAAAGGTAAACTGAATTCAACAACCATAATCATAGCAAAATTTGAATTATTTGGGAAAGAAAATCATCAAGACATTTTCCCCTCTGAAATTTCACAACTTTCTTACTGCTTGGAGGAATGAATATGCCTGAAAGACGCAATATATACTTTTATCACAAAAAAGATGAAGAAACGATGGAAAAAGTAGCACCTCTTTATAGCCTGGCTGAGGAGCACGCCTTTAGGATCGTCAATGACTTCAAGAAAGCCAATATTATTGTCAGCATTGGAGGAGACGGTACGTTTTTGCAGGCTGTCCGTAAAACCGGCTATAGGGATGACTGTTTGTATGCCGGAATTTCAACGACTGGAAGCCTTAGCCTGTACTGTGATTTCCATCTCGATGAAACAGATAAGATGGTAGAGGCAATGACAAATGAACAGGTAGAAGTAAGACGTTATCCCACTATTGATGTTACAGTTGATGACCAGACATCCTTTCAATGCCTAAATGAATTCAGCATCCGCTCTGCCATAATTAAAACATTGGTAATCGATGTCTTTATCGATGATTTTCATTTTGAAACTTTCCGCGGCGACGGAATGATTGTTGCCACTCCAACCGGGAGCACAGCATATAATAAGTCTGTAAACGGGGCTGTTGTTGACCCGCTTCTGCCATGCATGCAGGTGAGCGAACTCGCTTCACTTAATAACAACCGCTATCGTACACTGGGATCCTCTTTTATCCTGAGCGAAAACCGGCAGCTGACTCTCAAAGTAGTTCAAGATGGCAATGACCATCCTACAATGGGAATGGACAATGAGGCACTAAGCATTCAGCATGTTGAAAAGATAGATATAAAGCTAAGCAGCAAAATCATTAAGACCGTAAAACTGAAGGATAATTCCTACTGGGAAAAGGTTAAGAGGACATTTTTATAAAAAAAGAGTTTCGCATATCCATGCGAAACTCTTTTTTCTATATCCCGACACCTTTTCCCCGCTTTAGTTTTGTTTCCCAATGGGCAAAAAGTTTTGTCCTCGAAACAGAGTAAATCGTTAAAGCTAGCCAAATAAACATAAAGGAAAGCAGGTGAAGTTTTGTAAAGTGCTCATGATAAACGAAAATCCCCAGAATCAGCGTAATGGTCGGCGCAATATACTGCAGAAAGCCAAGCATGGACATCGGTATCTTTTGAGCTCCTTTGGCAAAGTACAATAGCGGCACAGCTGTGGCTGCACCTGCCCCGATAAGAAGCAAGTCGGTGCTTAGCGAAACATGCAGAAGAGCGTGCTTATCATTTATAAAAAGCATCACCATATAAATAAATGCAATAGGAGTCACTACTAAAGTTTCCAGCGTTAAGCCAACAGCCGAATCCACTTTTATAAGCTTTTTGGCCAGCCCGTAAAGGCCAAAGGATAATGCGAGAACAATAGCTATCCATGGGAAATGCCCGTAGCTGACAGTCATAATCATAACTCCCGCAAACGCAAATCCAAAGGATACATATTGAGCAAATGATAATTTCTCTTTAAATACCAGCATGCCCAGAATCACACTTACAAGCGGATTAATATAATAGCCAAGACTTGCCTCAATCATCTGATCTGTATTGACCGCCCAAATATATAAAAACCAGTTGGTGCTGATCAGAATGGAGGCAATGACAAGGGCGAAAAGCTGCTTTTTGTTAGTTTTAAATCCTTTAAGTGTTGCAGTGAAAGCATTCCACTTTTTTGAGGCCACTAAAATAATCAGCATAAAAAAGAATGACCAAAAAATCCTGTTAGCCAAAATTTCATCTGCCTGAACATGGTCCACCAACTTCCAGTAAATCGGTAAAATACCCCATAAAAAGTACGCGAACCCAGCGTATAAAGCTCCCATTTGCACTTCATTATTTTTCATTGCAGTTCCTCAATTCTTTCTAGTATCGAAATATTTATATTATAAGTCTGCCATAATAATGAGTGCAATCCTTTTTTCCTGCCAAAAAGAATGCCAGGCCCCTAATTGTATAGGCACCTGACATTTTCACTTATCTTTCGTATACTATTTTCCCGTCAATAACGGTTTTGTTTACTGTAACGGCTGCAATTTGTCCAATAGGCATTTTAAAAATATCTTCATTTAAAATAGTGAAATCTGCCAGATATCCTTCTTGTATGACACCTATATCATTTTCATGGGAGGCAGCATATGCACTGCCCTTTGTGAATAAGCATACTGCTTCATAAACAGATAATGCCTCACTTGGATAATAGACGGTGTTATGAGGATCATCAATATTTGTTCTCGTAACAGCTGCATGAATACCAAGAAATGGGTTGGCCGGCTCAATCGGTGCATCAGAGCCTCCTGCACAATGTACCCCTTCTTTCAGCAGTGTCTTCCATGCGTAGCAATACTCCATATTTTCTTCACCAATACGCTCGATCACCCATGGAAAATCGGAGGCTGTAAATCTCGGCTGGATATCAAGGATTAAAGGCAGATTTTTAGCCCTTTCAATAAGCTCCTTACGCAATATTTGGGCATGAATCAATCTGTCTCGTCCCAGACCTTCCAATGGATGCTTTTCTATTGCATTTAATGCCATTTCAAATGCCAAATCTCCAATAGTATGGATGGCAACCGGCATTTCATGAATACGGGCTTTCTCCACTAAGGAATCAAGCTGTTCCTGAGAGTAAATAGCAACGCCTGAAGTGGTTGGGTCATCTGCATAAGGATGACTTAATAAAGCCGTCCTTCCCCCCAAAGCTCCATCAGCAAATATCTTCATAGCGCCAAACTCTATTTGTTTACTTCCCGCCAAAAATCCTCCGCCTGATTCCTTCATTTCGTCAGCAACTTCATGATGAACCAGCAAATGTGCCCGGAAAGAAAGGCCTTCCTCCTCAATTACCTGCTTGAAGGCCTGAAAGGTCTGGGTGAACCCTCCATAATAATTCAGATCCTCAGTATGCCCTCCTGTCAATCCAAGCTTATAGGCATCATTTATGGCAGCACGAAGCGCCTTCTTTAAATAGCCTTCTGATACAGCAGGCAGCACACTAAATAAAAGATCCTGAGCCTGATCCTTTAAAAGTCCATTTAGTCTTCCGTATTCATCTTTTTCAATTACTCCACCCGGAGGACATTCAGTATCTTCAGTAATATTTGCCTTGGATAATCCAAGGGAATTAACTGCAAGGGCATGTCTGCACACACGTTTCAGCATTACAGGATGATTGGGAACATACTGGTCAAGCTCTGAAGCATATATAGGCTCCGGCTGATCCCATAAATTTTCATTCCAGCCTTCCCCAATGACCCATTCTCCCTCTTCTATTGTCTCTGAATATTGCTGAACAGCCAGAAGAACTTCCTGCTTTGATGTGTGCTCAGATAAATCGAGCCTGATCAGCCTTTCGCCATGACCGATAAGATGCATATGACTATCGACAAATCCCGGCAGCATCGTGCTGCCCTGCAGATCGATCTCCCTTTGAATTTCTTCTTTATACTTATTCCTTAAATCTCTCAAGTCACCTATTTCAATAATCTGGCTTCCTTCTGTAAAAACGGCCTCGATCTGATGGCCTTCCTGCTGAAGGGTATATATTGGCCCCCCATGCCATAGCGTTCCCATAAGTCTTTTCTCCTTTAATAAAATAAAGTTCATATTTACCATAGTATAACAAAAATACAGGCGGAATTCCGCCTGTATTTTTCAAAGCATTCAGTTTTGCGCTGAAGCAGTTTCGGCTTCTTTTTTACGCAATTCAACACGCATGATTTTTCCGGAAGTCGTTTTTGGCAGCTCTGATAAAAACTCAATTTTCCGAGGATATTTGTATGGAGCTGTAAGCTCTTTTACATGATCCTGGAGCTGGGAAACAAGGTTGGGATCGTTTTGGTCGACACCCTCCCTTAATACAATAAATGCCTTAACGATCGATCCGCGTACTTCATCAGGACTGCCTACAACTGCACATTCTGCTACATAAGGATGTTTTACTAGTGCGTCTTCCACTTCGAATGGTCCAATAGTATAGCCTGAGCTGATAATTATATCGTCACCTCGGCCTTCAAACCAGAAATAGCCATCTTCATCTTTCTTTGCTTTATCTCCGGTAATATAGTATTCACCGCGAAATTGCATAGCAGTTCTTTCCGGGTCTTTATAATAATTTTTAAAGAGTGCAGGAGTGTCAATATGGACAGCGATATCTCCTGTCTCACCCACAGCACAAATCCCACCGTCTTCATTAATAATCTCAACTCTGTTTCCTGGCGTCGGTTTGCCCATTGAGCCTGCTTTTAACTCCATATCCTTTGTAATGCCGACCAGTAGGGTATTTTCAGTCTGTCCATAGCCATCACGGACATTCACATTAAAATGCTTCTTAAATGTATCAATCACTTCCCTGTTCAACGGTTCACCTGCTGAGACAGCACTGTGAAGGGCCGGCAGCTTATATTCATGAATATTGTCAGCTTTTGCCATCAGCCTGTATTCAGTCGGTGTGCAGCAAAGGACATTTACCTGATAATCCTGTAACAGCTGCAAATATTTTTTCGGCTCGAACTTTCCATTATAGACAACTCCGGTAGCACCTGAACCGAGAACGGAAAGGAACGGGCTCCAAATCCACTTCTGCCAGCCGGGGCCAGCAGTTGCCCAAACTGTATCGCCTTCATTAATGCATAACCAGTTTGGTGCTGCTGTTTTTAGGTGAGCAAATGCCCAGCCATGTGTATGTACTACCCCTTTGGGGTTTCCGGTTGTTCCAGATGTATATGAAAGGAATGCCATATCATCCCGAGAAGTTTCAGCCAATGAAAGGTCAGGTGAAGCATGTTTCATTTCCTCGTCAAGGCCGATCCAGCCATCTGCCTTACCGCCTATTATAAATTTCTGCAGGGCTTCGGCTTCCTTAATATCTTTAAATTGGTCAACATATGGATAATAGCTGACAATTGCTTTAACATCGCCATGATTTATGCGGTATTGCAAATCTTTCGTACGAAGCATTTCTGAACTTGGTATAACAACAATTCCTGCTTTTAATGATGCAATGTAAACCTGATATGCTTCAATCAGTCTTGGAACAATGATAAGAATAACATCCCCTTTATTCAAACCATTTTCTAAGAAAACGTTTCCAATTCTGTTTGCATTTTGAATCAATTCACTATATGTAATCTCTTTCTTTTCTCCGTGCTCATTTTCCCACTTTATGGCAAGTTTGTCCGTTTCTCCGGCAAACCGCTCCATTTCTGATACGAGGTTGTACTTCTCCGGTGCGATTAAGTCTTCCCGTTTCATTAAATCTCCCCCTGACTATGTCTTTTTCCGCTGCCTTAACTTGATGGATATTCTATAGAAATTATTATACTAAATTATTATAAAATTTAAAATTATTTATTATTTTAAAAGTTTTTTTGCACAAAAATAAGGAGCAGGAATGACTCCTGCTCCTTGTAGCCATATTATTTAATTATTTTTGGAAACCGCCTAATTGCTGTTCAGCCATTTGAACTAAACGCTTAGTGATTTCTCCTCCTACAGAACCGTTAGCGCGAGAAGTAGTTTCAGCACCAAGGTTTACACCGAATTCAGTAGCGATTTCGTACTTCATTTGGTCAAGAGCTTGTTGTACTCCTGGAACTAGAAGTTGGTTTGAGCTGTTGTTGTTTGCCATGTGATTTTCACCTCCTTGTGAGTATAGAATGTGTAGAATCACATGGCCATATACACTAATTATTTGGTAATTTTTGTGTTATTTTTTAAGTAGAATTTAACTATTGCTGCACTGGGATATTGGCATATACATACAGATGGAAGCCAGTTGATTTCCACTGTGGTTATTTGCTTTCCAGGATAGGAACGGGAGCTTCCTTTTTCAGGAATCAAGTTCTCTCAATCAACTCAGGAATAAAACCTGTATGCATATTACCATTTTAACAATTACCCCGAATATTATTAAAATAATTCCCTAAAAGAGTCTTCATTGAGCATTTGAGGTTTAATAACCATCTTTTCAGTATCCTCAACAGCTTTTGCAATTAGGGGTTCGAAGTCAACAAAGCTTTCGAAACGGCGTACTTTGTCGCGTTTAGGTTTTGTTTTGGGTGATGAAGGAACAAAAACGGTACAGCAATCTTCAAATGGCCTGATCGATATATCATGTGTATCGATGGTTTGGGCAATGTCGATGATTTCTGATTTATCCATTGTGATCAGCGGCCTCAAAATAGGCGTTGCCGTAACATCGTTAATGGCAAACATACTCTCAAGTGTCTGGCTTGCTACCTGTCCAAGGCTTTCCCCGGTGATGATGGCCAGGCCATCATTTTTATCGCGGATTGCATCAGTAATCCGGAGCATCATTCTTCTTGTAGCTGTCATTGTATAATTCGAAGGAACCTGCTGATGGATCAGCTGCTGGATTTCTGTAAATGGAACAATATGAAGGACAACGGTTCCAGCAATATTCGCAAGTTTTTCTGTCAAATCAATTACTTTTTGCTTTGCACGTTCACTCGTAAAAGGCGGGCTGTGAAAGTGGACAGCTTCTATTTCTAATCCTCTCTTCATGGATAAGTAACCTGCTACGGGGCTGTCAATTCCCCCGGAGAGCATAAGCATGGCTTTTCCGCCTGACCCTGCAGGAAGTCCGCCAGCCCCCAGAATGTTTTCGCATGATAGGTAGGCTGCTTCTTCGCGAACTTCAACCTGCAGATTGATATCCGGTTTTTTTACGTTCACTTTTAGACCTGGCACATTCTTCAGGAGATGTCCGCCAAATTCATGATTAAGTTCGTCAGTGTTTAAAGGGAAGCTTTTATCGGCTCTTTTAGCCGTAATCTTGAAAGTCTTTCCTTCATCAAAGTGTTTTAATAATAAGGCCAATGCTGCTGCTTTCATTTCTTCGATATCTTTATTGACTTTAACAGCCAGGCTGAATGACTGAATGCCAAAGATGCCTTTAAGCCGATCAGCAACCTCTCTTCCATCTGCCCCATTCAAAACAACGTACATTCTGTCTCTTGTAGATTCTATCTTAATGCCGGGAAATTCATTCAGCACATCTGCTATGCTTTTTCTTAATTTCTCTACAAACTTATTGCGGTTTCTGCCTTTTGTGGAGATTTCTCCATATCGTATAAGTATACGGTCGTAATTTATCATAATTTCATTACCTCTCTTAGCCTAATAACGGTCTCTTTTACCGCCCGTGTAAAAATCTCAGCCTCTTCCTTCGTATTACCATAGGATAAACTGACCCGGACTGCGCTTTTCGCATCCTTTTCAGGTATTCCCATAGCCATCAGGGTACTGCTGGGGGCAGATTTCTTCGAAGAGCAAGCACTGGTAGTAGATATAAAAATTCCGCGCTCTTCTAAAGCGTGTACAAATACCTCCGCTTTGAATCCTTTTATGGAAAAATTTACGATATGAGGAGCTGATTTTTTTTCAGGGGTATGAACTGTAATCCCTTCAATTCTGCCCAGTTCCTTCATAATATAGGTTTTGATGGATGTGAGCCGGTTTAAATGCTTTTCCATGTTATCCATTGTAAGCCTTAATGCCTTTGCCATAGCCACAATACCAGCTACATTCTCAGTACCGCTTCTCACTCTCCATTCCTGATTGCCCCCGGAGAGTATCGGAGAAATACGGAGTCCATCTCGAATGAACAAAACCCCATTCCCCTTCAAACCGTGGAATTTATGAGCGGAGATCGTACACAAATCCACACGGGCCTGATAAAGATCAAGGGGCACCTTGCCGATTCCCTGAACATGGTCTACATGGAATATGACCCGCTCATGCTTCTTCAGCATCTCGCCTATTTCATTGATTGGCTGAATGGAACCAATTTCATTATTTACATGCATAACAGAGACTAAAACAGTTTCCTGTGTAATTTCCTTTTCAATGTCTTCTGCATGGACAATACCTTTTTTATCCGGTTCAATTACAGTTATGCGAAAGCCCAAATCCTTCAGCTGTTCAGCCGTTTCCCTTACAGAAGCATGTTCAAGTCCCGTGATGATAATATGGCTGCCTCTTTTTCGATGCATTAATGCAGTTCCTTTTATAGCAAGATTGTTGCTCTCTGTCCCTCCGGATGTAAAATACACTTCGCTGTTCTTTACATTCAGCAAATGGGCAATTTGCTCACGCGCCTGCATCAGCAGTCTCTCAGCCTTACCTCCAAATTCGTGGAGGGACGAGGGATTCCCAAAGTAGTCTGAAGAAACCTTTATAAAAGAATCAAGCACTTCTTTATATGGTTTAGTTGTTGCACTGTTATCTAAATAAATCACGGTCTTCTCCTTTCCGTTCCGATAACCCTTTAGCCAACTTTAAATCATAGCATAACCAGTGAAGATTGGAAATTATAATGAAGCTTTTAATTCAAATATCAATTCATTACTGTTTAAATTATTCAAGTTTGACCAGTTTAACCGAATGAATGGATTAATTTTCACGTGGAAAGCTGTTATTATTATTATTTGAGCGAGTACATTTTGAACTTTTATTATATAAAATACTAAATATTAAGACTTCGTATTTTTTCGACATTTTTTTTAGCACCTGTGCTAATATGAAAATGTTCTAAACATTATGATATGGAACCATCTTCAGGAGGATATATATGGAGAATAAAACACTAGCACCGAAACAAATTCTCGCCGTCGGACTCATGTTATTTGCTCTATTCTTTGGGGCAGGAAATATGATCTTCCCTCCATTCCTTGGACAATCTGCCGGCACGAATGTATGGACTGCTATTATCGGATTTTTAATTACAGGTGTTGGATTGCCGCTAGTGGGCATCATTGCCATTGCCAAAAATGGGAATTTACAGACGATTGCAAGCAGGGTTCACCCATTATATGGAATTATTTTTACGATTATTATGTACTCAGCCATCGGACCACTTTTCGGAATCCCGCGTACTGGAACGGTTGCTTTTGAAATAGGGGTTACTCCGTTTCTGACTGAAACCGCTTCCAATAGTCCCTTTTCCTTATTGGTATATACTGTTGCCTTTTTTAGCATTACAGCCTGGCTTTCTCTTAATCCATCGAAATTAGTGGATAGAATTGGGAATATTTTCACACCTGCACTGCTCATTATCCTTGCAGTTCTGGTTATAAAAAGCATCATTACACCAATGGGCGAAATGCAGGCTCCAATGGGGGCGTATGCTGAGGGACCGTTCTTTAAGGGGTTCATTGAAGGCTACCTGACAATGGATACAATTGCAGCTTTAGTATTCGGTATTATAGTTATTGGTTCAATAGAGGGGATGGGTGTGAAAAATAAGCACTCACTTATGAAAATTTGCATTACTGCCGGACTTATAGCTGCTGCTGGTCTTGCGGCTGTATATTTGTCCCTTGCGTATATCGGGGCATCAAGTATGGAAACAATAGGTCAACTTGATAATGGCGGCGCTATCCTATCCGCAGCTTCTCAGTACCTATTTGGACCTGCTGGAGGAATGATTCTGGGACTGGCCATTACAGTAGCATGCCTAACAACATCTATTGGACTCGTGTCTGCCAGTGCGCAGTACTTTCATAAACTGCTCCCAAAAGTATCTTATAAAGCCATTGTCATCATTCTTTCATTGTTCAGCATGGTGGTTTCAAATATTGGTTTAACACAGCTGATTCAGCTTTCTTTGCCAATTTTGATCATAATTTATCCGCTGGCCATCGTGCTGATACTTTTTTCTTTTATTCACAATGCGTTTAATGGATACTCTGCGGTATATATAGGGGCTTTAATCCCCACTGGTTTAATCAGTTTATTGGATGGTTTAAACACTGCAGGAATGGATGTATCCGCCATTACGGATTCACTGCAATTCCTCCCATTCTTTGCTGAGGGAATAGGCTGGATTGTGCCTGCCATTGCTGGAGCTGTTATAGGTTACTTCATGGCGGTTGCTGTTGGGGAGTCAAAAAAAATAATTGCCGGCAACGAATAATTGAAATGCTCCTGGACACCCGCCTATCTGCTAATGGGGGCCAGACAGTTTTCTATTTTTTAAAATTGCTAATAAAAAACAGATCCGAAATTCGGATCTGTTTTTTTATTGTTCAGTTATTAATTCTTCTATTCTCTTGATCGCGCCAGGCTCGACCTCTTCAATTGATGCAGCAGCCTGTTCCAGTGCCTTTTTATATTCATAACTTCTGAACGAAGCTTCTGCATCTCTTAATCCATTATCAATAGATGGATAACTGCTTCTGTACCGATTGCCATATTGAATGACTTTCTCAGCCAGAAGGATCGTCTCAATCATATCACTCACAGAATCAGCAGCCTTATCAACAGTCAGCACCGCAACTTCGAGGTATTGCTGGACAGCAGGAATGTTCAATGGTTTCTCATCGAGCTTAGCCAGCACATTTTCTATGCTTTCTTTCGCATCCTCGATCAAATATTTATATTCCTGGGAAACTCCAGGCACATTGTTTTTGGAAATAAGCCTTATCGTTTCTGCCACTTTCTTGCTTAATTCTTTCACTTTTTCCCTTGCAGACATTTCGTCTTTTCGTAAAGCCTGGAGCTTTTCGGCAAAAGCTGTCTGCTCTTCTGATATCTCCTCAATATGCTCCTTGACTTCAGCAAGCTCTTCTCTTAAAACTGTATGAGGAGTACTCTGGCTGTTAATCTTATGCTCCAGCACTTCGAATTTTTTGAACAGCAGACTTATTTTTTTCTCGAGGTGGATTTGAATTTCAAGATCCTTTTCGGGAACATGATAGCTATTCCGGACAGCCGCAATCTCTGCCTTTAGCTGATTGTTCATATCCCGGTTATTATAGAGCATGGTTCTTGTTGCTTCATCCTGCTGGCTTAAGTAGTGTCTGGCATGTACTTCCTTTTCAAGCAGATCATACAGATGTTCAATATTTTCTTTAATCTCTTCGACTCCTGTTTGAACTTCCTCGATTTGTGCTTGATCGATGGAGCCGGCATATCCATTTACTTGTTCTTCAAGTCTCTCAATTTCTTTATCTATTTGCAGATGGTCAAGCATATAGCCCTGCTCCAGCATTTCCATATACCCGTCTCTCAGCTCTTCCAGCTCAGACGGGATCTTGGATTGACAGTCAATCATCAGACTTGGTATAGCTTCCATTTTGGTATGTGAATCCTCAATCAGCGCTTTAATCACCAGAAGGATTTCACGAGCTTCAAGGTAATTGCCCTTTTCGGTTTTGTCATCGAATTCTTCAAATTTAGCCAATGCTTCATCCAGCTGTTCTTCAAGGATTTTTTCGGATTTGCCGAATGTATGGCGATGGGCAAGCAGAGACTTTTTGCATTGGCGGTACATTTCTTTCAATTCTTCAATTTCCGCTCTGTTTTTCTCTTCACTGCCTACCAGCTCATTCAATTCAGTTAGCAGATTATTAATGTTTTCTTCTATCTCAGTTAATCTATTTTCGATTCTTTTCTGAATTTCCTGGGAATTTTTAAAGCGGTATTTATCTATGCTTTCTTCAGCATCGAATAATAATTCTTCCACATCAGGAAGCTGTGAAGTTACTATTTCATCCCATTCATTTCTCCAGCGTTCAAATAATTCCTCTGTCTGCCCCGTCATATTCAGCTTTTTAACTCTAGACATTTCATCTAGAACAGGGCGATCCGTTATTTCCATCTTCCATGTTTCCAGCCTGTCAATTTCTTTGTAATGTTTTTTCTTTAAAAAATATCCGGTGAGATATAGGCAAAAAAGAATGACTATAGCTCCAATTATGTATTCCATTTTAAAGCCCCCTGTTCTGTTCCCGAGCCAGTATGTATATGTAAAGTTTTTATTAAAAAGCGTGAGGCGTTTCTTTATTTCACATGTTATTTTCAATGCTTTTATGATACCATGTAAACGACATTTTTTGACTATTTATTTCATTTTTTTATGAATTTCTTCTTTAAATATCTTATTTAAAATGCTATTTTCGGAAAATAACTATAGCATCTGTATTTTTTAATTGAACTATATGAGCTGTTCAAATACAAACAATTCGCTTTTTATAAATGATTTCCTTCTTAATTTACGAGATATGTTAAAAAGAGACTTGAGTACTGCATCAATTAAACCATGACAGAAAGGAAGCTCTTCATATGCTAAAAGACGGCCACATCCATACACCTTATTGCCCGCACGGAACAAAGGATTCATTGGAAGATTATGTTGAAAAAGCAATAAGTCTGGGGTTTAATGAGATTACTTTTACTGAACATGCTCCGCTTCCTAAAGGTTTTGAGGACCCGGCACCCGCTCAGGACAGTGCAATGAGCAAAGAAAATCTGGAAAAATATTTTTCTGAAATCTCAAAAGTAAAAGCTGCTTATCAAGGAAGAATCAGGATTAATGCGGGGCTTGAAATAGATTACATTGAAGGCTTTGAAAAGGATATCAAAGAGTTTCTCGATATAAATGGAAAATATATGGATGATTCTATCTTATCTGTACATTTCCTAAAGCATGGCAGCCGCTACGAATGCCTGGACTACAGCCCGGATGTTTTTGCAAAGATGATCGAAGAATACGGTTCTATTGAAGCAGTTTATTTGAATTATTTCCGTACCGTGCTTTTATCTTTAAAAGCAGATTTAGGGCCATTTAAACCTAAAAGGATTGGCCATATCACCCTGGTAAAAAAATTTCAAAAAAAATATCCCGCTAATCGGGAATATAGAGCGGAAATTAACCAAATACTTGATGAAGTGCATAATCAGGGCTATGAACTCGACTATAACGGAGCCGGTTTTGCAAAGCCATTATGCAAAGAGTCCTATCCTCCCGATTGGGCTGCAGAAGCAGCTATGCAAAAAGGCATAAAACTTGTTTATGGGTCCGATTCTCATCAGGCAAAGGAAATGGGCCAAGGCCTTGATAGAATGAACTGCCTTTAAATGCTTAGAGTACAGCAGCATAAGTTTTTCCGGCATGATTGCACAGAACTCCATCAACCCATTTGAAAATCTCTTTCGTATATTTGTCCGCGAAATATTTTTCATGAGGAAATACGTGCAGTACTTCAGACATATAATGTGTGTTCAAAAATGGCATGGACAGAAGTCCTTTCAGCTGAATAATCATATAGTTGGCTGAATGGGTACGGAATTCTTTTGTTTTCATGCCTCTTTCGAGCACCTTGCCAAAATAAAACTTTTCCTTTGCTAAATAAGTGGACATGATTTCCCTTACTACCTGGGAATCTATTGAAATTTCCCGGAGTATCAATCTTGTTAAATGGCTATGCTCAAATTGATAAATCATGATATTTTGCGCTATTTTTTTCAGACTTAAAGCTGCCCCCTGCTCAAGAAATGAAAAACCCTTCTCTACCTCCTGAATATACCCTTCAAAAAATGCAGTAAAGCAATATTCAAGCAGCCCATGTTTGTTATCGAAATAGTATGCGATATTCGCTGGATTCGTCTGAGCTTTGCCCGCAATATCACGGATGGAAGTTCCAGAGAAGCCCTTCGTATTAAATAAGGAGATAGCGGCAGACACAATTGCCTCTTTTGAATTTTTTTTCAATGTTCCCGCCTCGCTTTCTTTTATAAAGTCTCTTTTCAAACATAAATGAGCGAATTATATTACAGCTTGTACAAAACGGATTTGTTGTGATAATTAAGTATTCTTGCTAAAATCGTCTTATCCTTTTTAAACTTCTCGACAATGTCCTTCTAATTTCCTGTCCATCTGCCAGGAAATTCATATATCTTTGAGAAAGCAAGGTGATTTGTGATGTTTAGTGTCGAATCATACAAGGGAACCCGTGAAGAAAATTATAAATTATTGATTAAACAGCTCTCTGCTCTTCTGGAAGGGGAAACAAACACCATTGCCAATTTAAGCAATGCATCAGCACTTCTTAATCAATTCCTTGATCGTACAAACTGGGTAGGATTTTACCTGATGGAAGAAAGCGAGCTTGTTCTCGGGCCTTTTCAAGGTCTGCCTGCATGTGTAAGAATCCCCCTCGGCAAAGGTGTCTGCGGAACAGCTGCTGAGCAAATGGAAACTATCCGTGTAGAAGATGTCCATCAATTCCCGGGACATATTGCCTGTGATGCTGCTTCACAATCAGAAATCGTCATTCCGCTTATCAAAGATGGCAAGCTTCTTGGTTTGCTGGATATTGATTCCCCGGAAAAAAATCGATTTGATGAACTTGATCAAAAATACCTGGAAGACTTTTCAGAAGTACTTGTATCCTACTTGTAAAAGATTTTAAAAGAAAGAGATGGCCATTTTGAGAACGGCCATCTCTTTTTACATATCATATCAGACCTTCAAGAGCCTGGGAAAGATCGTCCCTGATATCTTTCCATGATTCAAGGCCGACTGAGAGCCTCAGTAATGTATCTTCAATCCCCATTTTATCACGGTGTTCCTTTGGAACCACTGCATGAGTCATAGTTGCTGGGTGCTGAATTAATGTCTCAGCATCACCAAGGCTCACGGCAATTTTTATCAGATTCAGCCTGTTCATAAATTCCTGAGCAGTCTTTTTATCCCCCTTTAGAGTAAAGGAAATCATCCCGCCCGGCTTTCTCATTTGTTTTTGCGCAATGCCGAAATCTGCATTCGTGCTGTCTCCCGGAAAATAAACTTTTTCCACTTTGGGATGCATTAATAAATACGATGCAAGCTGTTCAGCATTGTCACAGTGCCTGTCAAGTCTGACTGCAAGTGTTTTCAATCCTCGGAGCAGCAGCCAGGCATCAAATGGTGAAATAATGCCCCCAATGTCTTTTTGAGTAGTCATCCTTACTTCATTCAAAAATTCTTTGCTGCCAATAACCAGGCCGGCAATTACATCACCATGACCCCCGATGTATTTTGTTGCACTGTGAATGACAATATCGCAGCCCAGCTCAATCGGATTCTGCAGATATGGGGAACAGAAAGTATTATCTACCACAACTGGAATTCCTTTCTCTCTCCCTACTTCTGCAACCATCTTCAAATCCACCAATTTCATCGTTGGATTTATTGGGGTTTCAACATAAATACAGACAGTCTCCGGCTTTATTTCATCAAGCAGCTGCTGCTTCGATTCCATAGCTGAATAGTCATGGCTGATTTTATATTTTTCCTCCATCATCTCCAAGAGTCCAAATGTACACCCATACACTCCCTGAGAACATAAGATATGATCACCTGTTTTCGTTAAAGCAAACAGAACAGCTGAAACCGCGGCCATTCCCGAACCAAATGCGAGGGCAGCTTCTCCCTTTTCTAGGGCGGCCATTCTTTCTTCCAGCATCTTTACCGTTGGATTGCCCAGACGGGAATAGATATAGCCCTCTTCTTCACCGGCAAAACGCTTTTCCCCCTGCTGTGCTGTCTCAAAAGTAAAAGTTGACGTCTGAAAAATAGGGGGTGCCAGGCTTCCTTTTAAGCTTTCTGCATCGTATCCTTCATGGATGACCTGCGTCTCGAAGTTAAACCCATGTTTTCTATCCATATAACTCTCCCTTTCACTGAAAACGCTTACATTATTCACTGTAATTCGCTCCTCTTTCAGCATATGATAATAGTATATTTTTTGAAAGTATTTTGTTTTGAAAAAATAATTAGAAAAGCGGGTGCGCTCATCGGCTTTTGACCTCAAGCCGGAACTGCTATCTGACATCAGGATCTCAAAAAAAGACTGCCTCTCAGTAAGGCAGTCCCTATATAATTGAATCTGCTGCCGACTCAAGTATTACTTTGTTTTTACCTGTATTCTTGGCAGTATATAATGCCCTGTCAGCCCGTTTAAAAAGCGCGGCATAGGAATCTTTTTTTCCTCTGCTCCAATGCGAAACACCACATGAAATAGTTACTTTGGGATCTGTAAACTGGCATACCTTTCTGACAAGCCGCTCTGCAATATGTGCGCCCGCTGACAAGGAAACACCAGGCAGGTAAAGAGCCAGCTCCTCACCGCCCCATCTTGCTCCTATATCAGTGCCGCGAATATTGCTGTTTATTAAATTGGCGACTTGAATAATAATTTCATCCCCTATCTGATGCCCGTATGTATCATTTACCATTTTAAAATCATCTATATCAACAAGCATAAAAGTTCCTTCATAATCTTCATTCATGGACTGATGGATGCGATCATCCAGATAGTTTCTGGAAAATAGCTTTGTTAAGTGATCCGTTACAACCATCTTTTCAAGCTCTTCTCTCAGCATTGAATTAGTGAAGGCCAGCGTGGAATGGTGAATCAAGGATTGCAGCAGCTTGAATGTTTCAAATGAAAAATGATACGGTGAACTGTGCATGACAAGCGCAAATCCCTTTAATAAGCCAGATTGGGTCATCGGAACTGCCATGATGGATTTAAAGCTGCTTTTAGCATCCTCGAACTGTAAGGAAAAATCTCCTATAAAAAGTGATTCTTTCTCTCTGATGATCTTTTTCTTTATATGCTGAATATACCTATCTGCCTCTTTGGTATGGAAGAATTCAGTGCTGCCCTGAATAATATTCACATCTGAACCATCAGAAGGCATAGGCATCAGGATGAACCCTGCTTCCTCAGCATCAAAAGACTGCAGAATCTGATCTGACATAAAATTCATCGTTTCTGTAAGGCGCAAATTCGAGTTCAGGCGGTGGGATGTTTCATTAATTAATTGAAGATCCTCTATCAGCCGCTTCGATTGCTGATAAAGCTGAGCATTCTCTAATGCACTGCCTGCAGTATTGGCCAAAAGCGTAATAAATTCAATTTCATATTTAGGGAAGATGGTGGTATTAGGCGCTATAACTTGAAGCACTCCATAAACACCCTGTTTCCCTTTTAATGGAGCATACAGGATTGAACGGACTTCCTGCAGGGAGTCTTCAAATTGAACAGCCCCCGTGACATAGGCCTGCATGGCCGCAATATTTTCGCTGTCATATTCAAGGTCTCTAATAGGCAGATCTCCATAATTATTGTTATCCTGGGATAGCAGAAGATAGCAGGTAAACGTGGGGTACATTTCCTGGAGAGTAAAAATAATTTCTCCCAGCACCATGTCCATATCCATTGAGGAATGGAATTTTTCTGTAACGCGATACAGCTGTTTGTAGCGTTTTTCTTCAGAAGCAATTTTGGCCATACCCTGAGCTTTATCAAGAAATTGCCCGCACTCTTCGCTAAGTTCCCGAAATACCTTTTCTGGATAGGTATGAAAACTGCCTGATGCCCCTATTAGAATCATACAGCCCAGCAGCTGGCTTCCCTTTACAAGAGGAAGCATGATTTGGCCTTCCAAAATCTCAGGGCCTAACCTCTGGAACGCTCTGTTTGCCTCAGCCCATCTTTTTAAATCACCTGAAAATGCAAGTGAATGTAAAGCATCCGGATTTGTGGAAGCTTCTGCAAAAAACTCCTGCTTCCATTCATTAAAAACGTACAGAGTTATTTCATCAGCCTCAGCAAGCGCTTGAATGGCATACAGCATTTCATTCAATAATTTTTCATAATGAAAGAAACCGTTCTCCGTATCGATAATATCAAAAAACCGGCTTTTTAAATTAAGTATCATTTGGCGTTCAAGTGTATCCATCTTCTTATCACCCATCAAATGTCTCAGATCATGAATCTTTAAATCAAATATGGTGTATAATAACGAACCAAAATTAATAATCCCGGTACAGATGCGGCTATTTCGTTTCAATTCCGTTTAAAGTTTTAGCAGAGGATCAGCCATACTATCTATGAAAAAATGCCTGCTGCCAAATTTTTCTTTAATTATATCATATTTTCAAAGAGACTCTTTGGCAGTTTTCTAAATTACTGTGAAATTTGGCATAGAAAAAAACTTTCCCTATAATGAATACATGCTTAAAATCTTAAGGGGTTAAAAATAAAGAACACCTTGACTTTTACCCTCTAAAAATTATATAATACTCCTTGTGTAAAATATTGCAGCCTATGTGAGCACCTTGATGTACTCATTTTGTTCCTCAACCAGAATATCGAAGTTGGTATCGCCTTTGGCGACTAACAAGTTTCTGGGGATGGGGTACTGTGTAACCCTCTGCTGCTAGGGCGAAGGTACATGAAAACAAAATGAACATGATTGTTGTGCACATCTGTTTCTGTTTTTATTTTACCCAAATAAAAACACAAAAGGAGGAGTCTTAAATGGCTCGTTATACTGGTCCAAGCTGGAAATTATCCCGTCGTCTTGGAATCTCTCTAAGCGGTACTGGAAAAGAATTAGAAAAGCGTCCTTACGCTCCTGGACAACATGGTCCAAACCAGCGCAAAAAAATCTCTGAATACGGATTACAATTGCAGGAGAAGCAGAAGCTTCGTCACATGTACGGAGTAAATGAGCGTCAATTCCGCAATTTATTCGATAAAGCCGGCAAAATGCCTGGTGTACACGGTGAAAACTTCATGATTCTTCTTGAATCACGCCTTGACAACGTTGTTTACCGTTTAGGTCTTGCACGCACTCGCCGTCAAGCCCGCCAGCTTGTTAACCACGGTCACATCATGGTTGATGGATCTCGTGTTGATATCCCATCATACCGCGTAAAACCTGGTCAAACAATTACACTTCGCGAAAAGTCTCGCAACCTTGACATCGTTAAAGAAGCAATCGAAGTTAACAACTTCGTACCTGACTTCGTATCTTTCGATGCAGACAAGCTAGAAGGAACTTTCACTCGTATGCCTGAGCGTTCTGAACTTCCAGCTGAAATCAACGAATCTCTAATCGTTGAATTCTACTCTCGTTAATATCAGCATTAAGTATTTTAATGCTAATAAAACCCTTGAATTGTTGTTAAAACAACGTTTCAAGGGTTTTTTTCGTTTTTATTTAGTTTGCAAAATAAAGCAAGGCCAAAAATAATAGCATGAGTGAAGGCATGGATAGAAAAACACTGCTGCCAAGGAAGAAAAAAGATAATGAGGGTTTCTGAATCGAAAGAGAATATTTTCACTCCATATAAAATTAATAGCCTGCAGGAACCGTTTACTCACGCTCTTTAAAAACATTTTATATATCTTTTAATCCTTCTTTAAAAAATCTTTAGAATTTCCATCTAAACTTATCTTGTGTTTAAAGTAAAGATTTAGGAGGATTTTTTATGGATGAAATTTCAATTATGTTTACGATTAAATCATGGTATGTTTTATTACCTCTATTTATTGGTGTGCTTATAGGATTCATTTTCTGGATAAATAAACGAAAAAAAACAGTCAGCATTATGCATTATGTCACCTTAGTCTCATTTGTGATATACCTGCTGTGTGTCATTCACTTGGTATTTTTCCCTATCGGTGTGAATCTCGGGCGTTATGCTAATCAGACTCCATGGTATAAATCTATTAATGCTATTCCCATCGTGACGATCGACATCAAGACATTCTTACTAAATATACTCATGATGCTTCCATTGGGAGTGTATATACCATTATTAATAAAGAACATGGCAGGTATAAAAAAAGCGGCTACGCTTGGATTGATGTTTAGTCTTTCGTTTGAGCTCATACAATTACTTATTCGTGTTACATTGGGCAGTGGCCGCAGTTCAGACATCAATGATATAATTGCAAATACTGCTGGGACTGTGATTGGATTTATGATTATCAACAAACTATATAAAATATCTCTCTTTAAGAAAATATTTCAGCATTTGGAATTGCAGATTATGGAGGTTTGACAATGACGAGAATCCTAATCGTAGAAGATGACCGGGAAATCGCTGAATTAATGCAGATTTATTTAGAAAATGAAGGCTATGACATAATAAAAGCAACAGATGGGATAGAAGGATTTGAAATTCTTAAAGCCCAACCCTTCGATCTCATCATCTTAGATATTATGATGCCAAGAATGGATGGATTGGAATTCTGCAAAAAGGCTCGGCGACATAGTCATGTTCCAATCCTGATGGTGAGTGCTAAGGCTGGAGATATAGACAAGATTATGGGATTAATGACAGGTGCAGACGATTACATGATAAAACCATTTAATCCCCTGGAATTAACCGCACGTGTGAAAGCACTTCTGCGAAGAGCATCGTACCAGTCCTCACCTAAAGAACAAGATATTATACATGTAGGATCTTATATTATCGATAAGCACAGTCATACTGTCACACTTGATGATGTTCCCATTAAACTTACAGTACGTGAATTTAATATATTATTTTTACTGGCTAGTCATCGCGGACGTGTCTTCACATCAGAAGAAATATTTGAAAAGGTGTGGAAGGAGCCTAGTGGAGGGTCGAATCAAACAGTTATGGTGCATATCAGTAATTTACGTGAAAAATTGGAAGCAGCCCTGCCCGGTGAGAGAATCATCCAGACTGTATGGGGAGTAGGCTATAAGATTGAAAAATAAACTGATCAGTCTAATCCATCACTTGCCGAATTGGAAAATTACCCTATATGTCATCCTGTCATTTGTTTTCACTGGCTTCACGTATCTCTTATTAATGCCTGCTATCTGGTACTTAGAAAACAACTCAAGTTTTTTTGAAAGCTTATTTTTTCTTTTATCCTATTTTCGGGAATTTCTGTTCCTGATTTTTTTCATTCCATTACTGGTACTGTATCTTTCGATTTTTTATCACATCGAACGAATACGATATCTATCCTTTCATTTAAGGAAGATTGCCCAAGAAGTGCAAAACTTAAATCAATCAGAAAACAAGGACCATCCCTTAGCTGTTCCTTCTGAATTCGAACCTGTAGCTAAAGGTATTCGTGATATTATGACCACTCACAAACAAGCAGTGGAAAACGTAAAAAAAGCAGAGCAAGCCAAGAGTGAGCTAATCACAAATGTAGCACATGATCTGAGGTCTCCACTCACCTCCATTTTAGGGAATCTTGAATTAATCAATAATGACCGATATCGTGACGAGGTGGAATTAAGATATCGCACTCAGATTATACATGATAAAGCTGTTAGCTTACACACTTTAATCAACGATATTTTTGACTATACCTATACACAAAATCAATCTATGCCTTTAGATCAAAACCTAATTAATCTTGAAGAAATGCTGAATCAGTTGGTGGTACAATATAAGCTCCAGCTCGAAAATGCAGGAATGGAAGTGCGTCTTCACTCGACAGCAAAAAGCCCTATTGTTTCTGGAGATGGGGACAAACTGGTAAGGGTATTTGATAATCTCTTTCAAAATGCAGTTCGTTATGGACATGAGGGGAAATACATTGATATTTTTTTGAGTGAATCAAATCAATACGTTATGATCAATATGACTAATTATGGTGCAGCGATTCCTCAAACGGACCTTCCTTATATATTCGAACGGTTTTATCGAGTCGAAAAATCCCGTTCTACCTTTACTGGCGGATCGGGCTTAGGACTAGCCATTGCCAAAAACATCGTAGAATTGCACGGAGGAACCATTGAAGTAAACAGTACAACAGGCAAAACCACATTTACTGTGGCACTTTTAAAATGAAATATAATATTAAAACTGCTGATGCATTTCGGCAGTTTTTTTGTTAGATTATCTGGATTAACTCCCTTTTTCTTCACTCTGCCTCCATTTTCGGCGGTAATCATCTGGATTAACTCCCTTTTCTCTCACTCTGCCCAACTCGCGTCATTAATTAACTGGATCTGCTATCTATTCAGAATCTTAATCCTTTTTCTTGATGCAGCTACTAACAAAATAAAGCCCTCCGTCACAGGAGGGCTTTTCACTTTTAGTATTTAATCAAGAAATATTTCTTCTTTCCGCGGCGAATGACAGTAAATTGACCTTCTATCTTGTCTTTATCAGTAAGAGTGTAATCAAGCTCTGTTATGCGCTCTCCGTTTACTGAAACAGCGCCATTCGTCACATCTTCACGCGCCTGGCGTTTGGATGGGCAGATTTGGGCAGCAACAAGCAGCTCAACTATGCCCAATTCCTCTCCTTCTGTATGCTCATAAGATGGAACATCCTTAAATCCTTGTTTAATCTCTGCAGCCGAAAGGTTTTTTATATCTCCGCTGAAGAGGGCTGCTGTAATTTTGACAGCCTGTTCTAATGCTTCATCACCATGAATCAGACGTGTCATTTCTTCAGCAAGTGCTTTTTGGGCTTTGCGGAGATGCGGTTCGTTCTGAACAGTTTTTTCAAGATCTTCAATTTCTTCACGGGATAAGAAGGTAAAGAACTTAAGGTATTTGATTACATCCGCATCTGCAGTGTTAATCCAGAATTGGTAAAACTCATAAGGAGATGTTTTCTCCGGATCAAGCCAGATTGCACCGCTTTCCGTTTTTCCGAATTTTGTTCCATCCGCTTTCGTTACAAGAGGGATGGTCAGGCCGTAAGCCTTGGAACCTTCAGGCGCCATTTTACGGATGAGCTCCAGCCCGGTAGTAATATTCCCCCACTGATCGCTTCCGCCAATTTGTATTTTACAATTATGGTTCTCATATAAATGAAGGAAATCCATTGCCTGCAGGATGGTATAAGTGAATTCAGTAAAGGAAATTCCTGTTTCCAGCCTGGAAGAAATGGTGTCTTTAGCGAGCATGTAATTGACTCCGACATGCTTCCCATAATCACGCAGGAACGTTACGATATCCATCGAGCCTGCCCAATCATAGTTGTTAACCATGATTGCACCATTTTCACTATTAAAATCAAAAATTCTTTTCAGCTGGCCCTTAATGCAGTCCACATTATGCTGTACTGTTTCAAGAGTCTGCAGCTTCCTCTCTTCACTTTTGCCGCTTGGATCACCAATAAGTCCAGTAGCCCCGCCAACAAGTACAATTGGACGGTGACCTTCTTTTTGAAAACGCCTTAACATTAGAAATGGCAGCAGGTGTCCAATATGCATGCTGTCAGCAGTGGGATCAACACCGCAGTATAAAGAAATATTCTCTTTTTCGAGAGTATCCTTGATCCCCTCTTCATCTGTCTGCTGATAAACAATTCCTCTCCATTGCAGATCTTCAAGTAAGCTCATCTTAATTCCTCCTAATTAACGGCTATTTTTCAAGGCATTAAAGGTTTTAACCATGCAAAAAGCGCCCCTGCAATTATGCAGGGACGCATGATCAGTTTGCGCGGTACCACCCAGATTGAGGATAAATGTCCTCCACTCTTTTAGAATAACGGATAATCCGTCCACTGCTATAACTGCTGTGCAGGTTGACAGTGAAAGCTCAGGGAGGTATTTCATCCTTCTATTTGTACCGGCTCGCAGCAAACGCCGGCTTTCTGAAACAGGGATAGAAGCATTACTGGATTCCCATCAATGCCTGTAAAATATTAACGTCTAAGATAGAATATTTTTATCACAAAAATGAACCAAATGTCAAATGCCTGTTCAAAAAAGGAAATTTCAGATAAATGGCGAACCATGTCATATTCGGCTGTCACATTGTGCTATAATAGATGTGATTTTAGGGGGATTGATATGATGAAAGAAAAGATTCAAATGTTACTTGACAAATTGAGGCGAACTCCAGGCCTTTTTGGAAATAAGAAAGCTGCAAAAGGTGCGAGCATAACTTACCAGGTTATCTGGAACCTTACTTTGCTTTTTATCATACTGGCTGTCATCGGCGGTGCATTTGCGGGAGGACTCGGAGCCGGTTATTTCGCGTCGCTTGTAAAGGATGAACCTATCAGATCCTATGCCAGCATGAAAAAAGATATTTATGACTATGAAGAAACATCACAGCTATACTTCGCAAATAATGTATATCTCGGAAAGCTCAGAACAGACCTTGAACGCGAAGAAGTTAAGCTTGATGATGTGTCTGAGCACTTAATTAACGCAGTAGTGGCCACTGAAGATGAATATTTCTACGAACATGACGGTGTGGTGCCAAAAGCGATTATGCGCGCACTATTCCAGGAAGTAACAAATTCATCTGTTCAATCCGGCGGAAGTACATTGACTCAGCAGCTGATAAAGAACCAAATCTTAACCAATGAAGTTTCTTTCGAACGGAAAGCAAAAGAGATTCTGCTTGCTTTGCGTCTGGAGAAATTCTTTGATAAAAAAGAGATATTGGAAGCATATCTGAATGTGTCCACCTTTGGAAGAAATGCATCCGGACGGAATATTGCCGGAGTGGAAGCAGCTGCCAAAGGCATTTTTGGGGTGAGTGCAAAAGAATTAACTCTGCCTCAGGCCGCATTCATAGCAGGGCTTCCTCAGAGTCCATTCGGCTACACTCCTTTTACAAGGGAGGGAACGGTCAAAGAGAATCTGGAACCTGGGTTCTCCAGGATGAAAACCGTTCTGAAAAGAATGTATGATGATGGAAAAATTGACCAGAAGCAATACGAAGAAGCTTTGGCTTACGACCTGACAAAGGATTTCACAACAGCTTCTGAGAGCCCATTGGAAAAGTACCCATATTTAACATATGAAATAGAAGAACGCGCAGTAAACATCATGACTAAGATTCTCGCAAAGAATGATGGATATGAAGAGCGGGATTTACAAGAAGATGACGAGCTCCGCGAAGAATACAGGACTCTGGCAGACCGGACAATCCGCCAGAATGGCTTCCGGATTCATACAACAATCAACAAAGATATTTATGATAAAATGCAGCAGGTTAAAGATAAATACCCTTATTACGGGCCTGACAAACCTGAAACGATTAAGGACTCAGAAACCGGTGAAGATAAACAAATCATGGAGCCCGTAGAAGTTGGTGCTATCTTAATTGAAAATAAGACAGGGAAAATCATCAGTTTTGTCGGCGGACGCGATCACAAACGTGAGCAGCTGAACCATGCCACAAGTGCTCTAAGACAAAATGGTTCAACCATGAAGCCGCTCTTAGTGTATGCTCCGGCAATGGAACTTGGTAAAGCCTCACCCGGCACCATTCTGCCTGATGTGCCGCTGCACCTTAATCCGGCAGTAAATAGACCTTGGCCAATGAACTATACGAAAACCTATAGCGGGCTTGTGTCAGCGAGACAAGCACTAAAACATTCGTACAATGTCCCTGCTGTAAAGCTTTATAAGGATATAGTCGGGCAGAGGCCAGCAGCTTACCTGGAGAAAATGGGCTTCACTTCTCTGATCGGCCCTGACTATACAAACTTGTCTACATCCATCGGATCACTGGAATATGGCGTAACAGTAGAAGAAAATACAAACGCCTTTACTACTTTTGCAAATGGCGGAAAATTTATTGACGCCTTTATGATTGAAAAAATTACTGATAAAAACGGGAACGTAATTTTCCAGCATAAGTCCGAGCCTGTTGATGTATTTAGCCCGCAGACAGCGTACCTTACCATTGATATGATGAGAGACGTTATTAACAGCGGAACTGCCACATCGATTAAGAGCAGATTGAAGTTCGGCTCTGACTGGGCGGGGAAAACCGGTACCGGTACCGAATTCATAGATTCCTGGTTTGTCGCTTCCAACCCAAATGTCACTTTCGGCATCTGGTCTGGATATGATACGCCTAAATCATTAAAAGCTCCAGGGCCTCTAAGCTATAGCTTGCGTACCAACTATCTCTGGGCAGATCTGATGAATGCAGCATATGACGTTGCCCCTGACCTTGTGGACCCGAGCGAAAGCTTTAAAATGCCGGGCGGAATCGTAAGACGTTCATTCTGTGCCATTTCCGGCCTGCTTCCATCAGAGGCTTGTTCTAAAGCTGGCCTGGTTGAGACTGATTTATTCAATGCAAAATTTGTTCCTACTAAAGCTGATGACAGCCTTGGCAATGGAAAACTTGTACGAATTGGCGAGAAAAAATATATGGCACTTGACTCAACACCAGCAGAGTTTACTGAACCTGGAATGGTAGTGAATCCGGATTATATTCAAAAACTATTCGGCATTAAAGCAAATCTAAGTACTCTTATTCCGAATAAAGAACGCTGGAAGAGCATACTGACTAGCGCTGACCAGCTCAAAGACAATGGTAAAGCCCCTGCAGCCCCAGGCATAAAAGCTTCGGGGGAAACCATTTCATGGGGCGCGCACTCCGAAAATGATGTAATAGGTTACCGCGTCTATAACGGAGGCAAAAAAGTCGCTACCATAAAAGCCGGCTCCTCTCTTAGCTTTAAGGCTGGAAGCGGCTCGATCCATGTCACAGCCGTTGACATTGCCGGCAGAGAGTCTGCTCCTTCCAATGTAGTGGCAATCGGCAAAAAGCCGGAAGAAGGGAAAACTAAAGAAGAAAAACCTAAGGAAGAAAAACCAAAGCAAGATAAGCCTAAGAAAGAAAAACCGAAAGATCCGCCAGCCGAAGAAAAACCCAAGGAAGAAAAACCATCAGAAGCCGTTGAAGGTGGAGACACATCATCTGAAAATGGTTAAAACGAAAAGCAGAAATTCAGTGACTGGATTTCTGCTTTTCTTTATTTTGTACGTTCAAAGCACAAAAAGGCCGCTGTCTTTAAACAGCGGCCTTCAGCTTTCTTAATCTTCCATTGTAGACAAATCACCTGCTGGCAGATCCAGTTCCCATGCCTTAAGCACACGGCGCATGATTTTTCCGCTTCGTGTTTTTGGAAGCTTGTCGCGGAATTCGATTTCACGCGGAGCAGCATGGGCAGCAAGGCCCTTCTTAACAAATTGGCGGATTTCATCCACTAATTCCTCAGTAGGTTCATATCCGTCCCGTAAAGCAACAAAAGCTTTAATTATTTCTCCGCGGACAGGATCTGGCTTGCCGATAACCCCAGCTTCTGCAACAGCAGGATGTTCTATCAGCTTGCTCTCTACTTCAAATGGTCCTACACGTTCGCCAGAAGTCATGATAACGTCATCTACACGGCCCTGGAACCAGAAGTATCCATCTTCATCCATATAAGCCGAGTCTCCGGAAACATACCAATCACCTGGCATAAAATAAGATTCATATTTTTGCTCGTTATTCCAGATGGCATGCATCATGGAAGGCCAGCCTTTTTTAATCGCAAGGTTGCCCATACGGTTAGGCGGCAGTTCATTGCCCTGATCATCGACTATGGCTGCCTTAACACCCGGAATCGGCTTACCCATAGAACCCGGCTTTATTTCCATGCATGGATAATTGCAGATAAGCTGTGCGCCTGTTTCTGTCATCCACCATGTATCATGGATACGCATGTTAAAGACTTTTGTACCCCATCTGACTACTTCAGGATTTAGCGGTTCACCGACACTGAGGACATGGCGAAGAGAACTTAAATCAAATTTCTTCACAACCTCATCACCTGCTCCCATCAGCATGCGGAAAGCAGTCGGAGCACTGTACCAAACTGTAACGCCATACTCCTCAATCATTTTATACCAGGTTTCCGGATTGAACCTTCCCCCGACCACAAGGTTTGAAGTCCCTGTAAGCCAAGGGCCGAAAATGCCATATGAAGTACCGGTTACCCAGCCTGGATCAGCAGTGCACCAGTATACATCTTCTTCTTTTAAATCCAGCACCCATTTAGCTGTCTGGTAATGCTGAATCATTGCATTATGTACATGCAGAACTCCTTTTGGCTTGCCTGTTGAACCGGAAGTATAATGCAAAATAAGCCCATCATTTCCGTCTACCCATTCAATTGCGAGCTTTCTGCTGGATTCAGCCATTCTTTTATTAAAATCTACATATGGCCCGGATTCTTCGATATTTTCCCCTACAAGGAATACATGCTTTAAAGCAGGCAGCTGGTCAACAGGCACTCGCTCCAAAAGCTCAGGTGTTGTAATCAGGACTTTTGCTTCACTGTCAGCAAGTCTGTCACGGACAGCTCCTTCCATGAAAGCTTCAAATAGAGGCCCTACAATAGCCCCAAGCTTAACAGCCCCCAACACGGAAAAATAGAGTTCAGGAGAACGCGGCATAAAGATAAACACCCGGTCGCCTTTCTCAACATCTCCATATGCTTTTAATGCATTTCCCGCTTTATTGGATAGTTCCTTCATTTCTTTGAACGTATATTTCTCATTTCTCTGTCCATCACGATAATAAAGGGCAACCTTATTTTTCCTGAAAGATTCCGCATGGCGGTCGATGGCCTCATACGCCATATTCATGCGCCCGGTTTCTTTCCAGGAAAATTCTTTTTCTGCATCAGCCCAGTTGAAATTTTCATAAAGTTCATCATAATTCTTTAAATTGAAGTCCCCTTGTGTTACTGGCAGCGCTTCCACTTTCATAAATCGTTCTCCCCCTTATTTAGATTTGATATTATTATAGTATAAACATTATATTTTCTCAATTTTTAAAATTTTAATAGAGTAAAAATACAATTGTGAACAAACTCGAAAATTGTCACAAACTTATTTTAATTACACAGAAAATTATGTGAAAGCGCTTTATCATCCTCGTTTTTATGTATAATAGAGGTACATTGAACATGCTACCGGGTGGTGAATTCATGGAACATAAAAAAACGTATAATGCAAAGGAATTAAAAACAGCCAATGGAAATTTAATCATTGAGGGGCCAATTGCACCTGAAAAATTGGCAGATTATGAGTTTCATAAAGATCTTGTGGCTTTCAGGCCGCCGGCTCAGCAGCATAAAGCACTTGTAGAGATTGCGGGATTGCCTGAGGGCAGAATTATAGTCGCCCGTGACAGACATACCATTGTCGGCTATGTTACTTACTTGTATCCCGATCCTCTTGAACGCTGGTCGGAGGGTAAAATGGATAATTTAATCGAATTGGGTGCGATAGAAGTAATTCCAGCTTTCCGGGGTTCGGGAACAGGCAAGAACCTGCTGAAGGTTTCTATGATGGACGATGCAATGGAGGATTATATTGTTATAACAACTGAATATTATTGGCATTGGGATTTAAAAGGAACTGGCCTGAATGTATGGGAATATCGAAAAATCATGGAAAAGATGATGAATGCCGGCGGTCTTGAATGGTATGCCACAGATGACCCGGAAATCAGTTCTCACCCTGCAAATTGCCTAATGGCCCGCATTGGAAAAAGAGTGGACCAGGATTCTGTTCAGCAATTTGACCGCCTTCGCTTTATGAATCGTTTTATGTATTAAATCTTAATAAAAACAAAATACATAGTTCATGCATGACTATTTATTACGGCATGAATGTTTCTCCATATCTTTTATAAGGAGGCATTTAAAGTGATTGTAGAAGAAATTATGAAAACCGATATCACGGCCTTGTCAGAAGAAGACACTATTGCCGATGCCATAAGAATTATGAGCGAAAAAAGAATCCGTCATTTGCCGATAACAGATAAAGATGGCAGATTGCAGGGACTTGTAACAGATAGAGATATTCGTGATGCCACACCTTCTATTTTTCATACAGAACTATTTAAGGAAGATCTGCAAAGGCCGCTGAAAATGATTATGAAGACAGAAATCATTACAGGTCATCCTCTTGATTTTGCTGAAGAAATTGCTGCGGTTTTTTATGAACAGCGCATTGGCTGCCTGCCCATTTTAAACGATAATAAACTGGTTGGGATTGTCACAGAAACAGATTTGCTTCATACATTAGTTCAATTGACGGGAGCTCATCAGCCAGGCTCGCAGATTGAAGTAAAGGTGCCTAACAAGGCGGGCATGCTGTTTGAAATCGCTGAAGTCATCTGCAAAAGGAAAGCAAATATCCAGAGTGTCCTTGTATACCCAGACAAAAAGGATGATAAATTCAAAATACTGGTTATAAGGGTACAGACAATGAACCCCACGCTTGTAGTTGAAGATTTGAAAAAAGCAGGCCATCATGTATTGTGGCCAAATATGCCGGGGATTTCACTATGACACATGATTCAGTATTTGTTTATTCGGAAGACCTGCTGAACTACAAATTCAGCAAAAATCATCCTTTTAATCAGATAAGGCTGAAGCTGACACTCGATTTGCTTAAAAATATCGATGCTATTGATGACTGCCATATTATCCCGCCTCGGCAGGCTGCGGATGAAGAGCTTCACCTGATTCATGATCCTAATTATGTAAATGCGGTCAAGCTTGCCGGCCGGGGACAGCTTCCGGAGGATATCGGTGAAAACTATGGGCTCGGAACAGAGGACACACCTATTTTTCCCAATATGCACGAAGCAAGCTCCCTTTTAGTAGGAGGCACTCTGACAGCCGTTGATGCTGTTATGAACGGACGTGCTAAGCACGCACTGCATCTTGGCGGAGGCCTTCACCACGGTTTTCGGGGAAAAGCCTCCGGATTTTGCATTTACAATGATAGCTCAGTAGCCATAAAGTACATGCAGGAGAAGTATAAAGCACGAATACTGTATGTGGATACAGATGCTCATCATGGTGATGGTGTCCAATGGTCATTTTATGATGATCCGGATGTATGCACCTTATCAATTCATGAAACCGGCCGATATCTTTTTCCCGGCACCGGAAATGTTAATGAACGGGGGCAAGGCAAAGGATATGGATTCTCTTTCAATATTCCCGTGGATGCATTTACTGAAGATGATTCCTGGCTTCATGCATACCGCACAGCTTTCCGGGAGATTGCAGAATTTTTCAAGCCTGATGTAATTCTGACCCAAAATGGTGCTGATGCACATTATCTTGACCCTCTTACCCATTTATCATCTACTATAAAGATCTACAGGGAAATTCCGAAACTGGCCCATGAAATTGCCCATGAATACTGTGGCGGTAAATGGATTGCAGTCGGCGGTGGCGGTTATGATATTTGGAGAGTTGTTCCCCGGGCATGGGCCATGATTTGGCTTGAAATGACCGAAAACTCTAATTGTTACGGCAATATACCGGAACAATGGATAAACAAGTGGAAAGAACACGCACCCGTTCCTCTTCCAACTGAATGGGATGATCCGGCTGATTTATATAAGCCAATTCCCCGTAAAAGTGAAATAACTGAAAAAAATGCCCGTACGGTGGACAAGGTGCTTTATCCCATTCGGCACAAGACAATGACAGAGTCTTTCTAGGAAAATATTTGCCAGATACATTTCTTCATATGCAAATAAACAGGTCCGGCATTTGCCAGACCTGTTTATTTGTTATTCTCTTCATTAAATTTCGGATCTGAAATAATGATTTCAACACGTCTGTTTTTCTCCCAATTCTCCGGTCCGGAATTAGGAACGATAGGACGGGTTTCTCCATAGCCGACAGCCATAAATCGGTGGATGTCAAGTTTATGTCCTTCTGTTAAATATCTGATTACTGTACTCGCCCTGGCAGCAGATAACTCCCAATTGGATGGATACCTGTATGTAGTAATAGGCCGGTCATCAGTATGTCCCTCCACCTTAACCGGATTGGGCATGTTTGCCAACAAGGTTCCTACTTTATCAAGGAAAGGGTATGAGCTGTCTATCAGACTGGCATCTCCGGATTCGAATAAAACCTGTTCCTGCAGAACGAGAACGACACCACGCTCTGTCCTGTTTGCCACTATGACTTTTTCTAATCCATTCTCATCAAGAAACGACTGAATTTCCACCTGGAGCTTATCAAGTGAATCTGATTGCCTGCTGTCTTCCTCCTTTTCCGTTTTTTCTTCCATTTCTCCCTGATTCTCCGCCGGAACGATGGACGGCTGGAAATCAAGAACCTGTCTGTCCCGGAAGGAGTCAGATATCGCCTGAAATTTCATTAAATCAATCTGTGACATTGAAAATAGCAGGATAAAGAAAACCAATATTAATGTGACGAGATCCGAGAAAGTCACCATCCAGCTTGGGGCACCTTTGGGAGGCTCAGGAGATCTTCGCCTACGCCTCATGATCCAGCGCCTCCCCTGCGTTTACTGCCCTCTCAAGCTCTCTCCGCTCCTTAGAGGATAAAAAAGCGCTCAGCTTCTCCTCCAGAATTTTTGGATTTTGCCCGGATTGAACACCGATGACCCCTTCAATAATAATCTCCTTCAGAAATACTTCCTTCTCTGTCTTTAAAGCCAGCTTTGCTGCCATCGGGAGAAACACAAGATTAGCGAGCAGCGAGCCATATAATGTAGTTAAGAGGGCAATGGCCATGTTGGGCCCTAGAGTGGAGGGATCATTTAAGTTTTTCAGCATCAGAACCAGACCGATCAGGGTTCCGATCATTCCCCATGCCGGTGCATACTCACCCGCTCTTTCAAAAATGCTCCTGCCCTTCCTGTGCCTCTCTTCCATCGCCATTATTTCCGCATTCATTATGTCCGTAATCACATCTGGCTCTATACCGTCCACCGCCAGATAAATGCCTTTGCGAATGAAAGAATCTTCGACTTTCTCGACTTCAGCCTCAAGCGACAAAAGCCCTTCACGCCGTGCACGATCAGAGAGTTTGACAAAAATGCCAATCAGCTCTCCTACGCTTTGTTCTTCACTAGTAAAAACCTGCTTAAAAACGGCAGCCATATGCCTGATATCTTTTAAAGGAAAACTAACAAGCAGCCCGGCTATTAATCCGCCTAAAACAATAAGGATAGAAGAAGGATCAACAAATGATAAAAACCCATCTGTTCCTCCATTCCACATAATCCCAAAAATAAGCATAGCCAGGCCCACCATTAACCCTGCAGGTGTTAACATATCGAACTTTCTCATACTCTCTCTCCCTGATCCACTGCATTATCTAAACGTTTTAGTATAAAAATTGACAGAAAGAAACGCCTTTATGATTAAGGCGTTTTACTTTCTACTTATATCGGCAGATATCTTATTTTGTTGAGCTTCGTTCTTCAATTCGATGAGGGAGTACAACAATTTGCTCGTCGACTGATTCTTTATTCATAAGTTTTGTAAGCAATCTCATAGCAACTGCACCTATATCATACAATGGCTGTACAACTGATGTCAGCTGAGGACGGACCATTAAAGTCAATCTCGTATTGTCTGAACTGATGATCTCAAAGTCTTTCGGGACATCATAGCCTTTATCCTCGGCCCCATGGACGATTCCCAAAGCCATCTCATCAGACCCTGCAAAAATAGCAGTTGGGCGAGGATCAGCCTCAAGCAGTTTTTCAAAGGCTTCTATGCCTGAATCGTACGTATAATCTCCTTCAACCACCAATTCATCGCGGAACGATACTTCAGCTTCTTCCAGCGCACGCATATAGCCTGCAAGCTTCTTATCCTGATTAATCGGCTCGCGGAGGGGTCCTACCACAAGAGCTACATCTTTATGGCCTTTTTCAATAAATGACTTTGTGACATCAAATGCTGCCTGTTCATAATTAATATTGACTGATGGAATTTTGCCTGTTTCTTCAATAGAGCCGGCAAGTACGATTGGAACTGGAGACTTTTCAAACTCCTCAACAAGCTCGGACGTAATGTTGCCGCCCATAAAGACTATTCCATCCACCTGTTTCCCGAGCATAGTATTAAGCAAGTGCAGCTCCTTTTCGATATTCTGATCGGAGTTGCTGAGAATGATATTGTATTTATACATTGTCGCAATATCTTCTATACCCCTTGCCAACTCTGCAAAAAAGGTGCTTGAAATATCTGGAATAATCACACCGACTGTAGTCGTTTTTTTGCTTGCCAGCCCTCTCGCAACTGCGTTGGGGCGGTATCCAAGCCGGTCAATTACTTCCATTACCTTTTTTCTGGTTGCGGGTTTAACATTCGGGTTGCCATTTACTACACGAGAAACCGTTGCCATTGATACATTCGCTTCTCTTGCCACATCATATATTGTTACATTCATTACTGACACTCCTTCTTTAATTAGCGATCACATTTATTACTTTATATTTTACAGCAACACGACATAACCTACTCATTTTTTATCCTATTTTGTGAGTAGTTACACATGAACAATTATGTATCTAATCATACGACAGTCCAGGAATTGCCGCAATGTCAAGGCTTATATTTCTGAAAAAAACTTAATATTTCACTTTACAAGCGAAAAAGAGCCCTCTGCTATTAGCAGAAGGCTCTCCATATTTTGAATAGTTCCTTTGTGCTGAATCAGAATACGTGAACAGCTCTCATCGACTGGATTAGAACCACTCCTGACAGATCTGCTCCAGCGAACGGCTCTTATCAGCCGGATTAGAGCCACTCCCGAAGGATCTGCTCTCGCGAACGGCTCTTCTTCCCAAGGTCACACTCTCAACAATGCTGAAGATTGAAGTTCGGACATAAAATGGTCAAATTGATTTAAGTCCATCTGCTGTGCCGAATCTGAAAGGGCAACAGCCGGGTCAGGATGAACTTCAGCCATTACGCCATCTGCACCGATTGCCAAGGCTGCTTTTGCTGCCGGAAGGAGCAAGTCTCTGCGGCCTGTTGAGTGTGTAACGTCAACAAGTACAGGCAAATGTGTTTCCTGCTTAAGGATTGGAACTGCAGAAATATCAAGTGTATTTCGTGTTGCCCGCTCATAGGTGCGGATTCCGCGCTCACATAGGATGATCTGTCCGTTCCCCTGGGACATGATGTATTCCGCAGCATTAATGAATTCTTCAATTGTAGCTGCAATTCCACGCTTTAATAGAACTGGCTTATTTACAGCACCCGCAGCTTTTAATAGCTCGAAGTTTTGCATGTTTCTTGCACCGATTTGAATAACATCAATATAATCTACGGCTGTTTCAATATCATTAGGGCTTACAATTTCAGAAATAACGGCCAGATCATATTCATCTGCCACTCTTTTTAAAATTTTCAGGCCTTCAAGGCCAAGACCCTGGAAATCATATGGCGATGTTCTTGGCTTATATGCTCCTCCGCGAAGAAGCTTAAGCCCTTTTGCTTTTACAGCTTCTGCAACAGTTGCTACCTGCTCATACGATTCAACTGCACATGGGCCAAAAACAAGATGAGGATTGCCATCTCCTACTTTTTCACCTTTTAAGTCCACAATTGTGTTTTCAGGCTTCTTTTTGCGTGAAACAAGAAGTGCTTTTCTATGATCATCTTTTTGAAGTTCAAGACCTGCTTTAAAAATTTCCTTGAACATATGCTCAATTGTTGAATTTTCAAAAGGACCGTCATTATGCTCTTTTATCAAATCCAGCATTTTGCGTTCCCGGACAGGATCATAACGATAAACCCCTTGTGTTTCCTTTACTCTGCCGATTTCTTGAACAAGTTCTGCTCTTTCGTTGATTAAAGATAAAAGCTGAAGATTCAGCTCATCCACTCGATTACGAAGTTTATCTAGCTCATTATTGCTCATTTCCTGTCCCTTCCTTTCGATTCTGAGATTTAGCCGTGATGGTTTCAGGATTTATGTTCAGGATGCATACACCGTTAAACATTTCCATCTTTCTCTTTTACGGCCTCTTGATATGTGATACATTTTTTATAATTAGGGTTATTATATATGAATTATTCAGACATGTCACGAAAAATTTCTTTATTAATTAAACGCTTTTAAGTAATAAAGCGATTTTAAGGCTAAATTAAGCATTTCTATGACAATTAAAAAGAAGGTGTATTGCTTTGGATGGACAAAAAAAGCTGTTTGCACTGGATATAGGCACTCGCACGGTGGTCGGAATTATTCTGGAAGAAGACGGCGGCCAATACCATGTGAAAGACATCGTGATTAGGGAACATGCAGAGAGGGCCATGCTCGACGGCCAGATTCATGATGTTCCGGCTGTTTCAAAGATTATAGCAGAAATCAGGGATGAACTTGAAGTGAAACATGGCCCATTAAAAAAAGTTTGTGTAGCAGCGGCAGGCAGGGCTTTAAAAACGGAAAGATCTGAAATATCGGTCAGCATTAAAGGCAAACCGATGATGCAAAAACAGGATATTCTTCACCTTGAATTAAGTGCTGTTCAGCAGGCACAGGCAATCGCTGCAGAAAAGCAGGCAGCTGAAAAAAGCTTTTATTACTATTGTGTTGGATATTCGGTTTTATACTATCGTCTTGATGGTGAAGAAATCGGCAGCCTGATTGATCAGCAAGGGGATGAAGCATCAGTTGAAATCATTGCTACCTTCCTGCCCAAGGTTGTAGTGGAGTCGCTCATCTCAGCTCTTCAAAGGGCTGGCCTGGAAATGGAAGCCTTAACACTGGAGCCAATTGCAGCTATTAATGTCCTTATCCCTCCTTCAATGAGAAGGCTTAATGTGGCGCTTGTTGATATCGGTGCCGGAACATCTGATATTGCCATAACAGATTTGGGCACAGTTACTGCATTTGGAATGGTTCCTGTAGCAGGCGACGAAATCACCGAAGCCATCAGTGACCAGCTTCTTCTGGATTTCCCTCTAGCCGAAAAGGCAAAAAGAGACTTGCATCAATCCAATACGATTACTGTCACAGATATTCTAGGCTTCCAATCAGAAATCAGTAAAGAAGAAACAATTGAAAAAATTTCTCCAGCGCTTGAACGCTTGACAAATTCCATCTGCGGCGAAATATTGCGGCTTAATAACAGGCCGCCAAAAGCTGTCATGCTGGCAGGCGGCGGGAGCTTAACACCTGGACTCCCTGAAAGAATAGCAAACAGACTGGGGCTTCCCGCAAATAGAGTTGCCATTAGGGGAATTGATGCAATCAGCGGACTAAATTTACCGGATTATACAAATCAAGGCCCTGAATTAGTCACTCCAATAGGAATCGCAATTGCCGCTAAAAAAGCTCCGGTCCAGTATTGCACTGTTTACGTCAACGAACAGCCTGTCCGGCTGTTTGAGGTTAAAGACCTGACAGTCGGGGATGGTCTGCTGGCAGCAGGAATAAAAATGAATAAGCTTTATGGGAAGCCCGGGCTTGCCATGATTATCAATTTAAATGGGCAAAACATTACAATCCCGGGAAGCCATGGAGAAGCCCCAGTCATCACACGCAACAGCTTTCCAAGCGCTTTGGATGAAGAAATCAAATCTGGGGATATCTTAACAGTTTCAAAAGGGCGTGACGGATTGCCTGCTGAAGTTTGCATAAAGGATTTAATTGACGAAGTTCCTGAAAAATCAATCACTATTAACGGAAAGCAATACACAATTCATCCTGCTCTTACCTGTAATGAAAAAGCCGCCACGCTTGAGCAGATTCTTGCTGATCGGGATAAAATAGAGTGCAGGGTTCCCGAAACAGCTGAAGACATCTTAAAATATTTAAATCTGGATAATCTATTAAACGAACTAAAGCCTTTTCGAATCAGCATTAACAAGAAAGATACTTTTCTCCCGCGCCATTCCGGAAAGCTATTTAAAAACGGGCTTGAGGTGAATTGTCACAGCATAGTCGATGATGGTGACAGTCTTCAAATTGAAAAAGGAAGCACTCTGACTGTAAAGGAATTAGCACGTATTAAGCAGCTGGCACTTCAGGAAAGCATTCCGGTCATTTTTAACGGCAAGAAAATAGAGCTGTCCAGAGGAATACTCGAATTCCAGAGAGAAGGAATTGTCCTCAACGAAGATGATGTGATATCTGCTGGTGATGCCATTGCAATCCTGGAAAAGCCAAGAACTCCCTTTATTTTTCAGGATATATTCAGCCATGTTAATATTGATATGCCTGCTTCCTCTTCGGGCGGCTTTATACTTTTGAAAAATGGAGAAAAAACTTCTTTTCATGAACCAGTAGCGCCTGGCGACAACCTCAAAATTGTTTGGCCAGCCATAACTAATAAACCGTCAACTCTAAAATATAGCTAAAAATTAAAAACCCATCCGATTGGATGGGTTT
>NZ_JCAXER010000020.1:0-105440 GCF_059758675.1 Cytobacillus sp. GQ23
CTGCATTTTATATTTTAAACTTCTCCACCGACTTTTCCAGCTGTTTCGAAAGACTGCTCAGCTGAAGGGTCAGTTCTGAAATCTTACCTACTGCATCCTCCTGCTGGTCTGTTGAGGCTGCGACCTCGCGGGAAATTTGTGCTGTGTCTTTTGACAGACCCGCAAATTCATCAATAGAAGCAGAAATCTCTTCTGAACCTGCAGAGAGCTCTTCTGTTACTGCAGAAACCTCCTGAATTTCCCCGGTCACGCCTTCGACTGCATGCAGGATCTGATTGAATTTCTCTCCGGCACTATTGACAAGATCTGCGCCTTCTTCCACTTTACCTGAGCTCGCATGCATATTCCCGACTGCCTGTTCAATAGATAATCTGAAGTGATTCAGCTTTTCGGCAATTTGTTCAGCTGATGCTTTTGAGCCTTCTGCCAGCTTTTTCACTTCCTGGGATACAACCGCGAAGCCTTTGCCATGTTCGCCTGCCCGTGCAGCTTCAATAGCTGCATTTAATGCAAGCAGATTGGTTTGCTCCGCGATGCCTGATATCAGGTTCACGATACTCTCAATTTCAGTAGCCTGTGTACCGAGCTCTTCTATAAATAGAGAGGAATCGTTTACCGTTTTTTTGATCTCGTTGATCTGCCGGATGATAGACTGAATTTCATCAAAACCTTCTTTTACCTGCTGTGCAACTGTATTGGATTGTTCGCTCACATCTGTCGAAGCTTCTGCAATGCGCTGTATGCCTACAGCCATTTCTTCAATTGCCTTGGCTGATTCCTCGCTTCGGATCAGCTGTGTATCAGTAGCTCCGGCCACTTCCTGGATTCCTCTGACAATCAGGCTGCTGGCCTGGCTGATTTCTTCCACCTTATTTTCTATTTTACCCGAAGAAACCAGGAGTGCTTCTGAGGATGATTTGATGTCTTCAACCATCACTTTTGTATGGTAGGTCATTTTTTTGAAAGACTCTGTCACGAGCCTAATTTCGTCATTTCCTTTTACTTTAATTGAACTTGCCTTCTCTTCCGCTCCGCGAAGATCGCCATCAGCCATTAATTGCGCGGCTGAACTGATGCTTTGCAGCGGGAGCAGTCTTTTTCTGACGAACCAGGCCAAAATGGTGACCACTCCAAGGATTAACAGTATATTTATTACCAGATTCATCGGCAGCACTTCCAGGAGTACTTGGTCTGTAATGCTGCTAACATTCTCTGCATTGATATCCACACCCAATATCCCGATTATTTTTCCATCCGCTTTAATGGGTACGAACGCGGAAAGGTAGTCTCCATAATCAGGATCGTGAACGATTGGTGAGCTTGAAGCTTTTCCATCCAGGACAGGAGCAATATCTTCGTATGTTGTAGCCGTTGTCGGTGTTTTAATGTCTGCAGCAATATCGGAGTCATTCGGCAGACCATCCACCATAATAAAGAGTTCTTTCTTCCCGGAGTCAGCCATTAAAGTATAGACGTAAAATGCGCCTGTTTTCTCGCGGAAATCATTCAGCTGTTCCCTGAGGTCCCAATAGGTTTCCGACTGATTGGGATTCTTTAAAAACTCCTTATATTTTTCGGTTTCCATCTTTGAGACAATATTGTCTGCAATGCTTAGGCTAAAGTTTTCAATAGAGGACTCTACTGAACTTTTTGTGCTTAAATAGAGCATAGAAATGTTTCCGAGTAAAACAATTGCCATTCCAAGAGCCATGACCAGTGCAATTCTATTGCTGAGCTTTTTCATAAATTTCACTCCATCAGTAAATATTTCATATATGAATTATAACTTTTAACCCGGTTAAATAGCACTAGAAAAATCGAAAATACAAAAAAATACTGAAACCATTCTGGCTCCAGCATCTCACTTAATCTATTATCATCTTTAAAAAACTTTCGCCTTCCTCAGTCGCAGGCAATCCGAAAAACTCGCTGAATGTTGCCCCAACGTCAGCCATCGAGTTTCTTTTTCCGATGTTAACCGGTTTTACCCGCTTACCGGCAGCAAGGATCGGGACGTATTCCCTCGTATGGTTGGAATGGCCGATGGTCGGGTCGTTGCCATGATCGGCCATGATTAGAATCAAATCGTCTGTTTCCATTCTGGGCAGGAATTTTGCGAGCCACTGATCGGTTGTGTTAAGCAGACGCGCATACCAATCTGTATCCTGGGCATGTCCTGCCAGATCTGTTTCCTGTATATTGACCAAAAACGCAGCATCCTCTTTTTCTTTTACATACGAATTCTCTAAAGCCTGCAGGACTTTTTCTGTATCAACAATGGGATTTGCCGGCCCTTCGCCATGCAGAACATCCGCCGTTTTGCCAATCCGGTGAACTTTAAGGCCATGGCGGGCAGCGATCATCGGAAATTGTCCGTCTATATTTACACCGTATCCCATATGATAGACTTCATAGCCTTTACCGTATACCTTTGCCTTCGGGGCATCTACTCCCCACTGGCCTGGATTTTTCTCCTGTACAACTGACAGGATATGTTCAATGGTCGTATAGGGTCCTCCAAACGCAATGACCCGGCTGGTGTCTAAATTCCTGCGGACAATTTTTCCGACTTCCTTTAATTTCTTGAAGGGCATTTTATTAAAATCTGCCGTTAAATTGATGATATTTCCGAGCGAGGACTCAAGGTTATCCCCGATGACACAGGCACCATCCACTAAAAGCACCGGCCGGTCACTCCATGGATATTCAACCCGATAGCCTGCTACCATCAATGCCTTGGCGAGATCAGAATGAATATCCTTCATTAATCTTTTATTCGAGCGCTTCGGGCAGCTCCCGGCAATTTCCTGATGCCCGAGATAGGTGTCTGCCCCGTAATGGGCTAAGGCAGAAAAGCCGTAAGCATTGGCAGGAGCTGCAGTCCCATCTGCAAGTGCCCCCAGTCCAAGCCTATATAGCGTGGGTATTTCTAAAAAATCAGCCGACTCCCGGATATGCTTATAGGTATTGGCCCTGCAGTCAGAAGGATTGAACTCTCCGCAATCCTCCATTGCGCCAATGCCAAAGCTGTCAATCACCAGCAGAATTGCTTTTGCCATCCTTACCACTTCCTCTCAAAGTGAACCAGCTCCGGCTTTCCGCTTTGAATTCCTTTTACCAGGGCAATATGGGCCCTGGTGACGAACACCTGGGTCCGGAAAGAGAAAACAGCAGTATCTCCTTCAGAGACTTTAAAACCGTTCGGTCTCTCAATTGCACCATAGTAGTCAATCGCTTCAGGATCAGGCTCGATTGCTTTTACATGCTGCTTCAATATATCTTTTTCATTGCTGCCGACGAGGCACCCGGTTAAGTGGGAACGCCCGTAATAGCCCCCGCCAATGACATAATAATGATCCTGATCCTGGTGGGACACTTCCGTTACATATACAATGGCAGGTTTCTCGGGCAGATCCCGGTAAGCATGCAGCGGGGTCGTTCCGGTAAGGGCATGTCCCGGTTCCCCATGTGTTACCCCCTGTTCTGCCAGGAACGGAATGGTTTCACAGCTGGTCGCACTTGGACCGTTTACCTGTTTTACAGTGATGCCCTTTTTCTCTAGAATGTCTTTTGCTTTTAAAAGGGTTGTAAGGTTTGGAGTCGGTTCCATGCTTTTCTTATCTTTAGACAGCTGAAAGTTCGGGAAGGTTGTAACGCCTGCTATGTTAATCCCGGAAAGGCCAGCCAGTACGGTAAGCTCTTCATCCAGCTTTTCCAATCGAAAGCCGCCCTGCTGTCCGGGATAAATCATATCACCTTCTGCATACACCCTAAGAAGTACATCCTGAACCACGCCTGATTTTAAAGCCGCATCAGAAAGCTGTCTGGCACGTGCAAGGGAAAATAGGGTAATGACTTCAGGATTCCATGATAAAGCTTCTTTCCATTGATTTTTCCCCGGCTGAACCAGGTGGCCGACATTTCCGATTTCAACTCCGCCTTCTGCCAATGTTTTAGCTTCGTCAAATTCAACAGCAACCGCCTTTTCGATGCCGTGCTCCGCAATAAACTTCCCTATAAACGGAAGCCTTCCCAGCTGTTTGCTCATGAAATAGAGCGTAAAATCATGATACTTTGCTGTATCAGCCAGAGCCTCTGCATTCTCTCCAAGGATATCAAGGTCAATCACGTACGTATTCGGGGGTATAAGCCCGCTTTGATGCAAGGTAACTCCTGATTGAATCAGCTTAGGATTTCTGCGCTTTGTTACATCTAAAAACATGAAAGTCTCCCCCTTTATATACGGGTATCAACGATGCTGCACTTCTTTTGCAAGAGGTATCACTTTTTCCAGAATGCCGATAATTGTTCCTGCTCCTGATTTCATTGGATTGATGCGCAGTCCATATTCCTTCAGCTCAGGCTGCGCTTCCAAAAAGCTTCCGGAAACGCGGTATATCATCGGAATGATTTCATATTTTGATTCTGCCCCAACCGGATGGGTGGCCGCCCCATGCTCGTCACTGATGCTGATCACATGTTGAGCGATCGGATCCTCCAGCTCTACAATAACGTTTTTGGATTGGGCATTCGTCATGTAGGCGGAGCGAATGCCCTTTACAGCCCCTTCATTCAGATGGCGGCAGAGCTCTTCCACCTGCTCGTTCTGAATAGCCAGTGACACAGGTGCGAAGGTCATCATTCTTAAAAGCTCCATAGCCTCGTAGCCCTGAACCTGGCCGCCGCCCGAGTAGTTATAGTGATGCACCCGTTCGAGGGCGTCTTTCTTGCCGGCAATGACCGCGATTCCTTCCGGCCCAAGAAGCTTAAAGCCAGAAAAGGTGGAGTAGTCTGCTCCTAATTCCACACCAATTCCCTTTGTCTTCAGTGCACAATAATTATCGTCTACGACGATTGGAAGATCCGGGCGTTCTTCCTTCACCATTTTAATGACTTCAGCTAGTTCATAATGATCTGTCGGCTGCTGGCGGGCATGCTGAATATAGAAAACTTTAGGATTTTGGTGATTTCTGATGGCCGTTCTGATTTCCTCAATATGGTTGTAATTAGCCTGGACTGTTTTAATGCCTAAGATCCTTAATGTTTCTTTCGTCGTCGTATACACAGGTGCCGTGTGAATGAACATTTCATCCCCAGGAGACAGGAGCATGCTGAGAATAGTGCGGATCGCACCTGTTCCGGCTCCCCTCACAAGGGCACAGTCTTCTGTTCCAAAGAAATCTGCCAGTACTCTTTCCACGAGATACGTCTGTTCCGGCCGCTTATATTGGGGTGAGACACCGAGGTCTCCCATCGAAAGAAATTGCCTGCCCTTGAAATAGCGGCTCATTCTGTCGACTAGCTTAAATTGCTTTTCCTGAGCTTCCTGTATCGATAAGCTTGGCAAAACTGAATCTGCGTACTTTAATTGGGCTCGGTTGTATGTGGACATTATGATCGCTCCCTTATTGAAAAAGCTCTGGATGGATTAACCGTCAGGAACCGATGAAGAATGCTTTCCGGAACGCCCGATTCTTTCAATTTTGGAATAAACGTCTCAAGCACAAGACCGTAGCCCGGGCCTCCGTTCTTCTTCCAATGCGATTTACGGGTTAAATCGGCTGAAAGCAGAATTTGATTTTCATAGCCGCGTTTTATGAAATCCAGGAGAAAAGCAGCTCTTTCTTCATCAGGACGGTAATTATTTTTTCCGATCGTATCAAACGCAATATAAGCTCCTGTTTCCAAAACAGCGAGAACCTCGTCTTTATTCGGGTTGAGATCCTGATGGCCGATGATGATCTGACCAGCTGGAAGTCCATGCTTCGTCAGCAGCTCCACCTGTTCGTAGCCAAGTGTTCCGAGCGTTGTATGTGTGGTTACCGGAAGGCCGGTTTCGACACCAGCCATCGCGGCACCAATTAAGAGCTCGTGTTCGATTGGCTTCATTTCATTTTTGCTTGTGCCCACTTCCCCGATGACACCGGGAAGTATGCCTGTATCTCCGATTCCTTCCGTTGCTTCTTTGATAAAATGCTGCGCAAACTGCTCTGCTTTCCAGCCGTCGGCATAGTGAGGGATATATGGGTCTTTATAAAAGCCAGTACATGTAATAAGGTGAACTCCTGTTGCCTCGCTTAGCCTTTTTAGCACGGGAGCGTTTCGGCCCATGCCGTCATTTGTCACTTCCACCATCGACCTTCCGCCAAAACGATAGAAATCCTCCAATTCCTCACGCATGCCCTGTTCATCATCCAAAATAGTATCGGGATCTTTTTTCACTCGCGAAAGATCAATGGAGAGATGCTCGTGAGCCGAGCAAATCCCCAATTCTTCCGGAGCAATTTTTCCAAGTACGGTTTGTATCATGGCAGTCCGCTCCGTTTCTAATTTTTTTACTGAGGTATGTTCATGATTCCAAGTGCAACCAGGATATTGGCAATGATTCCGACTGCAATGGCACCCACAGGGCCGACTGCAATGCGGACAATTGGGCGTCCGGCCGCTTCATTCAGCAAATAGAAGCCGGCAATGAAGAAGAAGCCGAACCCCGGAGCAATCGCGTTGGCAGCATTCGCTCCGCCAATTAATAGCGCTACTTCCAAAAGCTTGGTCATCGCACTGCGTATATTTTCTCCGGAATTACGGACACCGGGATATTTATCAAGGAATCTCGCAATGGAGCTTAATAGCATTACTTCTATGAAAATAATAATGACACCGCCGATTAAGGCTACCCAGACATTCGGGGAGAAAAATCCGACGACGAAAATGAGTGTGAATCCGACTGGGCTGTATACACCTGTTGCGATTGCTGTACTGGCGACAAGCGGGATAAAGCCTAGCGCACGGGCAGCCGCGGCAATTCCGGCATCAGTTGCTTTGCCTTCCGCTAATAGATTTAAAGAAATCGGATCTCCGGCCATGATCCATAGATTGGTAGCAGCTGCAATGAGACCGCCAATGATCATAAAGAACCCAACATTTTTTCTGATTTTAGCCACCTTGTCACTGAATACCGCAGCAAGGTCGATAGAGGAGCCTTCTTCCGCTTTTTCTTTCATGGCAAAAACAAGGAGGAAGATCATTCCTGTGATAAGAGCCATTCCTTCCTGGTTCAGTGTGACTGTTGTGCCTGAAATCGTAAGAACTCCGCTTTCGTTCAGCCAGACAGCGAGCTGGCGGATCAGCGCTGACACAATAAATGTGATAACCCCTTTTTTCACGCTAAACTGCATGGCAACCGCAAGCGCCGGGAATGCCATAAATGTAACAACAACCGGCGTTCCTACCGCTCCCATGGCTTCAAGGAAATTAAGCGGCAGATAATCGAACAGCTTCACAAAGCCCTCGAGACCGATTAACAGCCCTGCTCCATAAGCACCGCCAATCACTGCCGCAAGCGGTGTTCCCCATTTATTCTTCGGTGTCAGCAATCCAATAATATCAGTCCCCAGCAGGATACTGTGAACAAGAATGATACTGGCCGAGAGTGTAAACGGTATTCCAAATCCGATTACCAGGCCGAAGCTCATCGCAAAGGCAGTGAAGGCAAGATCCCGTCTCGTCATCCGCCCTTCAACATGTTCTGAGACAATTGGACGAAGGCCATCATTGAAAACCGCAATATTCATATTGGCCAACACAGCAGCAACGGCACCAATCAGGATAATTAATGTCATTTCCATTTCTTTTTCCCCCTCAAATAAAATGGATTAGCTTTTATTCTTTAAAGCTTTGATAATCATAGGCACAGCAACCTCTTTATGGTCAGCCGTGAATCCAAACGCTTTTTTCCCTTCGCTGACAGCGGTTACAATTTTATCCTCAACCGGCTTTTTCCCCGGCATGGAAACCGTCTCGCAGTTCGGCTTGCCGAGAAGGGCAATCGCCATGGCTAAAGCACCGCCGCCTCCTGTATGGCAGGCCCCTACATAATAATCTGCCTGTCCTGTCTTAACGGCCATCGCCGCTTCGAGATCTGACTTGACCATCGTTGTTATGCTGCTGTCAATCTCCTTTATTAAACTCTCAATCTCTTTTTTATCAACCTGTCCGCCAACTACAATCTTCATCTTAATTTCCTCCCTTGTTTAGTTGCAGTACATTTGTGTAATGGATGAGCAGAAAATCGATTTCCTCTTGGGGGAGCTGTTTCTTCCATTGCTGCTGTACAAATTCGATTTCCTTCATTGCTGTGGATGCTTCCGGTGACTGTTTGACTTCATCCAGCAAAGCAGGATGGGGAGCCTCTACTAGTTCTTCCTTTTCAATTCTCGTCAGAGCTGTCGGCAAATGCGTGAAAAGCATCTCAGCCCCGTCTATGGCATCCTTTCTCAAGTGTGACTGTAAATGCATAAATGCTAACGTGCTTATATCGGCTGCTTTGGTGCTGACCACAGTTGAAGCTAAAAGGATATCCATTCTTTCTTTGAGCTGGTTTATATCCATTCTTTTAACCCCTCCAAAATACAGTATTTAGTATATTAATAGTGCTAAGAAACTAGAACATAGTTTCTTAATAGTGAGGATATTTTTTCTCTTCCTCCACTAGCCTTTGGATCTCTTCCACTTTACTGAACTGGAGCAGCTGGATTTGTTCTCTGATATTGGTTCTTTCACTTTCAATGACTATGGCCGCTGTGTTTGCTTTTCTAGCCAGCTCCTTTGCCTTTTTTGATTTAAAATCAGAGGTGGCAAACGTTTTTAGTGCTCTCGCTTCATCAACGTTCCAGACCGCAGCATCAATACTGCCGTTCTTCAGCATATTGAAAAGCTGCATGTAGTCTACCTTTATTAATTCAACGTTGTGCTCTTCACATTCAAGGAGGGTAATATTGGCCTGGTCGGCAGATGAATAGTCAATTCCGACTTTCATGCCATCTGTAATCTCATTGCTTTTATGATTCGAAAAGAAAACTTTATGGGATGTTACATACGTTTCCGGCCCAAGGATATGGAGAATTTCTAAGCCCTCAAACTCCTGAACAGCCTCTTCTGCGGCCAGCTGGGACATGATGGCAAAATCGTATCGCCGGGTTTTTAGGGATTCGACCCGCCTTCTCGCCCCTCTCATATAAGCAAGTCCAGACTTCTTGTTGATTTCCTCAAACCCCTCGACAATACCAGTCGCCAGGCCTTCATACTTGCGGGAATATGGAAGCGGCATTACCCCCATCACCGGTCCGATGCCGGCAATCTCATACAGCAGGTTGATGTCCCTCTTTTTCAAAAAGGTACCAAGATGACCTCTGGATTCAAGGGAAATAGCATGCAAATCTTCCAGCACCCTTAATGCCCCCTGCACCGTTCCACGGCCCAAGGATAGCTTCTCTGTAAAATCACTTACCCGGGGAATTCTCTCTCCCTCAGAAAACCGGATAAGCTCCTTTGCAATAAACTTGGCGGCCAGCCCATTCTTTGAATATAAACTTTCCCAAATACGGCTCATTTCACAAAACCTCTTTACCTTCAGATCAATATACGAAAAACTGTATATTATGAGTTTAGCTGGTATGGGGTTTTATTTCAAGAGTTTTCAAAAAATATTGGTGACATCGAAAAAGTGGTGGTGACATCGAAAAATGGTGACAGGCACCACCCGAATTATGTCGAATTAAAGGAATTCTCCCTAAAGGAAGAGAATATATACAGAGATAATAACGAAAGGAGCAAAAGAATGGCACGCCCTAAAAGAATTTGGAGTCCAGATCACTATCACCATGTGGTCAGCCGTGGCAATTGGAGAGCAAACTTGTTTGAAAACGAATCAGATTTTATCTCATTTTTGTATATCCTCCACTACACTCATCGTTCTGCCAGCCTCGAAATTGCCAGCTACTGTTTAATGTCAAACCACTATCACCTCATGCTAAAAACTAAAGACGTCCCACTTTCCAAGGTAATGAGAACCATTAATAAGGCTTATGCTGATTACTACAATAAAAAATATCAAGTCCAAGGCCATTTATTTGAGAAACGTTTCTTTAGTAAGCCTATTTATGATCTTTATGGGCTGCTGGAAGTGAGCCGCTACATTCACTTAAATCCTGTTGAAGCAAAAATTGCAGATGCTCCGCAACACTACCGCTGGTCAAGCTTCCCCTGCTTTTATTACTCACAGAAGCAAACTCCTGATTACCTTAACCTCAAATCCATAACAGATCTATTTTCTGGAAACGACGAAAATATGCAAAAACAAAATTACTGCAGGTGGATGGTAAAAGACATTAAAATTGAACAGCTCAATAATATTTAGGTTTTCACCATAGGAATAGGGATTAGTGGTCTATAACTGGTATAGGTGCCTGTCACCCTGTTGTTGTACAGAAAATTCAAACAATTAATCATTAAGACCCATGATTCCCATAATTAGTAAAAGTAGAAGGAACTGTAACAAATTTTGTCAAAAGGGAGTGGATTTAACTGAAAAATAAGCTTATTGCGTTATCACTGGCTTCTGCTTTAAGTTTTTCATTATTCCCGGGAGAAAGTCTTGCCGAGCAGACTTCGCTAGCGAACCAGGTGAACATTCCTGGCGCTCACGCAGTTTCAGAACAATACTTCGACGGGGCCGGCGACAATTGGCTCACTACTAAGAATCCTCTGCAATTTGAGCAGGCAACCCTATACGGCAATATCGGTCTGGCTCCTTATCTATGGGGAAATGCTGAAGAAGGAACGGGCTGGCATCAAATGTACAACCCTGCTTCTGTCACGGGAACTCAGGTAAATGGGATTTTTGAAGATGCCCAGTTTGTCATCCGGGTTCCGGACCACTGGAATGGCCGGCTGGTTGTTTCGGGAATTCCGGCTACGCGAAATGAAACGTCAACCGACCTGCTTTTCAGCGATTATGTACTGGAAAAAGGATATGCATTTGCAGCAATTGACAAAGGCACCCAGGGCGAGGAGGATCCAGCTGACCCATTGGCAAAAGTAAAGAATGCGCTGGCCGGTGAGGATGATAGTGTTGCTGAATGGCATCAGCGATTCCGCCAGATTACAAAAGCCGCACAGCAGTACTTAGCCAGCCATTACCCAGATGGACTGATCGATCCAGATTCCTCAGATCCGGCAAGTGATTTAATATTGAAAGACCATAAAATTCCTACATATGCGATGGGAATTTCCAATGGGGGCTACGTCGTGCGCTATGCCCTTGAAAATGACAATCCAGAGAAAACCGGCGAACCCCGCCTTTTTAATGGAGGAGTCGATTGGGAAGGCGTTTTATGGACGGAGAAAAAGGAGAATTTGATCAGCTCTCTGACCACTGTTGTGAATCATTCAGAGGAAGCTTTGTATGGCAGCGGCAAAGAACAGAAAAAAGCGGTGAAAGAGCTATACAAAGCAGGATTGCCAAAAGGGTCGGAAAAACTGTGGGCCTACCATGACCAGGTATACTGGTTTGTCTCTCTGAATATCTATCGCGATCATTTTGATCCGGAAGCACCCGGCAGGACGGAATGGAGCAATTACCTGAACTTCTTTAATGGTGTGAGAGACCGGTCCTATGATCATATTTTTGAAGATTATAAGTATGTAACACGGCCGAAGGAAGTGAAAGAAAATATTAAGGCGGTGGCCAATACCGGGGATATTGAAGTGCCGCTCATCTCTTTTACTGGATCACTGGACTCGCTGATCTTCCCGGAAATCCATGCTAAGGGATATCAAAAGCTGGTTAAGAAAGCCGGAAAGCAGGATCTGCACCGCATGTACACAATCGAGAACGGGAACCATGTTGACAGCCTTGTCTGGAACCCAGGCACCGATCCGGATCAAGAACTTCAGCCGCTGCTGCCATACGCTCATCAATCATTTGACCTCTTAGTTGATTGGGTGGAAAATGGCAATGCGGCCCCTGCGAGCAAAACGGTTGATGCACCGGAGAACCCTGTGAAGGTTGTTGATTTGAAGACTGGCGAGGAACGGGATCCGCGTTAGGCTGATTTCCTAATCTGCTGGTACATTTATCAGATCACTCTCGGCAGCAAAAAATCGAGTATATGGTTATATACTCGATTTTTTCTGATTAATCTCGTTATTTTGAAATCTCCAAAGAGAGATTAACCAATTTTCTCAAGCGTTTTATATTGCAGGCTCTTCCCAAAGAATTGGCCAAGCTGTCCAATTAAGTCCTGGAATACCGGGTGTTCGTGATACATAAAGTCATTGTGTTTTCCTTCAATAAGGAAAAGCTGCTTTGGTTCAGTTGCTGCCTCGTAAAAATGGAGTGATTCTTCTACAGGATGAAGCAGGTTTTCTTTTCCATGTCCGATAAATAGTGGGCACTCGATCGCACTCGCTGTTTTATCTGCATCCAGCTCGATAATGGATTCGGTAAACTGCAGCTGCGTTTGTTTTCCAAATGGTGACAGCGGTGCAAGTTCTTTTTGTACATAATCATTTGTAGCAGGATCTAACGGATAATGAATAAATGGGTCCTCATATTTAGAACTTCCAGTTGTAACGCGGTGAATACGGTCTGCTTCGACCATGTTTTTAATTTCTATCCAATCAACATAGGAATGGATGGACTTCAGCCATCTTTCTCCATTATAGAAACCGTTAAGACCCGCTACCGCTTTTACGCGTTTGTCTGCTGCGGCAGCGCGCACAACGTTTGATGCACCCATGCCCCAGCCAATTAACCCGATATTTTCAGGATCTACTTCATCCTGGGTTGTTAAAAATGTAATCGCGTTTCTTATATCCTGCACTTGCTCATCCAAAATAACTCTGCCCTGCTTTCCTTCGCTGTCTGCAAAACCTCGGTAATCAAAGCCCAGGCATACATACCCAAGCTCAGTCAGGCTGCGTGCAAATAATCGGGGGTAAAATTGATTAAAACCTTGATATCCGGAGTTCGGAATTATGGCCGGCCGTTTTTCACCTGGCTGATAATCATCCGGCAGATAAATTGTGCCATCCAGTTTAAACCCTTCACTATAAAAGCTAATTTGACGTTCTTGCATGATAAATCCCTCCATGTTTTTTATTTAATAATGACGTTAACTCATTAATGCTCGAGAGCTTTTCTATTTACTGAATACATTGGTATATTTCATCACACATTTCATGTCCTGCAATTGGCTCTGCAAGATTATAAAACTTATCCTTTTTTTCAATAGATGATAGCGGAAAATCATAGTCTCCTTTTGCCTGAAGGACACTTGATGAAAAGATATGGCCCTTGCTATCCTCAATTTCTATCCTGCTAAGAGCCTTTTTAGGAAATTGCTGATCTAATTCATCACTAATATAGATTTCAATCTTATTCATTGCATTTAAAATCTCTGGATTACCTAGTTCTTTCAATACTTGATTAGGTCCAACCTCTCCTGTCACTAAATAGGCTGCGAATGGAAAAGTGAGATTATATTGGGCTTCTTCTGTATTATTTGGATTCTTCCTGCTTAAGTAGGCAGCTTCAGTAAATGTATAAATTTTAACTTTATTAATTTCTGAATCCCTTAACGCATGCTTTAGCCTTAACTCCTTCAACGCTTCTATCCCCGGCTGTGCCCATCTGCAGCATGCGTAAGGCTTATAATAAAGCTCCTCCACCCGGTATACCTCTCCCAATTCCTGCAAATAAGGCTCTGTTTCCATTGTTTCAAAAAGGGAAGGAATTCCGGTAAACCCCTCCTTCGCAAGGAAGGCGGCACTTATTCCCGTCATGCTTCCCCATCCAATCCCATCTTTGAGCATGGAAGGGTGCTTAATGCAGCGCATCATGGGGGAGTAGGTTGATTGGTATTCGGCAATACCCAGTGCATGGTTTAATTCATTTCCTGTCAATTTCATAATGTGCCCTGAGCCAGCTGCAGCTCCGACAGCTCCCCAGGAACCTGTACAATGGTACTCAGGACGCTCTTGATGTGCGAGAATTCCTGCCCTTATGGCGATTTCATAGCTTATCAGGAGGGACGTCATGAATTCTTCACCGGAAATATTGTACTCCTCCGCGGCTGCAAGAACAGCCGGAAAAACAATAGCACCCGGATGGCCTTTTACAAGGCGATGACCGTCATCCATGTCGAGCGAATTCGCAGCAGTAGCATTGACTAAAGCTGCACCTGATGCACTCATTTTTTCAGCAGATGAAAACACAGAACTTCTTCCAGTTCCCCACTGTCCTTCTGCAAACTTTTTTACCATTTCAAATGCAGCAGTTTGAGTCCCTGCGATTGTGCAGGCAATAATGTCAGCAAGTGCTTCTTTTAAAGCTTGTTTGCCATTTGCATGAACGGAGTTAAATGATTCTGTTCTCAAATACTCCTCAAGCTTTCCAGCGAAAAACGCCAAGGAAATCACTTCCTATAGAATGAGTTTTATTTCACTAACCCCTGCTCTTTCAGCCAGTTACGGCTTACTTCCGTGATATCCTTATGTTCCACATCTACCGAGTAATTTAGAGACATCATCGTTTCATTATCCAAAAGGCCGGCTAATTTGTTCAGCAGTTCAGAAACCTCAGGAGATTTTTCAGCAACTTCCTCTCTCACAACAGGAACCCCATTATATGCAGGGAAAAATTGCTGATCATCTTCCAGAATCACAAGGTCGAACCCCTTAATGCGTCCATCTGTAGCAAAGCCAACTGATACATCTACCTGCCCATCCTTTAATGCGTTATATAGTAATCCGGAATCCATTTTCACGACATTTTTGGATGGGAATCTAAATCCGTAAAGTTTCTGTAAACCCTTTACTCCATCTTCTCGTGCATAGAATTCAGCATTAGAAGCAAATTTTAATTTACCAGGATCATCCTTTACCACTTTGGCTAGATCCGAAATCGTTTTTACACCCATTTTTTCAGCAGTATCTTTCTTCATCAAGATCGCATAGGTATTATTGAAATTCGCTTTATTTAACCAGGTGACCCCGTTTTTCTTATCATTTTCTTTAACTTTTTCATATGCTTTATCGGGATCTGTTTCTACTTCCTGTTTTTGGTAAACCACTAAACCAGTGCCTGTATATTCCCAATAAATATCGATTTGTCCATTCTCCAAAGCAGACCGGACAACAGCACTTCCCATATTGCTTGCTTCCTCTACATCAAAACCGCTTTCCTTTAAATAAATGGATGTTACTTTGGACAGTATCTGCTGCTCAGTAAAATCTTTACCGCCTATTGTCACTTTTCCCTTTGAATCACCTCCGCCGCCTTCACTGTTTGCTGACGAGCTTCCACAAGCGGTTAGGGTAGTTGCCGTCACAATAATTGCCAGAAATAAACAGAACCAACTTTTCACAGAATTTCCTCCCTTAACTCTCATCGCTAGGCTGCTTCCAGTGTTCTTTGAAGCCCTCGCGGAACGATTATTTTTTCCAGCTTCCCCAATAAAACATCAAGAAGGACAGCTAATAATATGACTGGAACCGCTCCTGAAAGCATGATTCCTGTATCATATAATGAAATTCCCGTAAATATCAGATCTCCTAAACCTCCGCCTCCAATTAAAAAGGCTAAAGCACCTGTTCCTACATTAATAACCACAGAGGTTCGGATACCAGCCATGATGGCATACAGGGCATTAGGTAATTCAAGCTTAAAAAAGATTTGCTTGGATGTCATGCCCATTCCTTTTCCAGCATCTATGATTTGCGGATTGACATTCTCAATCCCTGCAACCGTATTTCTCAGGATAGGCAGAAGAGAATTGAACCATAATGCAAAAATAGCAGTCTGCCAGCCTAATCCAAAGTAGCTCATGACTAAAGCCAATATAGCCAGACTCGGGACCGTTTGACCTATATTCGCAAAATTTAATACGATCCAATCAAGCTTCTTGAACTTCGGCCTGGTTATTAGGATACCAAGCGGTATTGCGGTCGCAATTGCAAGAGCTGCAGATATTCCTACCAATTTAAGATGCTGGCCAGTTAAATACAAAAGGTCCTTAGGGTTGTCGATGATGAATTGAAATGCCCCGCTAAAGTATGCCCAGCCTAAAATGGAGATTACGACTACGTATAGACCTGTCTTCACTATTTTTTCGGTCTTTTTCCCAGACATACTGTCACCCCCTTACCTTACAATTGATATATCTTTTGGGTGCACTTCTGTGAATAAATTAAAATCAGACACACACAGTACACCTAGCTTCTTGTTATGGTCATCTACCACACAGATTTCTCCGTTTGGAGCAGACAATATTTGTGATAAAGCTGTTTTCAGATTTTCATTTACTGAAATCACCTGTCCATGCCACTCGCTGTTCAATCGGCTTTTTCTAAATCTGTCGCTTAAGACCATTAAATCTCTTACTTTTAACAATGTTAACCTTTTCAGGGCTCTATCATCTCCAACAAAATCACGGACAAATTCGTTCTTCGGATTAGACAGAATTTCATCAGGCGTGCCAATTTGCATTAATTTCCCGGTATCAAAGATGGCTACTTTGTCGCCTAATTTAATTGCCTCATCTATATCATGGCTGACAAATAGAATCGTTTTCTTCATTTTCTTTTGAATCCGCAAAAATTCATTCTGTAAACGGTCACGAATGACAGGGTCAAGTGCTCCAAAAGGTTCATCCATCAGCATAACAGGGGGATCAGCAGCCAATGCCCTGGCAATCCCGATTCGCTGCTGCTGGCCGCCTGATAATTCATATGGGTAACGCTTTTGAAACTGCCCCGGGTCTAAACCCATCATTTCCATTAGTTCACTGTACCGTTTTTTCATTCGATTTTGATCCCATCCCAGCATCTTGGGAACAACTTTAATATTGTCTTCAATCGTCATGTTCGGAAACAGTCCATTGTGCTGGATTACGTATCCAATGGATCTTCGAAGTTTGATGAGATCCATGGAATTAATATTTTTCCCTTCCACCTCGATACTTCCGCTTGTAATAGGAATTAAACGATTCACCATCCTGAGCAGCGTTGTTTTCCCACATCCTGAAGGGCCAAGAAACACACAGATTTCTCCTGGTTCAACAAGAAAATTTATGTTATTGACGGCTGTTACCTTTTTGTCACCGCTTTCATAAACCTTCGTTACATTCTGAAATTCAATCATTCTGCTTCACCTTCTTTCATAAATCTCGCAGTCTATTATACTTTTATGATTTGATACTTACACCAGAAGAAAACCTTTTCTGAAATCTCCCTAACAAAACATCAATTGATATAGCTAAAATAGAAACTGATATTGCACCTACCTGGATCATAACTGCATAGCTTGTTGATATGCCCCGAGCTATATAGCCGCCCAGGCCGCCTGCTCCAATGTAAGCCGCTATTGCGCCGATTCCAATTGTCAATACGATCGCCATCCGCACACCAGCCATAATGACTGGAAATGCCAGAGGAAGCTCCACCTTTATTAGTCTCTGAAAGGTTGTCATTCCCATCCCGATTGCTGCATCTCTTACATTCGGATCCACATTTTTTATCGCAATATATGTGTTTCGAATTATAGGCAGCTGTGAATACAAGATTAAAGCCACTATGGCTGGCAGAAATCCTATTCCCTGATTAATTAGCGAGAAAATAGGAATCATAATTCCAAACAATGCAATACTAGGTATAGTCATAATAATTCCAGCCACTGCCAGAACTAGACTTGCTAAACTCTCTTTCTGTGAAATATAAATCCCAAAAGGAACACCTGTAATGATTGCGATGCCAACTGCAAGTCCCACTAATTCGATATGCTCCAGGGTCATCTCTAAAATCTCCGGCCAGTTCAGTTGGACAAATTCTAGAATCTCCAAATTCTCCCCCCCTTAATATTTTACTTATATATCTAGCAAGTTCTGTGCCAACTTAAATCCCTTTATTTCATTGAATTTTCTAAATAATTTGTAAAGATATCCTTCTTTTGTGTAAAAAAATATTTACACAATTCACCTGTTAAGCAAAAAGACTGCTAACAGCATCTGCTAGCAGCCCAGGCGAAGTCATATTGTCTCCGAAAAATACTTGTTCATTTTATATAAAAGGCTTTGTCTGGAAATCCCAAGCTTTCTTGCCGCTTTTGCTGGCTGTCCAAGAGATTCATCAAGTGCCTTCAGAATATATTTTTTTTCGATTTCATCCATAATTTCCGGCAATGTTGCACTATCTTCTATTTTAATCATATCATTGGGATTTTTATTTTTAATTTCACGAATCTCCCTTGGAAAATCTTCGATTGTAATCAAATCCCCTTCACATAATACAACCGCCCGTTCTATTGCATTTTCAAGCTCCCGAACATTTCCCGGCCATCCGTAATTCATTAAATGGCCCATTAATTCCCTGGTAGTTTTATAATCTTTTTGATGCTTGCTCCGATACTTTTCAAGAAAATTTTCTACTAAAGGGGGAATATCCTCTTTTCGCTCCTTTAACGATGGAATATAAATATCCACTATGTTTAATCGATAATATAAGTCCTCCCTGAAGCTCCCCTCTTCTACCAGTTTCTTTAGATCGCGATTTGTAGCACAAATAATTCGGATGTCGACCTTGCTTAATTTATCGCTTCCGATACGCATGAAGGTTTTATCCTGTGTTACCTGCAGGAGTTTAGCCTGAAAGGAGGGGGAAATTTCACCGATTTCATCTAAAAAAATCGTTCCGCCATTAGCGGCTTCAAATTTCCCTTTTCGGCTCGATACCGCTCCAGTAAATGAGCCTTTTTCATGGCCAAAAAGTTCACTTTCCAGCAATTGTTCAGGAATCGCTGCACAATTTATAGGAATAAATGGGGCATGTTTCCTTTCACTCAGCTTATGGATCATTTTGGCAATTTTTGTTTTCCCTGTTCCGCTCTCGCCTTGAATGAGGATGTTTGCTTCTGTTGCTGAAACCCTCTCTACCAGCCTTAAAATATTTTTCATGGGACTGCTATTTGCTACGAGTTCTCCATGAGCTTCAGTATGAAGAAGCTGTTCTTTCAATATTTTATTTTCTTCCTTTACACCCAAAAATTCAAAAGCCTTTTCAATTGTAACGAGGAGTTCGTTTAATTTTACGGGCTTGACCATATAATCAAATGCTCCCGCTTTCATAGCTGATACAGCATTATCGATATTTCCATAAGCAGTCATCATGATATAGATTTTGTTAGGGTATAGTCCGATAAATTCCTGTAAAAGTTCTAAACCTGAGGCATCTGGCAGCTTTAAGTCCAAAAAAACGAGATCGGCATTCGTATCTGCGATTTTATTTCGTGCCTCTTGTCCGTTTGCTGCTGTATACACGCTGTAGCCTTGCTTGGATAATGAAGATTTTAGGATTTTCAATATTTTCGATTCGTCATCAACTAGTAAAATATTTTTCATGCTTCTAAGCTCACCTTTCTTCATTAAACTTTGGCATTTGAACGCGTAATACGGTACCGCTTATATCTGAATTGGCCTGAATGGTCCCGCCAAGCTGTGTTGTGATTTCATAAGCTATTGATAATCCTAGCCCAGTGCCTTCTTTCTTCGTTGTAAAGAACGGATTAAATATCCACTTGATTTCACTCTCAGGGATGCCTAAACCATTATCTTTTATTTCAACTAACCAATCCGATTCTTTATCCAATATGCGAACAATTAACTGCCCTCCCTTATCCATAGCGTGAAGACTGTTAATGATAATATTTAAAAACACTTGACTTAGTTTCCCTGCGGTTGCCAGCACAAATGCTTCTTTGTTAGTAAAGAATTTTGAAACCGTAATATTCTGCTCAGCAAAATTGTTTTTTAGAAGCCCTAATAATTCATCCAATACAGCAGCTAAGTCTACTTTTTCCAGCTCATCATCAGATTCCCCCCTGGATAAATTCAGGAAATCAGTTAACAATTGATTTAATCGATCCGTTGTTTCTAATATATCGTCTGTCATTTCCTGAACAAAAGAAGGATCTTGCATATCCAGCTGGATTGCTTCTGCAGCTGCTTGAATAATACTTAAAGGATTTTTAATTTCATGTGCAATGCCTGCAGTCATCTGTCCGAGGGAAGCCAGCTTTTCACTTTGCTTTAAATATTCCTCCATTTTCTTCATATCACTTACATCTCTTAGAATGAGGATAGATCCAATAATATTCTGGTCTTCCCCGCTAAATAAGGAAGAATATATACGGACATCATGCTTTCTGCCGTCCTTATCATATATGTAGCTTTCCTGTTCATTAATTTCCTTTCCTTCTTTTATGGTTTTCCATGACAGGAAATCAGCTTCATTTCTTTTCAGGGGAAGATCAATAATATATTTGCCAATTGCCTCATTTCTGGAATATCCCGATAATTCCTCCGCCCCTTTATTAAAGGTAACAATCCTTCCATCCTTGTTAATCGTAATGATTCCATATGGTATCGATTCTAATATATAGAACAAATGTCTTTCTTTATTTTTCAATTCCGTTGCCATGCTTGCCATTGTTTTTGTAAGATTTTCAAGTTCATCACCCGTATGGAGAAGCTCAAAGTCTGTTCTTTTTCCATCTGAATATTCCTTGGCCTGATTCGTTAAATTCGTAATCGGCTTTATGAATCGAAATGCTCCAAACAATGTCAGCAAATAAGTAAGGAACACGACAATGATAAACCCTTTAAACAAAAGCACCTGTACCTGCCTTGCAGGTTCCATTGCCTGACCGACGGATTCACAAATAATAAGACCCAGTCCGCCTAATGTAATCGGCCTATAGGAAGCGAGCATAAATTCTTTAAACAATAACCCTTCCCATATACCAATTCGATAGTTGCTGAGCATTTGGCCAAGTTCATGATCTTTGAGCGACTCACCAATTAACTGCTCTTTAGTGTGTGCAATGATTGTTTCATCTCGATCTATTAAAATATTTTGTCCCTTTGAACCTATCTTTCCCTCAGAAAGATACTCTGAGAGGATATTCAGGTTCACATAGGCAAGGACGCCACCTTGATACTGCCCCCTATCATCCAGGACTGGATAGGCGATCGCGATCGTATTCCGGCCATCATCGAGGGTAAGCAGATTTGATATGTAAAACGTCTTGGCCCATTTTAACCTCTCTAAAATCTTATTAACGTCTTCCGGAGCAGACTTTTTTACATTTGGTATCGTGGTAATGGAGTTACCTGATTCATCTATGACGTCAATAAATAGATATAGAGGATTTTCAGAAACGAGCCTCTCCATTTCATTTTGGTAAAAATATGTATTCTCTTTAGAATTACTAAGAACGAACTCAGAAATAACACGGATATCATTAATCATTTTGTCAAACATAAAGCTGGTTTTCGTGCTGATGGTCTTTGACAATAATTCATTACGGTATTCGATTTCCGAACGCACAGAATCATTCAATACATTCATGGTCACAAAGTAAATGGATGCCAGTGAACCAAAGACGACGATAAAGGTCATAAATACATATCTTTTTGTTATCTTTGATTGCAATAATTTTTTCAAGAAAATTTCCCCTGTCAATGTCGCCCTGAGATTGATTATTTAGAAAATTATTATGGATACTATTATAGTGAAATAAAAGAAACAAAAACACCCTTGCTATAAGTATTGGTTGTTGATCCATTACTTTGCATGCAAGGGTTCTAATTTCAAACGAAATCCAGATCCGCAACCTCTGTAAGGTGTTTTAATGTAATATGAACATCTTCATCTCTCATTATAGGTAATAATTTCCGTACTTCTTTTACCGCATGATAATCAATTTCACAAATTTGAACAGCTGGATCTCCGTAAGGACAGTGTAAAATGACTTCACCGTATGGATTAATCACTTTTGAATTTCCATAAAACATAATGCCATTCTCAGTCCCTACGCGGTTTACCAGGGCTACATAGCACCCATAAACACTTGCGTAAAATTGGCCAACCCTCTCCCAGCCTGCAGAACTGGAATAGTCACTGCCGAGGCCGCCTTCCGGACTATTAATTAAAGCAATCAATAGAGAAGTGTGGTGGTGTCCAGCAATATGGGGCAATGACGGATGCCAAACATCATTGCAGATTAGCATGCTGGAAATAAAAGAGCCTACTTGATCCAAGTTTACTTTTTTTCCTTTTGCGAAGTATTTTGCTTCCTCGAAAACACCGTAATTAGTCGGATAGATTTTTCTCTGAATAGAGGTAATCTTTCCATTTTGAATCATCATTGCTGAATTGTAAATTAGCTCGCCCTTCCCCTTTTCAACAAAACCGAATACAACATTTACACCTGTTGCTGCAGAAACCTCGCAAATTCGTAAAATTTCCTTCGAATCTGTTGTAAGCGCTGCATCAAATAGCCGGTCTTTGAGATCATATCCTGTTAAAGATAGTTCCGGGAAAACGAGTAAGTCTGCTTTCCCGTTATTCTCATGCATTATTTCCAGCATTTGCGCTAAATTTGCTTGAATATTTCCAAAAAGAGGAGCAACTTGGGCTATTCCTATTTTCATAATCGATCTCCTTTACCATTAGGAAAATATAGACAGGCTTTAAGAAATTCCGCAAGCCTCTGCCAGTATGTCTACTAGATGGACCCCCTGCAATTGGCCGCTGCAGCCCGCCCGTTCGATTCCAAGACGCATTTGCAAAAGACATCCAGGGTTGGTTGTGACAACGGCTGCTGCTTTCGTTTCTTTTACATTCTTCATTTTTTCATCAAGGATTTTCATGGACTCCTCAAAATGGAGAAGATTATATATACCGCCTGAGGCACAGCATTTATCACTGCCTGGAAGCTCTGCAAAAGCAGCTCCTGGTATAGATTTCAATAATTCTCTAGGCTGCTCATGCACACTTTGGACATTTCTTAGATGGCATGAGTCCTGATAGGTGACCACACCGGTCCATTCCTTGATAAAAGGAAGAGGCCCAAATTCCACCAGGACCTCACTAATATCCCTGGAGGCACGAGAGAATCTTTCTGCCCGTTCAGCCCATTCTTTATCATGTTTCATAAGATCTCTATATTCCTTAAGAAGAGCTCCGCAGCCACCGGCATTATTAATATAGTATTGGCATTCCGATTCTTCAAAAGCAGAAATATTTTGCTTCGCAAGCTCCTTTGCATCTTCAATCATTCCTTGATGGGCGTGAAGAGCACCACAGCATTTTTGCGATTTCGGAATCACTACCTCACAGCCGGCTGCTGTCAGAAGCTCGATTGATAATCTATTCGTTCTGTTGAGCAAGGCATCCGAAATACAGCCTGTAAAAAATGCAACCCGTGCTTTTTTTTGACCCTTGGCGGGCATGATGGTTCCTAATTTGCTTCTCTTTAAGGGAGACTCTACAGTCGGCAGCACGTTTTCCATTTGAGCCAGCGGTTCAGAAATCTTATGCAATAATTTTGTTTTTTTCACTGCTTTTCTAATTCCTGACTTTTGATAAAACCATGTTAAATTTCCTATTATCCTCATCCGCTTTGGATACGGAAACACTTGAGATAGGACGAGATGTTTCAGTTTATCATTCATTGTTCCGGCACCATTTTGCTTTCGGTCCTCTGCAATGACGTCTTTTGCTGTTTCTAAAATATGCCCATACGGCACGCCCACAGGGCAGGCCACTTCACAGGCCCGGCAGCCCAGGCATAAATCAATAGGTTCAGACAAGTGGCTTGAAATATCTATTTTCCCTTCGGCTGCCATCTTGACAAGGTTGATTCTACCCCTCGGGGATGCAGACTCTTTCCCCATTGATTTGTATGTTGGGCAAGCAGGCAGACAATATCCGCACTGAATACACTGATTAGTAGCTTCATAGGCCAAATCGTATAACCGATTTCCCTTATTTGAAATGAGAGAAAGCGAATGTATAGATTTATTGGCTTCACTCACCGTTTCATTTTTTTTCAATGGAGCATTCATGTTACACCAGCACCACCTTTGTTTGCCCCGCTTTTGGAAAGATCTTTCCCGGATTTAATATATTGTTAGGATCCCAGGCGTTTTTTACTTTTTTCATGAGATCAAGGCCAGCTTCCCCAAGCTCCATTTCCATATATGGAGCTTTTAGCGTCCCAATTCCATGCTCGCCAGATAGCGTTCCACCGAGTGAAACAGCAGCTTCAAAAATTTCACTTACCGCATTTTCAGCCCGTTTCATTTCTTCGATATTTCGTTTATCCGTTATGATATTGGGGTGTAAATTCCCATCGCCTGCATGGCCAAAAACCACCAAGTTTAATTCGTACTTTTGTCGGATTTGGCTTAATTTCTCCATCATGGCAGGAATTTGGCTTCGGGGAACGGTAGCATCCTCAGAAATTTTAGTCGGTCCCATTTGTGTGATGGCAGGGGAAACCATTCGGCGAGCCTTCCAAATGTCTTCTCTTTCCTCTTCTGTTCTGGCCGTTCTAACAGCAGCTGCCCCCACTTGCCAGCAGATCTCTTCACATTTTTCAATTTCCTCATTTATGGCCAAGGGATGCCCATCCACTTCGATAATGATAAGTGCTTCCGCATTTAAAGGAAGCCCGCACGGACTAAAATTCTCAACGGCCCTTATACATGCGTTATCCATTAATTCCATGGCTGCCGGCATAATTCCTGAAGACAAAATCTTAGTTATAGCGTATCCAGAGTCAACTAATCTGCTAAATGTAGCTAACAAAGTCTTGCGTGCTTTCGGCTTTGGAATTAACCGCAAAGTCGCTTCTGTTACAATCGCAAGGGTTCCTTCAGATCCAACAATTAATCTTGTTAAATCATAACCGGTGACATTCTTTACCGTTTTTCCGCCTGTCCGGACAATCTCCCCTTCGGGTGTAACGACTTCCAATCCGATCACATACTCCTTAGTAGTCCCGTACTTCAGTCCCTTCGGCCCACTTGAATTTTCTAATAAATTCCCTCCAATAGTGGACACTTTTGAACTGCTCGGATCTGGAGGATAAAATAGCCCTGCCTTTTCTGCCTGGCAGTGAATCTCACCAGTTGTGATTCCTGGCGAAACAATGGCTAATAAGTTCTCACCATCAATGATTAATTTTTTATTCATTCGTGTCATATCCAGAACGATTCCACCTTCAACAGGTAGCGGCCCCCCGCTTAAGGATGTCGCAGCCCCTCTTGGATAGACCGGAATTTTATGCTTGTTTGCTATTTTCATAATTTGACTTATTTCAATCGCACTTTCAGGCTGAATGGCCAATTGGGGCAAATATTCACCAAAAGAAGCATCATAGCTATATGAATATAGTTCTTCAAGACTGGTGAGAATACGGTCAGCAGGAATAACTCTCTCAATTTCTCTTAATGCAGCATCTTCCAATTTTTTCACCCTTTCTAAATCCCCAGCAGCATCTTAGGGTTGTCACAAACCATCTTCGTAATCTCATCCTCTGTTATTCCATATTTGAGCATGTATTCTATAAAGTTGCTTAAAGCTTTAACAGGAGCAATATTATGACGCTGTCCGTAATCTGTCACCATTACACATGAATCAGCTCCAAGAACTCTAATGCTCTCTGCCATTTCCTCCGGGGAAATATCGTTGAAGTCTTCACTGCATGCTAAATAACATTTTTCGAGGATGCACCCTTTTTTCACTAATTCCTTTTCTAATTCAAAAGGCACTCTCGCAATACCTAAATCAGTATGCTGAATTAAGATTTTCTCGACTCTTTTCTCAATAGCTGCCTCCACTAATACACTCACTTCATCAGCAGCCAGATGTCCCGTGGCCAGCACAATATCCGCCTCTGCAACCAGTTCTAAGATTTCATATACTTCCGGCAGGAGTTTTTTGTTTTCATCCCAGATTTCAATTCCGGAACCAGGGTGTGTCATAGAGCGCTTACTATTAAAGAATTTGGTTTTCTTTTTACCAAAATATCTTTGATGCTCTTCGGCAGAAAAAGTAGGCATCCAAATGATTTTTGCACCTAATCGGATTGCTGCATCTACTGCGGTTGGAGACAGGCCTCCTGTAAAATAATTGCACACCAGCCCTCCGTAAACATGAACTCCTGGCTCTTTTTCTCTGATTAAACTTGCCCGGTCAACTGTCTGAGCTTCATGTGCCTTTAACACCACACCAGACATCTCAGCCCGCTTTATATCCTCTATTAGTTCCCAGTCGGTTTGCTTCCTTGGAAACAAGCTTGGAGAACTATGAACATGTAATTCAATTGCACCTTTTAATAATGGATGAAGATCTTGTGCCATATCCGCCACTCCTAAGCATTAAATTTATTGTTATGAAAGTAATTTGCAATTTTCATGCCAATTTACATGTGCAAAATGCGGCTTGGAAGAAATATTTTCTGATAATATGTAAAAAAATTATGACAATTTAGTAATTTTTCTTTACAAATCTTCTAACCAAATAGTTTAAGAAGGGATACTCAAAAAAAATCCCTTTCTTGAGACATTACCTGGCTGTCATCAAAAAAGGGATGTAAAACAATGTATTAGTAACTTTTTATCTTACTTATTATTGACTTAACCTTTTAAGTCCTGCTGACAGCCACACCACCACCGGAATCAGCCCAAAGGAAACCACACTAATCCCCGTCCAGCCCCCGGTCTGCCATACAAGCCCGGCAAGCGTCCCCCCGGTTGCAACTCCAAGGTAATAGCTTACGAGATAGATGCTCGAGGCTCCAGCTTTGTGATGGGAAGCCCTCTCATTTACAATAGCTGCCATCAGTGAATGTGCCACAAAGAATCCCAGACAGGTCAGACATAGACCTATTACAATGACTGATAAAGAATGTACATTGGTAAGTAAGGTCCCTCCTATTAAAATGACCGTTCCGGCCGAAACCAGTGTGGTTTTCCTGAAATAAGCAGACATCCTGCCGCCCAGAATGGAACCTGCTATACCAAAGCTGTACGCCAGGTAGGTAAAAGAAATATTTTTTACAGTGAGGTTAAAAGGATCTTGTTCGAGATAAAAAGGCAGGTACGTCCATACTCCTGTAAACGAGAATTGGAGGAGGATTCCCATCGCAAAGGCAGGATAAAGCTTGGTATTTTTCAGATGTGAGCCCATGCCTGACAAGTCTTTTTGAACAGATCTTTTACTGGGCTTAAAATAATGAGATTTTGGCAGAGTCATAAAATATAGGATGAATAATAGAATGGAAAATCCAAATAAGAAGTAAACAGAAGTCTGCCAGCTGGCCATATCTGCAATGTACCCGACGAAGATGCGTCCCGCCATTCCGCCAATGGCATTAGCAGCAATATACATGGTGATGCCGAGGCTAACGCTCCCTGGAGCCAGCTCCTCCCCTAAATAGGCGATAGCTGCTGCAGGCAGGCCCGCTATGCTAAAGCCCTGCAGGAAGCGAAGCACCAAAAAGGTTTCAAAATTAGGCGCAATCGGCAATAGCACCAGCGGCATAATTGTACAGACAAGTGTGATATTCATGATGGAAACCCGGCCAATTCGATCAGATAGAAATCCGAAGAATAACAATCCGAAAATCATAGAAACTACAGCAGCAGACAGTGATAAACCGGCTGCTGCCGATGTAATGTCAAATGAATCCGCCAGCAGCGGCATAATCGGCTGCACGAAATATAAATTAGCAAATACTAAAATGGATGCACTCGTCATCGCAATCATCATTTTTTTGAAGCCGGCATCCCGCAGCGAATATTTATCCGATTCCACTTGTCGAGCGTTTAAAGCAGTCATTTCCCCACCCTGTTCCGTTAAAGCGTTAAATCCATCATACCATTTTATTTCGGGTCACTATACTTTTTTCTCCACGATTCTTGCTAAGAACTTCCCTCAATTATTTTTGAAAGAGCGAGCACCTTCATTCCGGCTGTCCAAAATGTTATAATAAAGGAATGTACTTTACAGGGCAGCCTGTTACGTTAATAGGTGCCTTGCTTTAATAAATTCGACAAAATTCGGGTGGTGCCTGTCACCAACAAGGGGGTAGAAAGGATGATTCCGGAGCGGTTTTTGGAGCCTTTGGAGTTTGCAGCGAATGAGCTGAAGGGGCTTTTGCGTGCTGAGAATGAGGAGGATGCGCGCCTGGTGCAGAAGGGGCTGATGCTGTTTCGGCAGGGGCTTGTGTATCAGCTTCGCTTTGAAGATGATAAGGTGTTGGCGACTGTTCAGGATGTGACTCCTGCCAAGGTTGAGCTGAATCTGGAGTTCATTCATTTGAGCGAGTGCTCCTGCCCGGCTGAAGGTTTTTGCCGCCATCAGACTGCGGTCTTTCTGCAGCTTCTCTCAAAAGCCAAAAGTGTGTCCATGTGGATTGAAGAGTGGCGGAAGCCGATTAAGGAAAAACAGACGGCCAAGGATTGGGGGCTTCAAAGAGCGAAGGATCTGCTGAAATCCTCCAGCCAGAAGAAGAAGACAGGCTATGACGGCTGGATTGACGGTTTCGAGGAAAGCTTTACCGAGCTGCTGGAAAAACAGGGTGAGCCCCGTCCATATGTACTTCCTGAGCTTTTCCATGTGTATCTGCGGCGCCTGAAAGCGGGAGCACCAGTGGAGCAGGAATGGAAGCTTCTTTACCTTCTGGTCGGCTATGTTTTTTCTTTTAAAAAGCTGATGGCGCTGAGCAGAAAGTATGGCCATGGCGAGGAATTGATAGACCGCTATTACCGCCATCTCTATCAGTCCCTGATGGAAGACTCCGTTGAGATCATGAATAAGCTGTCAGTGCACTCCCTCCCCTTTGCTTTTGATCAATATATCGAAAAGCTGAAGGATGATTCTGCCGGACTAATTACCGGTTCGTTTGGGATGGAGTATGAACGGACCCATCTATACCGGCTGCTGTGGACGCATTTTTTCAAAAAGAAAGAATGGCGTGAGGCGGAGATTGAGAGGCTGGAACCCTCCCTAAACGAAAAGCCCAACATGCCGTCAGTGGCAGGCTATGTGCACCTTCAGATTCTTGAACGCAATGACGAAAAGGCACTCAGTGTTTTAAATGTGCTCAATGAATTAATGACACCTTATATGCTTTACTGGCTCGATTACTTTTCATCCAATAAGGACTGGAATCGGATGGGTCCTTATGCAGAAGCATTTATCCATAAATTGCGGGATTATCTGAAAACAAATGATGATTATTATGCCTGCATGGATTTTACACGGATGTCCATCAAGGCGATTTCTCCTTATTGCCTGGAAAGCAGCAAAATGGATCTGTACGAGAAAGCCTTGATGGAGACGCTGCCGTACAGCTACAGTGACTATGAATATTTGCTTTTTGAAAAAGGTGAATTCACGAAATGGGCGGATCTGCAGGCGTTCATTGGCTTTGATCTTGATTCTCTTGGCAAGGACCGGATCAGGGAAATCAGCAAAAAGGAGCCCTCCATCCTTCTGCCGCTATATCATCAATCCATCACTGGCCACATTAATATGAAAAACAGAGATCATTACCGCGAGGCTGTCCGGAAAATGAAAAAGCTTCGCACTCTGTATAACAAGCTGAAACGTCAGGAAGACTGGCAGCTTTTTCTTGAATTGCTGCTTGAAAAAACGAAACGTCTCCGCGCTTTTCAGGAAGAATGCAAAAGGGGTAAGCTAATCGATGCTTAAAACGAGATTTCTCCACGTGAAAGTGAAACCAATAAACAATGCCCGCTACCTGATTTTTGCTGTAAATGAAGAAGGGCGCCAGCTTCCCCCGAAGGAATGGAAGCCACTTCTATTTAACCATCACAGGGAAAGCTTTTTCGGAACCATGCTGGATGCTGCAGAGGCAGACGGGATTAAAGGGATCTCTGTAACAGGCTGGCAGCTTGTCACCCTGTTTGCGGCAGAACAATTCAACCGTTTGATTGATTGGAGCTGGGATGAGACGGCAGAAATATTGCTGGCCTCTTCACATGCTCTTTATGATTCGATCGTGGACCAGGAATGGATGCCGGATTTTGCCGCCTGGGAACAGGATCAATTCCGCTGGGCACTGCCGGAAAGTGTGATTAGTGAATTCGGCACAAACTTTTGGGAGCAGACAGTAGAAGGTTCTCCAGTCAGGGAATTTATCGGAGACTTATTTCACCGCTCCCTTGACGGCTATATGAATCAAAACCAGGATGCGAAGGCGCAGTTCGGCGAAAAGCTTGAAGCCTTGCGGAGTGAACATCTCTCACCGCGTGATCTTGCCGCTTATTTTGATGAAGAAAGCTGGCAGGAATGGATTGGGGTCAAAGCAAATGAAGCTCCTTTCTCGATCGGACTTAAGCTGGAAGAGCCCGGGGATATTGATACAAGCTGGGATTTGACCATATTTCTGCGCGGAAAAATGAACCCGGATGTATTTGCCGATTACAAGGACTATTCGAATTATCCGCATGACTGGCATGAATATGAGGATTCAATAGAAAAAGAGATCCAGCGCTGGCTCGAGCTTTTTCCATGGCTTGAAGGCAAGCCCGGCGAGATTTCGACTATGCTGACGGAGGATGAAGCCTGGACTTTCCTGACAGAGGCAAGCGAAACCTTTCTCGCACTTGGCGTGGAAATTCTGCTTCCATCGTGGTGGCAGGCGATGAAGAACGCAAGCCTCAAGGTAAAAGCAAAAGTAAAAGGAACCGGGGGCCATCGCCCCTCGTTTGTCGGCCTTCAGTCTATGCTTGATTATGATTGGCGCTTCAGCATGAATGGAGTTGACTTAACAGAAGAAGAATTCCGGGGCATGGTCGAGGAAAAAAGACGGCTCGTCTATGTTCGCGGCCGCTGGATAAAGCTGGATCCCCATTTTGTCCGCCATATTCAGGATTTAATGAAGAAAGCGGAAAAAGAAGGGCTGCATGTCCGCGATTTGATCGAGCAGGAGCTTATGGCTGACGGGAACACCCAGGAAGACGACCTGGATTATCCTAAAACATTTGCCCGGATTCAGATTGAGCTTAACCGCCAATGGAAACAGATGGTAAAGCAGCTCCGCGATATTAAAAACCTTCCGCTTGAAGAGGTCCCTGCCAGCTTCAAGGGGGATCTCCGACCTTACCAGAAGCTCGGAATGAGCTGGCTGCTGTTTTTGCGCCGCTATGGGTTCGGTGCCATTCTGGCGGATGATATGGGACTCGGAAAAACGATTCAGCTGATCTCCTATCTTTTAAAAGTTAAGAAGGATGAAGACAGCGGCCCCTCTCTCATCGTGTGCCCTACATCTGTTCTCGGGAACTGGCAGAAGGAAATCGAGCGCTTTGCACCAGGCATGAGCGTGTACCTTCATTATGGGTCAAACCGCCTGAAGGGCGAAAGATTTTCTGAAAAAGCTATGGAATCTGATATTGTGCTGACCTCATATGGACTTACCCATATGGATCTCGAGGATTTTGAAGCAATCGAGTGGAGCTCCATTTCGATTGATGAAGCCCAGAACATTAAAAACGCACAAACAAAGCAGTCGCGGGCTGTCCGAAAGTTGAAAGGCAAACACCATATTGCCCTTACCGGAACTCCCATGGAAAACAGACTGACCGAGCTCTGGTCCATTTTTGATTTTACGAATCACGGCTATCTCGGCAGTCTCGGGCAATTTCAGAAGCGCTATGTACTGCCGATTGAGAAGGATGACGACAAAAATAAAGTGAAGCAGCTGCAGGCCTATATCCGCCCCTTCCTGCTCCGCCGTACGAAGAAGGATGAGGATGTGGCCTTGAACCTGCCTGATAAGCTTGAGCAGAAGGAGTACTGCCCGCTGACTGCTGAGCAGGCTTCCTTATACGAGCAGCTTGTCCAGGATACTTTTGCACAGATTGAAAAGCTGTCCGGGTTTGAGCGAAAAGGCCTAATCCTGCAGTTATTAAGCCGCTTAAAACAACTGTGCAATCATCCGGCCCTTTATTTAAAAGAAGAAAAGCCAAAGCACGTCCTCGAACGTTCTGTAAAGCTTGAAAAATTAAGCGAACTCGTCGGCGCTGTTCATGAACAGGGCGAAAGCTGCCTGATTTTTACCCAATATATCGAGATGGGGAACATGATTGCCCGCCTGCTGAAAAAACAATTCGGATTCGACGTGCCCTTTTTAAACGGAAGCGTGCCAAAGCAGGAACGGGATAATATGATCAGCCGTTTTCAGAATCATGAGTTCCCAGTATTCCTGCTGTCGCTTAAAGCCGGCGGTACCGGTTTGAATCTGACGGCAGCAAACCATGTCATTCATTATGACCGCTGGTGGAATCCTGCCGTGGAAAATCAGGCGACTGACCGTGCCTACCGGATTGGGCAAAAGCGCTTTGTTCATGTGCATAAAATGATTGCTACCGGCACACTCGAGGAAAAAATTGATGCCATGCTTGAAAAAAAGCAGTCCCTTAATGACCAGATTATTACGAGCGAGAACTGGATTACCGAGCTTTCAACAGATGAACTGCGGGATCTGGTTCACCTCTCATAGAGTTGATTCAGTCTTCAAGCCCCTTATATGCATTAAGGCTTGGAGGCTGTTCTTTTATTTTTGCATATTCCTGCTTATTAGGCCTTTGCGTCAGAAAAGTGACTTTGCTGCCTTCTTTTATAATAAAACAGGATAGCAGCTCGTATGTAGGCTTCTTGTTCCCCGCGTTAATTGCCACCTGGTTTAACAATAAGTTAAACTTGTAGTGAAGAGTTCTTTCCATATCGTTGAACATGAGTGAAGTATGGCTTCTAAGAGGAATTCTTTGATAGGATTTGTTATTTTGGAGCTTAATGAGCTGAAGCGCATCAAAGAAGCTTGGCTGATGATTGGTATTTAGACATTTATTTTCTGTTTTAAAATACAGATACCCGTTTTTTACTCCTTTATCCATTAAATCACCCCCTTTTATTATTTCAAAAAAATATATTCGACATATTCCGCGAAAATCCTCCTAGTTATTTTTACCTATACCACACAATTCCTTATTTGTGAATAATAATCACTCAATACACTGTGATCTGCGTTCACAAACAGCCTTTTCAGCTGCTATTCCCGCTAAGTTAAAAGAAAGAAAGTAAACGGCGGTGAAAAGGATGTCTTTACCTGAAATACTGAAAAAGTTAAGAACGGACCGAAAGTGGACTCAGGATTTTGCTGCTGAAATGCTGAAAGTGGATTGTTCAACCATCAGCAAATACGAAACAGGAAAGGTCACTCCCACATACCAAACCCTCGTACAAATGGCAGAAGTCTATAAAGTGGACAAGACCTTATTGACTGATAAATTGGAGAACCCCTCCTCCTACTCGGCGGACAAGTCTGTTTTAAAAGAAAACCCCGATGATAAGGATATGGAGATGATCCGGGAAATCATCAGCCATTATCCCGACCTGAAAAAAGCCCTCCTGGACATATACACCTTTAACGAAAAGAAAAAGGCCCTCGCTGTGAGAGTCATTAAGAGCAGCATTCATGCATTGAAGGACTTTTAGTTAGTTTTTAGGAATCATGTAAGGGGAACTCGGTAGAGCTGGGTTTACATTGGACTGAGAAGATTAGGTGCTGGGTAGAAGAGTTGGGTTTCTTTCGACTTTTGTTGCGTAAATTTGGGATGGCAGTTTTGAGTCTTGGCCTGCTTCGGACTTAAATGCGGAATTCGAGTTTGGGTCCGAACCTTGGACTTCTATGGACATATAATCCGTAAACCCGACATGCTTTGCCCGGTCCTCAATCCTCATCCGACACAGAACGTGAAAAGCGAGACGCAGGGCTCAAACCTCTCCTAACTTAGAAAGCCTAAATGACCAACACCATGAACCTACCAACAAAAAAATAACCCGGCACAGAGGTACCGGGTTCCAATTTGGGGAGTTTTGAGGATATGATTGATTCTCTATATGGAAGGAATTTGTGTGGACAGCTGAATGGGGGATGCCGTCAGTTCATGATGGAGAAGCGTTTTGGTGTTTGGTGCTTTTGCATATGGCAGTTTTGCATGACCGTTTCACGGATGAACGATTCAAGCTGGAGAACGCGCTTGTTAAGGTCATCGACTTTGTGGTTTGATTTTCCAAGCATTTTGATGAGGCTTTCGAGCATATATTCCAATGCCTTTTCTCTTTCAGACACTTCATTCAAAATGGCAGCTCCTCCTTGGTCACGGACACCGGGATGCCCTCTGCCTTCTTACGGTCAAGGAAGCGGACGGTTTCCGCTACCACCTCTGTTACATAAATCCGTTTCTTTTCCTGATTATCATAATGCCTTGTCTGGATCCGCCCGGTTATTCCAATCAGGGTTCCTTTCCGGCAATACTGCGATGTATTTTCTGCCGTTTTCTTCCATAGAGTGCACTGCACAAAATCCGCATCGATTTCACCCTTCTGGTTACGGTATTGGCGGTTTACTGCTAGCGTCACATTCGTCACCGGAATTCCCTCCTGTGTCCTTTTCAGCTCAGGATCCCTTGTCAGCCTTCCCACTAGGGTCACTTGATTGATCATGGTTTTCATCTCCTCTCTTGATAGCCTTATCATAGCCGGAACTTCATCCCTGTGTAAAAAAGCAAAAATGTGTTTTTCTCAGTGCTTTTTCGGCAAAAACACTCATGAAATTTAGTTTTCAGCCTCTTTTCTGCAAAAAACCGCTTCAAAAATTCGATTTTCAGCATGAAAAAAAAGAAAATTCGACATACTGTCAAATTCGCTTTCAGTTTGGGCTGTGTTATAATTTTTTTATAGACAACTTATTTTGGGAGATGGAGGTAAGCCATGAAAACATTTAAACTTGTTTCTCTGCAATTGGTGGAAGAAAAGGGCCTGGTTGATATTGAACTGGATGATGGATTGATTATCAATAAAGAAGATGAGAAGAGCAGCTGGCTCCTGGAGGCTTTTGTTGATAAATCCTATCTTGAGTACTTCAAAAAGCGCGCTGATGACAAAGACGAACTGACCATCCAAGTTGTTATTACCAAAAAAGAAAACGATCCAGCCGCATTCCAAACTAAAATTACCTCTATCAGCGAACTGGAAAACCATATCAGCATCCTTTTTGAGGGATCACTCAGGAGAACGAAAAATGATTACGCCGAATTGCTGCTTCAGGACCTTTTAGATAAGGGATACAGCGGCGACAGCCTGATTGACGAATTCAAGGAAAAAATGCAAAGCAAGCCCCGCCTGGCTGCTGCAAAAAAAGAAAATAAAGAAACTCCCGCTCAGTCATAACGGGAGTTTTTTCTTTTAATTATTACTTATCCTTATTATCTTCATCCTGCATATCAAGATTATCTTCCACAGCATCTTCGCCCGGCTCGTTGTTGTCTTCCATCATGTCCCCGTCGTCATCAGTATTGATGTCGTTGTCATCTGTGTTTTCATTCAGATCATTCACATCTCCATTTTCCACATCACCATTTTCCTCAGTGATTGTATCATCCTCCGGCGGCGGCTCCTGGTCGTCAGTGGCACAGCCTGCCAGTAGCATGGCGGAAAGAACGGATCCTCCGATAAGTGTTAAAAGCTTTTTATTCATCGTAAAAGCTCCTTTCAAATGATGTATTGTTGACCTGCTGCATTGGTCTTCCTTTATATTTCCCAAAAATCGAAACAACTTGCATATTTTTTTACAGAAAAAATCCCGCACATGGTGTACGGGATTGTTTTAGCATTATCTTTCAATCGCAAACATAATTTCGGCTTCCATTGCCACTTCGCCATCCACGGTCGCAACGGCTTTGCCTTTTCCGATTCCTCTGCGGACGGAGAGCAGTTCGACCTCCATCATGAGTGTATCGCCAGGCCGCACCTGGCGCTTCCAGCGGCATTTTTCCACTCCGGCAAAAAAGGCAAGTTTTCCTTTATATTCATCCAGTGACAGCAGTGCCACAGCACCAGTCTGTGCACAGGCTTCAAGCGTCAGGCATCCCGGGAACACATTGTAATTAGGGAAATGCCCATTGAATACTTCCTCATTGGCACTTATATTCTTTTTGCCGACCGCTCTTTTTCCAGGCTCAAGCTCTTCAATCGAATCCACGAACAGGAATGGATATCGGTGAGGGATAATTTCTTTTATTTCTTCTACATTTAATTTCATATGTATCGCTCCCATGTATTATTTAGCACCAGATACTAATAGCTTATATTCATTTTACTAAAAAAACGATGCTGCGCAAAGTGCCAACAAAAAAAGAAGGGTTTGCTGCCCTCCTTTTCATTTCTATTCTTTTTCCACCAAATCCATAATATGCGTCCAGGTGGACTTTGTAAAAATATCCTTTACTTCGCCGCCGCCAATGACACCATACCCGACTGCGGCTCCTGCCATAACGCTCAGGAAAATTAAAAGCACGACAATAATAATCCGAAGCCAGATCGGAATGAGACGGATGCGAACCCGCCCTTTACGCGGTGACTCTTCTTCGCTGCTTTCTTTTTTCAGTTGTTCACGCGTCTTGACTGCTTCTTGATTACTGTTGTTTACTGACATTTTATTTCCCCTTTATATCTAACGTATTCCGTTGACCAGTCCCATCATTTGATCAGCCATGGAAACGGATCTGGACTGAAACTGATAGGCCCGCTGGAGGTTGATCAATTCTGTCATTTCCTTGGATAAATCCACATTGGATTGTTCCAGAGAACCCTGGGCCATTCCAATCTGTCTGCGGAGCGCACCGTTCAGCTCTGAAAAAATCCCTTCGCCGTCTATACCCTCAGGCAGGCCAAGAAGATTTTCGCCTTTTTGCTCCAGGAATTGAGGCTTGTTGATTAAAACCACTCCAAGATTGAATTCCTGGATATTCCCATTCGCAGCTTCTGCCAAAAAACTCCCTGATTCAGTCACTTTAAATTTATTCGCCTGTCTATTTATTATAATCGAATTATTATTTTCATCAAGAACCGGAAGTCCCTCCGCTGTCACAAGCATGGTCTCATTGTCGGACACAGGTGTTAAATAAAATGCGCCTGCTCTTGTAAATCGCACTGCAGATCCGTCTTCCGTCTGCTCGAGCACACGGAAATACTGGCCTTCCTTTGTAAAGGCAAGGTCAAGCTGCCTGTCTGTCGCCTTTAATGAACCCTGCTGCATGACCATTTGGGACTGTGCCAGCTTAGCGCCGACTCCCTGCCTGATGCCTGCCGGTGTCAGCCTCCCTGCTTCAGCAGCCTGATTTGGCTGATTATTGAACTGCTGAAAGAGCAAATCAGTAAAATTGGCTTCACGTCTTTTATAGCCTGCTGTATCAATGTTGGCCACATTATGGCTGACAATATCCATCTGCTTCTGCAGCTGGGCCAGTGTATTTGTGGCTGTAATCATAGTTCGATTCATTGTTTTTCCCCCTTAGCGGGTCTGCCGCCGGGCATTACCCGATCCGCCCAATTTCATTTGCGGCTTTCTCCATACTGCGGTCATATGCCTGCAGAACCTTTTGGTTTGCTTCAAAAGAGCGATAGGCGGCCATCATATCCGTCATTGTGCGGGAAGCATCTACATTGGAACGCTCCAAAAAACCCTGCTGCAGCTTGAATTGAACATTCTGTGCATTATAGGCATTTTCAAGAACGCTCTCTTCAGTCACTGCAAAAAGGCCGTCTCCTTCTTTTCGCAGGCTTTCGGGATTTTGGGCAAAAGTGATGCCGAGTCTGGCAGTTTCACCCGCTTCACCCGTAATCATACCATCTTCACTTACAGTAAAACGGTCACTGGAAAGCTGAATCCGCTCACCCGCATTATCCAAAATATATAATCCGCCTGCTGTCGTCAAATAACCTCCGGCATCGATGGTAAAATTCCCATTCCTCGTATAGCGCGGCTCGCCATCCATTCCAGCTGCGGTATAAAAGACCGTTCCTCTTAACCCTGTATCCTGATTTGCCGGCATATTAAGATCCAGTAATGCCAGGTCTGTCCCGAGGCCTGTTTCCTTCATATCTCCCTGCAAGAAGGACGGAAGCGTCTCCTGCATATAAACTCCTGTAGTTAATCTGCCAACTTCATTATTAAAAGGAAGGTTTAGTCCATTTTCCGTCGGTATGCTATGCTGCCCCATGCGCTGTAAAAGCATTTCCGGAAAAGCCCTCAAGCTTGTCTGGTCTGCTTTAAAGCCGGGTGTATTGGCATTTGCCATATTATTTGTCAGTACTTCCGTTCTCCGCTGCTGTGCAAGCATTCCGGAAGCAGCTGTGTAGAAACCTCTAAACATCTGTTTCACCCTCATTTATTCCGAACAATATATGCTAGCTCTATTATAAGAAACTTTCCGGCAATAAACATTAAAAATTTGAAGAATCACGTCAGGTTTTGCAAAATGCTGTCCCTATATGTCATCGGATTAAATGGAAAAATGTTTACAACAATCACCTAAAAAAAACCCGCCAAAGTGGCGGGTCCATTCATTATACAAACTTCCTCTTCGGAAGCTTATCAATATTATCAAGCATGATGCCAGTTCCAACGGCTACGCAATCCATCGGGTTTTCGGCAATCAGGACAGGGACTTTCAGCTCTTCCGCCAGAAGCTGGTCGATTCCGTGAAGAAGTGCGCCGCCTCCTGTTAAAATAACCCCGCGGTCAATGATGTCTGCAGACAATTCAGGCGGAGTGCGTTCCAGCACACTTTTAGCAGCCTGAACGATGACATCAACTGATTCTGCCAAAGCACCCTGAACTTCATCAGAACGAACCGTAATGGTTCTTGGAAGACCCGAAACCATGTCGCGGCCGCGGATTTCCATTTCTTCGTTCTTGCCGCCAGGGAATACAGTCCCGATCGTTACTTTAATATTTTCTGCTGTTCTTTCACCGATTAATAGCTTGTACTCTTTTTTGATGTATTGAAGAATTTCGTTGTCAAATTTATCTCCGGCCATCTTAATAGATGAAGATGTTACAATGTCACCCATTGATAAAACTGCGACATCCGTGGTTCCGCCGCCGATATCGACAACCATGTTGCCGCTCGGCTGGAAGATATCCATGCCTGCGCCGATGGCTGCAACTTTTGGTTCTTCTTCGAGGTAAATCTTTTTGCCGCCGCTTTTCTCAGCCGCTTCCTTGATCGCTTTCTGTTCAACACCTGTCACATTTGTCGGGCAGCAGATCAGAATGCGCGGCTTTGATAAAAAGCCTTTTACATTTAGTTTATTAATAAAATGCTTCAGCATCGCTTCTGTTACATCAAAGTCGGCAATAACCCCATCTTTTAGCGGGCGAATCGCCACGATGTTACCCGGCGTACGGCCGACCATACGGCGCGCTTCTTCTCCTACGGCAAGCACCTTGTTTGTATTCCGGTCAATCGCCACTACAGACGGTTCATTCAGCACAATACCGCGCCCTTTAACATGGATCAGCACATTGGCAGTTCCTAAATCAATCCCAATATCCCTAGCTAACATTTCTTTTTTTCCTCCTTGCAACATGGCCAGCTTCTGTCCGCACCTTTGAAGGCTCTCTCTATTTAGGCATTCTTAAAGCGAACTTCGCTTATTAATTTTTAGTTAGATGATCATTTCATATTCGTATCAGCAGTTAAAGCCACGCAAAAAAATCAGTTCTTTAATAAAAGAAATGATTTTGCCTGGCATCTCTTTAGGAGTCCTAGTCTTTACGAACCAAGTTCTATCCTAATTTTATATTTTAACACATTCCTTGTGAAAACAGTAACATTTTGACATATTTTGTGAGACTTTTTGAGGGTTTTTGTCGAAATGGGGAAAAGGATGCAGGCGACTTGGTAAGGGGCTTAAATCCATAGAGCACGCCCTGATTCAGGCAATGGAAACAGCTTATGAGCTTTTAGCCCCCGGAGCCGCAATTGAGGTTCATGTACAACATTGAAAATTAAGTGTGACACTGCTAAAATGGCAGTCTTTAGCCTTTGACGCCTTTATAGGCGCCATCTGTTTTTTTTCATTTAACTGGCTCTTCTTCCATTTCTTCTTTTTTATACTTCATTTTAGTGGCTTCACCGCCGCGCAGATGGCGGATCGATTTATGATAATCCAGGATTTCCTTTACTTCGTTTGCCAGTTCAGGATTGATTTCAGGCAGTCTTTCCGTCAAGTCTTTATGGACTGTACTTTTGGATACGCCAAACTCCTTCGCGATTACGCGAACCGTTTTCTTCGTCTCCACGATATACTTTCCAATCTTGATAGTTCTCTCTTTGATGTAATCGTGCACACCACTCGCCCTCCCCGATTTGGATGTGAGAAGTGTGAAATGAGACTCGCTTTCTGTCTGGTTATGAACTGTATTCCGCATGAATTCCTGATTAATTGATGTTAATCGTACATGCGCCTGAAAAGCTTGCTTTCAGTTTGCGGTAATTAAACATGTCCTCAACATATTCATTAGTTTTAGTAAAACGAACCCTCACCTCATACATTCTCTTTGTAAGGTTTGTAACAGTTTATTAGCTTGGTTGAGGGAATATGCACGAAAAACGCAATAAGGACAAGGTTTTGTGTAAATTTTTTGAAAATAGGACATCTGGAAGTCAAAATAAGAAATGTTTTCAAAAAATTTTTAAGTTAATTGAAAACTAAACAGCCTAAAGACCAGTGATGAAATTCCTTATTTTTATCGTTGCATCGATGATTTTCGGGACTTTCCACTCAGATTCGACAAAATCCTTCATTGCTGCATCATTCAACCTGAAGTCAACAAACCACATCTTAGGAAATAGATAATTGCTTATATCTAGTAATCGATGAAGGTATAGAACTATATGTTTTTCCGGAATCAAGATGAAAGAGCCAGGAACTCCTTCCTATTGTGAAGCGGATATATATACCGTACTATTTTTTCGGGAAACAATACATTTAATTGGTTATTAATCCACTATATTCCATAAGATAGGATGAACATAGAATGCAAACACGCAAGGAAAGAATTCAAAATGATAAAAAAAGGAAGCTGAAAGCAGGGGGAATGACTGCAGCTAGCGCCGTTTTTGCGGCATTGATCGCTTCTGCCGGTTTCAGCGCTTCAGCAAAAGAAGCCCATGCATTGACAGGATTCTATAAAGTGAAGCAGGGAGATACTTTATATAAAATCTCCAGGCAGCATGATATGACGGTTAAAGAATTGAAAGCGGTAAACAATCTTAAGTCTAATACCATCCATCCGGGCCAAACACTGGAGGTTCGCATTGAACGTCATACAGGAGAACCTGTGAATAACCAGACAGCTGTTTATACCGTGGTGCCGGGCGATACACTTTGGGGAATCGCCAAGCGCTATCGGATGGATGTCAATGAATTGAAAACATTGAACAATATAAAAAGTGATATGGTCCTCATCAGCCAAAAGCTGATCATTAAAGGGAATATTTCCAAAACAATGGCCATCATCACCGGTGCGGCAGACAATTTTACGGTGGAATTTAAAAACGGGAATGATTATTTTACATTAAAGGTACCTTATGGAACAGCACAGTCTTATCAAGAAAGGGCAGGTAAAGAAATCCTCGTGGTTTACAAGGACGATGCTCTGATCAATGTACAATAAAGGGATGGAAGGCCGGTTTTAGCCGGCTTCCCCTAGCTAAACTACATCAACCACCCGCTCATCAACATTCCAACCACGTATATCTGCAGCGCTTAATAATGCAGAGATCTCATTTGACTGTCTGTTGCTTTAATCAATTCCCCCCAGGTTTGATAACCCCTCTGCTGAAATTGAAAAAGCAGCTCTACAAATAGGTAAGCGGTCATTAAAGCATCCCCAGCTGCCCGATGGCGTTCATATATGCGGGTGCCGAATGCCATGGCATACCTTTCAAGATCTCGCATATCGAAGGACGGAGCAATATATCCCATCAGATCTAGCGTGTCAATGGTCAGAAAATTTTTTAATACAAGCTTTTCGCGTTTACATTCACTCTTTATAGCCAAGGCATCGAAGCTTACATAATGCCCAACCAGGCATACCGCCTCCCTTGATTCGACATACTCAAAGAAGCTCTGAATAGCTTCCAGGGCATATGGGGCGTCTTTTACCTGCTCATCAGTAATAGAGGTTAGTTCTTTTATTTCCCGAGAAATTTGTCGGTTTGGGTTAACATATGTCTGAAAAAGGTCCTTTTCCTGTACTTGCAATCCTTTCACCGGGACTGCGCCAATCTCAATGATCCGGTCTGAGGCAGAAACCTGAAATCCTGTTGTTTCCGTATCAAAGACAATAAAATTTAGATCTTCAAGTGGAGTGGATAATGGAATCGTTTCATATCTTATCGGACATGACACATTTTTCCTGAGTAAGAACATACCAGCCTCCTTCAGTGCTATACTGTGAATCTTGCCAATGCATGACTCTGCAGCTCCTTTAATGTCTTTAAGCTTAGAATCAATTCTTCTTTTTCACGGGTAGACAATCTCAATAATGATACAACGGACGATGGGACCGCACCGTTTTTTTCCTGCTGCCAGCGCCGGTTGACATACAGTGTCAGGATAGTGCTTACAGATTCTATCAAGTCGTGTGTAAACTCCTTTGAAAATACCTGCCTATCCTTTAGGAAATCTATTTTTTCAAGAGGAGTTCCTGATAGTTTTCCGTGCGTCAGCGACAAAATTTGCAGGCTGTGATGATAGGGAAATAGAACCTCTTTTTTCATATCCATGCTTTTGCGCTGCAGCTTAAATAAGGACCGGAGCGGCTGACCTAACGCAGGAATGGGCTGTTCCCTTTCAAGCTGTGCCAGCCGGTATAGAAAGATTCTGGATTTTTTCATCTGCTCCAGAATCCTGGCTTCGAATTTTGCATGAAGCTCTTCACTTCCTGAAATTAGCCGATAAGAGAAAAAGTTCTGCGCTGACAGTAAATTGTCATTAGTAGATTGAAGCATCCAGGTCCGCAGCCGCTCCTCCCATACGGACAGTGCCCCCCGCCATTTCTTCTCACTGCACATCATTAGCCCTTTGCACCGTGCGTAACCAGCACTCTCCATGTTAGAAGTGATCCTTTTTCCCAGCTCTTCAAAAAATTCGCCGGCTTCCTTCGAGTGGTTGTCATAAACCAGGAAATGGTCCTGATCTGTGAGCATAAACTGTTCTCCGCGGCCGCTTGAGCCCATGTGATAGAAAGCATACTCGCATGGCTGCTGCAAACCTTTTTCCTTCAGTTCTGAAATAGATAATGCTATGATTCTGCCCGCCAGGCGGTCGTATAGTTTTGTAATGATATCAAGCGCCTTTAATATAGGAACACGGTCTCTTAGTAAGGAATCCATTATCTCATAGATGCCGGTTTTTATTTGCGGCAGGCTGTCCCGATCGGCTTTTTCGATTTTTTGAACCGTCTTTATTACATTCTCATTTTTCTTTCTCAGCAAATCTGATAGTGTCACAATCCCTGCGACCTTTGAATCTTCCATGACAGGGAGGTGTTTGATTCCCTTTAACAGAATCAGTGAAAGGGCGTCATAATAATAGGCAGACCTGGATACGGTGATTGGATTGGCTGTCATAATGGTGCATGCCGGAGCCGTCATATCTGCCCCTTCAGCAGCAGCCCATTCCACAATGTCTCTTTCCGTAATAATTCCTTTTAAGCTGTCCTTTTCTGTAACGAGAACCGAACTAATCTTTCTTTTTAGCATGAGCTGGGCAGCTTCCTGAATGGCTGCAGCCGGGCTGACTGCGGCCGCCTCACTGCTCATGACATCCTGAACCCTGATCATGAGCGCATCATTTTCACCATAATCTGTTGCCAGCTTAATCTGTTCTGCAAGTGACGTGTATACATCCTTCAATCTGACAGCTACCTGAGCCAGCAAGTAATCATGAACTGCCGGATCACCCCACCTTTTTCTCACCACTTCAAAGGGAATGAACATCGCCTGTACCTCACTTGAGGCTTTGACTTCAACCAGCTCTGCAGGAGGCTGTTTGGAAACACCCAGGAAATCGGATAAGCTGGAAAAACCAATCAGCTCTCCTGTCTGGATCACTTCGAGCACTTCCTCCCTCCCGCTGTGATCATTTTTCACCACTACCTCTGAAAGACCTTCTAAAAGGAGCAGAAGACCATCACGAGGTGTATTTTTTTTCAGGATCATATCGTTCTTTTTGTAGTGGCGTACTTCGCACATAGATAAAAGCGAAAGGGCTGTGTCAGATTCCACCCCATGAAAAAAAGGGTGAAACCGCACAGCCTCCAGATTGTACAGGTTATATAGATTTTGATCCATCATCGTTCATCCATACTTCACCATCTTTATATACCATTTGCTCCGGATAGCGAAGATCCATAACTTCCTCCTGAATTTTTTGCGAAGGAGCCGCTGTCATGAGTGAAACAATAATATTAGCAGCAAACGCAGCTGCGGCACCAAACACTCCTGCACCTGTATCAATGATTCCAAGGATTGTAAATCCTCCATATTTAGCTGCAAAGATGTATGCCAGCGTAACACCTAACCCGACCAGCAGTCCTGCAATAACCCCTTGTGAGTTTGATCGCTTCCACCATACACCCAGAACGAGAGCCGGGAAGAATGTCCCTGTCGCGAGCGCAAATGCCCAGGCCACAATCTGTGTAATAGCTCCTGGCGGGTTAAGCGCGATCACACCGGCCAAAAGAGTGGCGATGACGATTGACCAGCGGGCAACTGAAAGGCGTGTTTTTTCCGTTGAATTCGGTTTTAGCACCCGGTAAAAAATATCGTGGGCAAATGCAGAAGAGATCGAAATCATCAAACCACCCGCTGTTGATAAAGCAGCCGCCATAGCCCCCGCTGCCACCAGGCCGATAACAAACATGCCAAGATTGGCAATTTCTGGTGTCGCCATAACCACAATATCGTTCGAAATAATGAGTTCACTCCATTGCAGCACACCATCACCATTTCCATCTGCGACTTGCAGCTTGCCTGTATCCACCCACGTCTTCGTCCAGGCTGGAAGTTCAGCAATTTTGCTGCCCGCTACCTGTGTCATAAGGATGAAGCGGGAAAATGCAGCATAAGCTGGAGCGGACAGGTAGAGCAAGCCGATAAATAATAATGCCCATGCACCAGACCAGCGTGCAGCTTTCATAGTGGACACAGTATAAAAACGGACAATAACATGCGGAAGACCAGCAGTACCAGCCATCAGGGTAAACATAAGGGCAAGGAACTGCCACTTTGTTCCATTGGTGAATGGCGCAAAGTATTCAGATATTCCTAATTCGCGATCAAGCTCACCCATTTTTCCGACTATATCACCGTAAGAAATCCAAGGCAAAGGGTTCCCTGTTAATTGCAGCGCCATGAAAATGACCGGAATTAAGTAAGCAATAATTAAGATAATGTATTGGGCAACCTGCGTCCAGGTAATCCCCTTCATACCTCCAAATGCAGCATAAAAGGCAATCAGAATCACCCCGATCATTGTGCCTATTTTCGCATCAATTTCAAATAAACGGCCAATAACCACCCCGGAACCTGACAGTTGTCCGATTGAATATGTAAAGCTGATGATAATGGTGCAAATAGCTGCGAGAACACGCGCTGTATGGCTGTCAAAGCGATCGCCGATGAATTCCGGAACCGTATAGCGTCCATATTTCCGAAGCTGTGGTGCCAACAGGAAGGTTAACAGCAGGTATCCGCCTGTCCAGCCCATAATATAGGCAAGTCCATCATAGCCTAGAAGCATAATGGTTCCTGCCATCCCGATAAAGGAAGCGGCACTCATCCAGTCAGCGCCAATTGCCATTCCATTGAAGATTGGCGGCACTCCGCGGCCGGCAACATAGAACTCGGACGTCTCTTTGGCTTTATTGTAAATGGCTATGCCGATATACAAAGCAAATGTAGCTAAAATGATGGATAATGAGACCAAAAACTGTGTATCCAAGAACATCCCCCTTTTTTTCGATCGATTTTTTTTGACGCCCCATTTATCTCTCTGTATAGCGGAGGGTTGAACATCCCCTCATTTTTCTTTAATTAATGATCAAGAACTTTCCCAGAACTGATTTGTTCATTTTTGTTCTCATCAATTCCATATTTCCGATCAATCGCATCTCCCATTTTGGCATTAACAAACAGCAGAATGATAAACGTCAGTACTGCCCCCTGTGCACCCATAAAGTAGTGAAACGGGAATCCGTTAATGGTAATATCGCTTAAGGGTTCTGCAAAAAAGACCACGCCAAAAGAGGCAAGAAAGCCAATAGCAAAATAAATAATCATATTCCGAGTCTTTTCGCGGAAATAGCTGTCCGCTACTTTTTTATCAATTTTTTTCAAAACTCCACCCCCGGTAAAAATGATAAATTTGCAGTAAAAATGGTTATGAACACATTTTATTGGTCAGGAATCACTCCTTAAATTGGGTATGTGCAGATGAATCACTGCTATTTCACCGGATCGGTTAAACCGACCCGGACAAAACCATTACCTTAAACTGAAAATAAATTTGATTGTATCCATGAAAGGTGCGGGAACAAGGATGATTTGAATGAGGAAGTAAGCAAAGATTGATAGAAATGGGACTGCCAGGAAGATTGGCCTTTTCTTTCTTAAAGCAAGAAATAGACAAGTCCCTGTAATGAGCATCATTGACAGTAATGGAATCAATTTGGTTCCCTCCTTTAGGAAAGCGTTGTCATTATTCTGCTTTCCGTTTATGTTTGAAGATGGGCATCAAAAAATGTTTTCTGATTTCATATAATTTTAAGAAAATTCATACTTCATTATGTACAAAAATCATTTCCAGGTCAAGTCCATGCTGGAAATTTTTTTGAAGAAATAACCCATCCCTTGATATATAAGGGTTTATTTCAGGAAAAATGAATAACGAAAACTTTAGGACATTAGAGGAAAACACTATAGTAATAATGAAAACCATTTAAAAAAGAGCCATTCCGGCTCCTTATTCCAGCTCTTTTATGATAAGTGTAATTGCGTCCAGCAGATCGGCATCCGACCAGCTTGCCATGCTTTTCTTACTGGCAGCCGCCAGTGCATGGGATGCCGGTATGTGCACAAAACCCGCCGGTAATTCATTGGTTGCCGATTTTAACAGGTGAAGGACGGAATACATTACGTTGTTGCATAGATAAGTCCCCGCTGTGTTTGAGATGGCTGCAGGATACCCCGCTTCCTTAAGTCTATTAACCATCCGCCGGATCGGCAGGGTGGAAAAATAGCCATCGGGACCATTTTCCTCTATTAGTTTGTCTTCAGGTGCGACACCGCTATTATCCGGCTCGCCGTCCTGGCAATTGATTGCGATTCTTTCTGGAGTGATAGCGGTCCGCCCGGCTGCCAGCCCCAGAGAAATCACAGCATCCGGCTTTTCCCCTGTCACTTCCTCTACTATTTTCTGTGGCGCAAGCTTAAAATCAACCGGCAGCAGGCGGCCTAGGATTTCATAGTTTCCTACCGCCTTGCCATCCAGCGCATTCACAATCTTTTCTGTAGGATTAATCGGAAAATCAAGAAAAGGTTCGAAACCAGTTAACAGCAGTTTCTTCATGTATTCTCCCCCTGTATAACACTTCGTTTTTCGAAATATTATACAGGATGAAGATAGAATTGTCTAAAAATATCAGTTCGACAAAATTCGGGTGGTGCCTGTCACCAAAAAAAGAGCCTGCCATTTCGGCAGACTCCCTATGTTTATGCGTCAGTTGATTCAGTTGCTGTGTCTTCTTCTACTTGGTCGTCAGTTTGACCTTCGTCTTCAGAAGTTCCAGCTGGGTCTTCTTCTTTATCAGCAGACTCGTCTTCTTCTGTGTTTCCTGCATTTTCATCTGCAGATTCTTCAGAGGACTTGTCCTCGGAAGGAGCAGCCTCATCGTTTTCTTCAGTTGCACCGCTGTTTTCTTCAGCATCTGCTTTGTCAGCTGTGTCCAGCTCCTGTAAAGAGCTTAGCGGTTTATTGAAGAAATCAAGCGGATTGACCGGCATTCCGTCTTTACGGATTTCAAAGTGAACATGTACGCCTGCTTCTTCATTAAACAAGCTTTCGCCTGCCTTTGCAAGGACATCACCTTGTTCTACCTGGTCGCCAACTTTAACATTCATATCTGTAACAGATTGATATTGTGTTACAATTCCTTTGTCATGCTCTACTTCAATAACATTGCCCAACAGCGAATCTTCTTCAACCTTAGTAACTTTTCCGCTTAATGCAGCAAGGACATTAAATGATTCTCCATCCTTAGTGGCAATATCAATACCTGTATTCGGATGGTATGTGTTATTGTAAAATACTAGAGCAGCTTCCTGTTCTTCAGCCTTGCCGTCATAGTCATAGAATTGTTTTTGAATGACAGCTGAGTCTGGATCTTTGACAGGCATTACGAAGTTTTCCATTGAACGGTTAACTTCCAATGCTGGCTCGTCGTACTTTTTGCCGGTAATGTCTGTGGCTTCGTAATCGTAGCTGTCAGTGTCTGTAGCGTTATCGCTAGTCTGATACCAAAGAACACCGGTTAGAATGATTGCTGCACTTGCAATGTAGATAGCTGGGAATGCCCACCGCTTCTTCATAAACTTTTTAAAGCTGGAATCTTGAGAAGATCGTTTCTTTTCTTCCTCTCTCATTTATCATCACCTCAGCAATCAGTCTGAACAGATTAAGAGGATTATATACATTTCTTAAAAAAAATTTTTTGGGCTTATTTTTCGACAAACGTTTTCGGATTATGCATGATTTGGGAAAAAATTTTAAAAGGAGTTACTAAAGATGGTTAAGTGGATATTACGTGTGCTGCCTGTCCTATATATGGCGCTAATTTGGGTCTTATCCAGCATGCCGGCTGATGCTGTGGTGGAGCTGCCGGATTTGGCAGTGGACCGGTTTATAAAAGAATCTATGCATCTGATTGAGTTTGGTATTTTGTATGTGCTTCTGGTTCTGGCAGCGCTGACTGCAGGTAAGCTGACGCCGGGAGTGAATATTCTTCTCGCTCTTTTTGCGTGTCTCTACGGAATTATTGATGAGATTCATCAGTCATTTGTACCGTACCGGTCTGCTACTTTAATTGATGCTGTCAAAGATATGACCGGTGTGGCAGTGTGCTGGTATTTTATCAGCAGGGCTCTTTTTTATGGGAAGTTTAAAAGGCTTGGCAAGCTTCTTGGTTTTGTTAGCAGGGCAAAATGAAAGAGCTGATTCTCTTTGAACCAGCTCTTTCGTTTACTTTTTAGCTGTTGCTTTTGTCAGCAGTTGGTCAGAAGCTGCTATTTCTACCCCTTTATAATAGTGGGAAACGATATCTTTATAGTTCTTGCCTTCAGCTGCCATGCCATTTGCTCCGTATTGGCTCATGCCGACACCATGGCCGTAGCCCTGGGTGTTGATGATAATGTTGTCACCTTTGCGTTCCCAGGTAAAGTCTGTTGATTTCAGGCCCAGTTTCTCTCTGATGTCTTTTCCGCTGACTACTTTTCCGTTAATATCCACTTTTGAAACCCGCTGTCCGGCTGTTCGCTCAGTCACTGTGCCGATGGTGCTGTCATTTGGAAGCGTCACACCCAACTTCCTTTCAAATTCCTGAACAGTGAATACCTCTCTGCCGTTAAACTTCGGCGACTGCAGATCCCATTTGCTTTCTACGCTTTTTAAATAAGGAACGGAATTTGGCCAGATGGCTTCTGAATTTTCGGTAAAGCCATTGCTTGTTGAAAAGAAGGAAGCTGTAATCGGCGAGCCATCGAAAGTAAGAATCTGTCCTCTTGTTTCGTTAACCGCTTCTCTTACCTTATTGATCTTCCACTTATAATCCTGTTTCCATAGCTGCCTCAGTTCCTTATCATTTTTATAAACCTGGTGGGTTACTGTATCGTATACTAATGCCCCCTCAGGAAGTTCAACGCTATCTTTATTCATTAACTGCTTCACAATAAATGTCCTTGCTGCCAGCGCCTGAGCCTTCAAAGCCTCTTCTTCAAACTCGGCCGGCATTTCAGATGCTACCACCCCGACAATATACTCTTCAAGCGGAACCTTCTCCAGCTTCTTCTGTGCAAGGCGGTAAACTCCTACCTCTATGGCCGGCCCTTGAGGAATTTCTGCTGCCGTCTCTTTCTTTGTCTCGGTCTTAAGCTCTTCACCAAGCTTCCCGTTGACTTTCCCTTCTGTAAAAGGAATCACAAGCAGGGAAGGAACGATGAGCGTGACGGCAAACAACAGTGCGGCTAGTACGATGAAAGGTTTGAATTTTGTCATGTTTTAAGCCTCCATAGCAAATAAATAATTCGAACTCATTTCATGTTTATGGCTATGGACAAGCTAATATGACAAATTAATGAATCGGACTGTCATTTACCCAAATTATGTTTTACTGCCGCGGATTAATTCGATAAAAGCTTTTGATACTGAGAGATCCAGTGAACTTTCATTAAATACAAGCCATGTTTTCCGGTAAAGCTTTTCACCCTTGAAGCTCAATTCCCATCTGTTTATATCTGTGCAGCCTTTAAGGCAAATTTCCGGCAGGATTCCATAACCCAGCCCATTCAAAACCATTTCACGGCATGTATCAATAATATCTACTTCCATTGTAATAGCAGGGGGAAGGTCGAAGTTTTCCTTCCACCAAAGATCGATTATATTCCTTAAGGATGGATCAGTGTTATAATCTATTCTCGGCAGAAATGGGAGCTGTTCTAAATCAATTTTTTCGTTTGAAGCAATGAAGATTCGCTCTTTATCTATTAAAATTTTTGCCCCCTTCCAGTCATAAGGGTCACGGACTATGCCAATATTCGCTTCTTCTTTATGAACCATTTGAATGACTTCATAGCTGAAGCCGGTTTTTAACTTCAGATCTGCCCGTGGATATTGACTTAGAAATGCGGCCAGGATTTCAGGCAATTTATATCTGGCATACGTTTGCGAGACTGCAAGCCTTAATGCTCCTTTTACTTCACCCTCCATACTGTTTAGATAGTCCTTCGTTTCCCTTAGCTGATGAATCATCCTATTGGCATATTCCACTAAATATTCCCCTTCAGCTGTAAAATCCACCCCTCTCTTTCTTCGTGATAGAATTTTCACTGAGAATTCTTTTTCCAGCTGCTGAATCCTGTAAGTTAATGAAGGCTGCGAAATATACAATTGTTCCGCTGCTTTCGTAATATTCCGTTCTTTATGAATCGTCTGCAGGATGAGCCAATCTTTTTCGTCCATTTCGTCCTCCATTGAAATAGAATTTTTTTATCATTAACAATAAAATATCAATATTTCATTTATTTTACTATTCCCCCTACAATAAAGTTATTAATAGTAAAAATACGTCGGGAGGAACTTAAAATGGCTAAATATGATGTAGTAGTGGTGGGAGCCGGGAATGCGGCAATCTGCTCAGCAATTTCAGCAAAGGAGAATGGAGCAAGCGTCCTGGTGCTTGAAAAAGGTCCTGAACATAAGCGCGGAGGCAATTCTTATTTTACAGATGGGGCTATCCGTTTTGCTTATAACGATTTAAGCGATATCAGAAGAATCATCCCATCATTGACAGATGAAGAAGCATGTAAAATTGTGATGCCTGAGTACAGTGCTTCTGACTATTATAATGATTTAATGAGAGTGACTGACGGCCAGAGCCAACCGGAGCTGGCAAATCAGCTTGTTTCTAAGTCTTACGAAACAATCGTTTGGATGAAAGCTCAGGGTGTCGAATTTGAACTGAATTATGATAATCAATCATTTAAAAAGGATGACAAAATTCACTTCTGGGGCGGCCTTCCTGTTAAAACTAAGGAAAAAGGAATTGGCTTAATGAAGGCACTTTTCCAGCGTGCTAAGGAAGCTGGGATTGACATATGGTATGAGGCCCAGGCAACAAAGCTATTAACCAAAGACAGCAGAATAACCGGCGCAGTCGTTCAGCAAAAAGAGAAAGAACTTATCGTAGAGGCAAACAGCGTCGTGCTTGCCTGCGGTAGCTTTGAAGCCAATAAAGAAATGCGCTCCAGGAATTTAGGACCTGAGTGGGAAGCAGCTGCTGTCCGGGGCACAGAATTCAATACAGGTGACGGAATCAGTATGGCGATTGAGGCTGGAGCCGAAACATTTGGTGAATGGTCAGGATGCCACTCCATTGGTACAGATTATAATGTTCCAAAAGTCGGTGATTTCACAAAGCCAGGCGATATCTTCAAGAAGCATTCATACCCACTTGGAATCATGCTAAATAAAGAGGGATACCGCTTTGTAGATGAAGGCGCCGATTTCAGGAACTATACCTATGCAAAATATGGACGCGAAATTTTAAAACAGCCTGGACATGTTGCTTACCAGATCTTTGATAGTCAAGTGAGACCTCTTCTGCGCAAAGAATATAATCTAGAAGAAGCAACTGTTTATCAGGCAGACACACTCCAGGAATTAGCGGAGCAGCTTCCTGTTGAAAAAGAACAGTTTTTAAAAACCATTCAAGAATATAATGATGATGTTCAAGATGGTGATTATAATCCGTCTGTCAAAGATGGAAAATCAACATCAGGCATCACTCCTGAAAAAACGAACTGGGCACTGCGGATCGAGAAAGGACCCTTCTATGCCTTCCCGGTTACTTGCGGAATCACCTTTGCCTTTGGCGGTCTACATGTTAACACCGATGGAGAAGTACTAAATAAAGAACAGACCCCAATTCCAGGGCTTTTTGCAGCAGGAGAGATGGTCGGCGGAATCTTTTATAAAAACTATCCAGGCGGATCAGGTTTAATGTCCGGTGCCGTTTATGGCAAAGTCGCTGGAACTCAGGCCGCCTCATTCGCAGTGAACCAATCCAAGGCTTCAATTAAATAACTAGAATGGCGTGCTGAGTTAAGTGAGCACGCCATTTTTCTTCAAAATAGAAGAAGAGACAGCCGTAAGCCGCCTCATCCCTGCCAATAAAATGCGAATGCTCCTAAAATAACCCCGATCCAAATCAAAAAGGAAACAGCACCCGCTTTAAGCAGATCTTTCTCACTAAAATGGCCATATGAATAACTGATTAAATGGACAGGTGATTGGGTGATAAAGAAGAAGCCTGGAATACCTGCCAAAAGCACGGCCTTCACCAGGTTCAGGGCCGGGAAGCCGCTTAATACATCCCCCAGTGAAATAACTAAAGGGAGCATGATGGCCAGGAAACCTAAGACATTCACAAACATGATTCTCATCAATGAAGTTAATAGAATTAAGATCAAAACAGTCATAAACGGAGTCTTCAGAGCAAGGATTGGGGCGAGATACTTAACCAGAAAATCGATGGTGCCTGTACTTAACAGCATCCCTGAGACCATGAGCGTAGAAGCAAAAAACAGAACGATATCCCAATTAATCGATTTTCTTGCCCGTTCCCATTCCCAGACTCCTATTCCGGGGAATATGGTCAGACAGGCGCCCAATAGTCCAATGAGAGGAATTGAGTATCCATGTATAGTCTGCGTGATCCAAAGAGTAAGTGTAACGCCCATAATCGCAAGCATTTTCTTTTCTCTTGCACTGATCTTTCCCAGTTCACTGATTTTGGCTTCAATCAGACACAGCAAATGCTCTTTGTTCATTTTCTCCGGAGGAAACATGATGATGAATGCCAGACCGAGCAGCACGGCAAAAATAGCGATTGGCACTCCAAAAGTAAGAGTCCATTGCAGATAATCAATATGATGGCCACTATCGGACAAAAGACTGTAAGCATAAATCGTTGAACTTGCTCCTGTAGCTACAAAAACACCCGTAATTGGAATAAGATAAGTGATGCCAATAAATAAGGATTTGGCCAGATTTCTTGATTCGTCCATTGACTTTAAGCTTCTGATCAGACTATCAAATACGGAGGAAATAAGACTTGCTTTCCCGACATTGGACGGTACAAGGACCGATAAAATAAAGACAAGGAAAAATGAGATGAAGACTAGCACCTTGCCTGCACCGCGCGACCATTTCAAAATCACCAAAGAAAGCCTGTCGGCTAATCCAGTATCGATAAAGGCTCTTGAGATGATAAATGTAGAAACCAGCAGCCAGACAACATCAGAACTAATATATGCCAGCACCTCTTCATAAGTAAAAAAATGAAAGGAAAACATCAGCATGACTAGTAGTGAGCTGTAGGCCAGGGGAAATACGTTTCCCACCCATAATAGCTGGATAATCACAAGCGCGACGAGCGACTGTACTTTTATATTCCATTGCATCGGGAGGATAAAAAAGAAAATATACAGCACGATTGCTATAATCATTAGAAGCTTCTTTTTCATAATGTTTCTCCTTCGGCGCAAAAAGGAAAATCCACCATTATTCTGGTGGACTTTCCTGGATCCATATTAAGCAGAGATAGCATCTTTATCATCATTTCTGCTTTTCTTCTTGAACTTATTGATCACAATTGGATATAACAAAGAAAGTACAGTCAGCACAATCAGTGTAATCGATATACCAGAAGAAAAGAATATACTAAAGCTGCCGTTAGATGAAGTCAGGGCCATCCGGAAATTCTGCTCCATATCCCCGCCCACAATAATTGCCAGCACCAGAGGGGCAATTGGGAAGTTCATTATTTTCATAAAAAGCCCAATTACGCCAAAAAGAAGCAGAAGGAAATAATCAACGGTACTATAGCTGAGTGTGTATGTGCCTATAAACGCCAGCATGATGATAAGCGGATATAGTACCTTAGCTGGTGTATCCAAGATTTTCACCAATAAGCCGACAAGGAGAATATTGATAATGACTAATGCGATATTTCCAATAAACATGCTGTTGATCAGGGCCCATACCATTCCAGGATCATTTTCAAAAAGCAAGGGGCCGGGTCTCACTCCCAGCATGATAAGAGCTCCCAGCATGACCGCTGTCGTGCCTGAACCCGGAATTCCCATGGTCAAAAGCGGAATCATTGCCCCAACAGAAGCAGCGTTATTGGATGATTCCGGAGCTGCAAGTCCCTCAACAGCACCTTCACCGAACTCCTCAGGCTTCTTTGATAGCTGCTTCTCAGAAGAATAACTCATCATGGAAGCAATCGAACCTCCCGCCCCAGGGAGGACACCAACGATAAACCCTAATGGAGCACTGCGAAGTATTGGCCACTTCGACCTTTTCCATTGTTCTTTGGTAAACCAGATTCTTCCGACCTTTTTCTTTTCTTTTTTTACTTTATCAATCGTTAAAAAGTTATAAAAAACTTCACCTACTGCATAAACACCGATAATAACAATGAGGAATTCAATACCTTCACTTAAATGGGGAATATCCATTGTAAAACGGTGCACACCCGTCTGAGGGTCAATTCCAATGGTACTGATCAGAAGACCCAGCGCCATTGCGATGAAGCCTTTCACCATTTTCCCGATAGAAAGTGATACAATCGCCGATAATGTTAAAAGCATTAATAGGAAATATTCTGATGGGCCAAATTTTAAAGCGAAGTTTGCCAGCGGCTTTGCCAAAAAGATAAAACCAAAGACCGCCAATACACCGCCGATAAAGGAAGCAACTGCGGAGATGGCCATTGCCTCTCCTGCCTGTCCCTTTTGTGCCATCGGATATCCGTCAAAGGTGGCCGCGATTGCAGAGCCATCCCCGGGTGTATTGAGGAGAATCGAACTTCTTGAGCCGCCATACATGGCACCATAATAAATGGCAGCCATTAAAATGATCGCACTTGTCGGGTCCATCCCAAAGGTAATGGGTATTAACACCGCAACAGCTGTAGCTGGCCCCAGGCCTGGGAGCATGCCGACGATCGTGCCTAAAAACCCGCCAATTACAACCCAAAAGATATTCATTGGCTGTAATACGATCTGGAATCCATGCAAGAAAGCATCCATGTTTAACTTTTCACCTCCATATTTATGGTAAACTCACACCCAATAATTCACTAAAGCCGTACCAGGTTATGAACGAAAATAAAACCGTGACAATGATATTAGCCTTCCACTTCTTCCATCCATTCACATAGAAGAGCAGACATCCCAGAAAAATAATGGTAGAAATCAGAAATCCAAAAGGTTCGAAAATAAAAGCGTAAATTACTCCGAGGGCGATGGTCACTGCTATTAATTTAAATGTTCTTCCCTCAAAAAGCCCCTGGATTTTCCCATTATGTTCATGCAGGGTTTTTAATTCGTTAAAGAGATAGATGACGCTAAGCACCAGCATGAAAATACTTAATCCTATCGGAAAGTATAAAGGCCCGTTTGGGTTACCGAGATTTGCCTTTGGTATGGCGAATGAGCTGATTAAAAAGAAACCGGCAATAATGATCATTAACAAAGGCATTCCTATTTTTACGGCTTTCATTCAATCGCTCCCTTACTTAACCAATCCAGAATCATTGATCAGATCTTTATATAACTTCTCCTGTTCATCAAAAAACGCTTTGGTTTCTTCACTATTTTGATAGAAGTCATCCCAGTCATTATTCTCAAGCAACTTCTTCCATTCATCCGTTTTAACCATTTCCGTTAACTTCTCATCCCAATATTTGATTTCTTCTTCAGTCATGTCAGGCGGGCCCATAATTCCTCTCCAGTGAGGAAAGACCATATCTATTCCTTCTTCCTGGAGTGTAGGCACATCTTCGAGCTCTTCCAATGTCTTATCAGAGGATACAGTCAAGATTCTAAGCTTTCCAGCCAAGTGCTGGTCCTTAACCTCTGATAACGATGTGGTTACAGCATCCACATGGTTCCCCATCAAAGCAGTAACCACATCTCCCCCGCCACCATCATAAACAAGGAAATTTAAATCTGCTGGTGTGATTCCTTTCATGTCTGCAACCTGTACAAATGCCAGATGGTCATCATTTCCTAATCCAGGGCCAACTCCTATTTTAATGGACTTTGGATCCTTCTTGATCTGGTCCATTAAGTCATTGATGGATTTATATGGAGAATCAACCGATACGGCAATTGCTTGCCATTCAGTGGCCAGAGTTGCTAACGGAGTAAATTCTTTGTGCGTCAGCTTACTTTGCCCCAGAAAATTATTCGTCAGGAGCAAACTCGAATTTACTGCAAGGTTATGAGAGTCTTTGCTGTGAAGATAGTTCCAGCCCACCTCACCGCCGCCTCCCGGCTTATTAATGACATTTACATTACCCTTGACTAGTTTGTTATCTTTTAAAATTTTCTGTACAGATCGGGCAGTCAAATCCCACCCTCCACCCGGAGATGCAGGGGCTACAATTTCAATGTTTTTAGAAGGGTAATCTGCACTGTTAGATGCTCTACCTGATGAACATGCCGAAAGCAATACTATAGATAATATTAATATCCCAAGTTTTTTCATGGTATCCACTCCCTATAAGTTATTTATTCTGAATTTATAATAAATTCTAAAATCCATAGTGTAAACGTTTTCAAAAAAATGTCCATATAAAACTTTATATGCATTTTGTTCATTATGTTCATATGTTCATTATGTTCATATGTTCATTAATTCACATATTAATAAAAAAGAAAAAGCCCTAATACTTGGACCTTTCCTCATCCTTCTTTTATGTAATAATTTCGTTCCGGCCGGCCTACAATTCCATACTCCTGCTCCACATACGCTTTATTGGCACTTACCAAATATTCAAGATACCTTCTGGCCGTAGTCCTGGATGCGCCCATTTTTTCGCCTACTTTGTCAGCGGACATGCCTTTCGTCTCTTTCTTTAGTATTTGGCTTACTTTGTTTAAGGTAAGGTAGTCAATTCCTGCAGGCAAATCAAGTTTATCCTCTTTCTCCTTGCGGCTTCCAAATAACCGGTCAATGACATCCTGATTTACTTCCACTACTGAGTCCAGGATCTGCTTATCTTTCCTATATTTCTCAAGTGTTCCGACAAAGGTCTCCATTGTTACTGGCTTAATCAAATAGTTATGGACGCCAAATTTCAAGGCTTTTCGCAAATATTCTTTTTCTCTTGCGGCTGATATCAGAATAACATCCAATGCGGGGAACTTTTCACGGATTTCCAGCAGCAGGTCTGTTCCCAATCTATCCGGCATATATATGTCCAGCAGCAGCAAATCCACTTGATGGACGTTCAATAAATTCATGGTTTCCCTAGCATTTAAGGCCTTCCCGACTAACTTCATGCCCTTAACCCTTGATAAAAATTCTTCATGGATTTGCGCAATTCGGAAATCATCCTCAGCAATTACAACATTGATTACCCCACTCAAATTCCCCCTTTTTAAGAGATAATCATTTTGGCAAGTAGACAGTGAACACCGTACCATTTTCTTCATTACTGTCAAATTCAATCATTCCGCCTAATGATCGTGCTTCATCGTTTACATTCCCAAGTCCATATCCCCTATGTTTTCCCTTAGAAGAAAAACCGGTTTGAAAAATAAACGGCTTATCCTCATCCTTAATTCCATTGCCATTGTCATTGATTTCAAAAATTACATCATTTCCGATATCTGTCACAAAGAAATGAACCATATTTTTTTCTTTTTCTGCAACGGCATCAAATGCATTATTAATGAGATTTCCCAAAATAATTATCAGGGAAGATAGCTTGAATTTTTCCGGTAGGGATTCCAGCGAGCTTTCTGAGTCAATAACAAAGTTTATCTTCTTTTCCGATGCCTGCGCCATTTTCCCTAATAGGATGGCCTGGACTTTTTCATCTTGTATTTTCGATAGTAATAAATCTTCCTCTATTGAATGGATATGTGCCTCATTTTTAATAAACTCAATCGCTTCCCTCTTCTTATTCAGCTGAAGTAGGCCGAGAATGGCATATAGCTTATTGGTGAATTCATGAGCTTGAGCTCTCAGATCATCGGAATACTGCCTAACTTCTGATAGGGCATCAATCATATGCTTGATCTCTGTTCGATCACGAAAGCTTCCAACCACCCCTTTCTTTTGTTCTTCTTCAATAATTGGCTCAGTGCTGACGATCATAATTTTATCTTTGTATTGTATTTCAACATTCATTTGTTTTTCATTGTTTGAAAGGATCTTTAACATTTCTGAGGAACCAATTACTTCAGTTAATGGCCGACCTTCTGCCTGTGCCTCAATATCAAGCATATGCTGTGCAGACGAGTTCATCATAGTGATAACTCCTTGTGCATCCACAGCAATGATTCCCTCTCGCACCGATTGTAGGATTGCATTTCTTTCTCTGAACAAAGCGGCAATTTCATATGGCTCCAGATTGAGAGTATCTTTACGTATACTGTTGGCCAATAGAAAGCTTCCAAAAATTCCAATGATTAAGATCAATACGGAGGCCTTTAGAATCTTTGCGATGTCATCCCAAATAGATATATATATCGCATCCATTTCATATAAAACAACGACTGTACCCTCGACTTTTTTATATGGCCCATAATCCACCATAACTGGAGCAATCGCTTTAAGCACCTTTCTACTATTTTCCATTGTTTGGAGTACGTAATAGCTCCCATAAGTAAGTGCTTTATCTGCATTGTCATTATTCAGCTTTTTATATAAACCCTGTTCATCTGTTGAAGCAATCAGCCTCCCATCACGGCCCTGAAAAAATACAGTCATGGGCTTGGATTGATATTTAATCTGGTCCATCAATATATTAATATTTTCATATTCGCCGCCATGCCGAAAAAAATCTTGCAGGGCAGGCATATAAGACAGGGTCTTGGCCGTTTCCAAGGAAATTTCCCTTGCCTTTACCACATCATCAGCCTGCTTCATATAAATAAATAGGCCTGATAAAGAAGTGATGATAAATATAATCAGCATGAGGACCAATCCCAGAATTTTCACCTTCAATGAAACCTTTAGGAATTTTTTCATGATATCTTCATTAGCTGTTCCCTCACATACCTCTCTTTTTCTCTAATAGTAGTATAAACATTCAAAATTTTCCATGAATCCTTCTTACTAGTTGGTCAAAATGAAAAACCGCAGAATCGATTTGTCAGTCCTCTGACAGCTCGATTCTGCGGTTTCAGTTGAAAATGCACGTAAGGCGACTATTTTGACGACTCTAAAAGCCGCCTTGATTGCATTGCTTATGCGTTCATGTCAGAAACAAGACCGTTGTTAACAGGTGTTTCTTCCACTTCTGTAATACGTTCAATATCTGCTCCAAGGCCTGCAAGCTTTTCGTGGAAATTCACGTATCCGCGATCCAAATGCTTCAGCTCTGTTACGCGTGTTACGCCATCTGCCACCAATCCAGTCAGGATTAGGGCTGCGGCTGCACGAAGGTCTGTCGCAGCTACTTCTGCGCCCTGCAGATTGCTTGGTCCGTTCATAATCACAGAACGGCCTTCAATTTTAATATCAGCGTTCATGCGGCGGAATTCCTCCACATGCATGAAACGGTTTTCGAATACAGTTTCTGTAATCACACTTGTACCCTGAGCATGAAGCAATAGGGCCATCATTTGTGATTGCATGTCTGTCGGGAATCCAGGATGAGGCATTGTTTTAATATCAACAGCCTTCAACTTGTCTGGGCCCAATACACGGATGCCTTCAGCTTCTTCAATGAAGGTAACACCCATTTCTTCCATTTTGGCGATTAATGAAGCAGAATGCTCCATAACGGCACCCTTTACAAGAACGTCTCCGCCTGTAATGGCAGCTGCCACCATGAATGTGCCTGCTTCAATGCGGTCAGGAATGATGTTGTGCTCTGCACCGAACAGTACGTCCACTCCTTCGATGCGAATCGTGCCTGTTCCTGCTCCCTTAACCTTAGCACCCATTTTATTAAGGAAGTTAGCCAGGTCCACAATTTCAGGTTCCTTTGCTACGTTTTCCAAAATCGTTGTGCCTTTGGCTAGTGTTGCAGCCATCATAATATTCTCCGTAGCACCAACGCTAGGGAAATCGAGATATATTTTTGCTCCATGCAAGCGGCCTTCGGGTGCTTCCGCTTCAATAAAGCCATTACCAACCTTTACTTTCGCACCCATCGCTTCAAAGCCTTTTAAATGCTGATCGATCGGGCGGGAACCGATTGCGCAGCCCCCTGGCAATGCCACACGGGCACGGCCATTTCTTGCTAATAAAGATCCCATGACTAAAACTGAAGCACGCATTTTGCGTACATATTCAAATGGTGCTTCTACCTTCAACTCTCGAGATGCATTTACTGTTACTGTATTATTTTCAAACTCCACTTCGGCGTTTAAATAGCGTAATACTTCATTAATAGTATATACATCGGAGAGTGTTGGGACATCACGAATTACGCTTTTGCCATCACTTGCTAACAGTGTTGCGGCGATAACCGGTAAAACAGCGTTTTTTGCTCCTTCTACTTTGACAGAACCGCTTAACCTTTTTCCGCCGCGGACGATGATTTTATCCAAAGTGTATTCCCCTCCGCGTCCAATTTCTCTATATTAATATTCAATCGTTATGATGGGTGTGCCAATAACTATGTTTGTCTTGGCGCCCATTCCATTTGTCCGTAATCCAAGCTGCATGTTCATTTTATTGCCATTTGTCTCAATCGATTCATCAAAAATCGGTGAATGTGCTGATGTTGAAATAAATTGTTCTTCTTTTAATGACTCTATTTCTGTCGCATTAAAAGCGTCCAGTAATTGACTTGCAATATCAGGCAAAGACTTATTAATCTTACCATTGAATTCACCCTGGATACAAGAGAAAATTGTGGCATTTCCTCGAAAAATGTCAGAAATCTTGCTATTTATTTCTGCAGCCCGTTTGCTCTGTTCTTGTTTCCACCCCTGACCTTTGGCCTCATAAATGACATACGTCTGAACTTGACCTTTTGTGGGGGTTGATAGAATTTTTACTGCTTCTGACTGAGCATCTGTTTGCTTAATAATAGCTTTTGCTTCCCAGGATTTTTCTGTTTTCTGAAAGCTCCATTCCCAATCAGGATATTTTAACTGCAGTTCATCGGTGAATGCTTTTACTTCCTGAAGGTTCTGGTTTTCCATTTTTTCTCTCGCATGCAAAGTCCAATCTTTGATTAAAATATTCTCGCCCTGTAAAACCGAGGCCATCGATAACAGGTCAAGCTCCCCTTTGGCTACAGTCGTCTTATTCCCAATGTTTATCATCATGAAACCAATAATGGCAATAATAGATAATGTAATGAATGTTTTTTTCATCTGTAAACTCCTCCCCTTAGTACCATTGTTACCAAGGATAGAGTGAGCATACTTGGGAATTGTCGTCACTTTTTGACAAACAGAAAAGGCAGCAAATCACTGTGATTTCCGAGGCTCTTTTTGCCTTTTTATGCATACTTTGAAAACCATTTCACAAGATAGTATGTATGCAGGAAAACTAGCAACAAAAAGATTTTACTCAATAATTGACTAATTGAAAACATGTATGAAGACCTATATTTATGAAAAAATTTGACCGGTCTTGCATCACCTAAAAAAGTGTAATGTGCTGCAGTATAAGCGGGAGCTGCTGGGACCATAAAAGGTAGTCGAGAAAGAAGTTGCTGACAGATGATCCAATTACAATCGAAAGCAGAACATACAATACACGTGCCTGAAAAACATGATTTGCCCGCAATAGGGTTTCAAACCGTAATGCCTGAAGCGCCCACCAGGCCAGCGCAATAAACACCAGATGAGACATAATGCTGATGAGTGCCTGCTGCCCAAATCCTGATATCATCTTCTTCCCTCCTTTAATTCATTGCCACTTCGCTTACCTGCTTTGTGCGCTACAATACCATTTGACGTTTATACTATCAGGTAAGTTTCATAACTGGTTATTTTTTGAAAATTAAGTTTCTTTCTTTTTCGCCGTTTGTATCTCCATTATATCGAAATTGTCGAAAAAACACGAAGTTTAAAGAAGGGCAAACAAAAAGAAGGGGATATCCCCCTCCTATTTTATACCCCTTTTGTCCCTTTTTCGTAAATGTTTTTTAAAACCCCATTTTAAAAAGACCTTTATTGAAAGAAATCAGTAAACTGATTAAAATTGCCCTGCAGGAAATCTAATGCAATATTCGGTGCGACTCCAAACAGGATGGTGGCCGCCAGGCTGATGCCGATAACAGCTGTTAATGCAGCCGGGATCTTAACCCTTCCAGTGTCAGCTGCCGGCCTGAAGAACATTTGCACCATAACACCGAAATAATAGAAATAGGAAACGACAGTTGTCGCAATCATAACCGATACCAGTACATAATGGCCTTCATTCGGCACTAATGCACCCATGAAAATATTCAGCTTGCCAATAAACCCGGCTGTTCCCGGAATGCCTGCAAGTGAAAGCAGGAAGACAGCCATGGCAATGGCCAGGAACGGTGCACGGCGGTAAAGCCCGGCGAATTGGCCGATATCTTCTGAACCCGATTTATGTGTTACATGCTGGATGATTGCAAAAGCGCCCAGGTTCATGAATAGGTAGGCTCCAAGGTAAAACCAGAGCGTATCAAACATGAATAGAGACATGCTTGCAATAACAACCAGCAGGTACCCTGCCTGAGCGATGCTGGAATAAGCAAATAAACGCTTGATATTCCGCTGTCTCAGCGCAATCAAGTTTCCAATAATCATCGTAGCTCCTGCCAGGAAGGCAATGTAATCCTGAAGAGCCAGGATCATCGGAAGACCTTGTGCATCACCGGATGGTGCATTTGCAAAGATTGAAAACAGAATGCGGATTATAATGATGAATCCGGCTGTTTTGGAAACTACGCTTAAAAAAGCTGTTACCGGTGTAGGTGCACCCTGGTATACATCAGGTGCCCACATATGGAACGGCGCTGCAGCCAATTTAAAGGAAAGTCCCACCACAATCATAAAGAAGGCAAGGCCTAACAGGTAAATATGCTGTTCATTATAGAGGGATGTCAAAAATCCGGACATTTCTATTAAGTTCGTCGTCCCAGTTAATCCGTAAACATAACTCATTCCGAACAAAGTGATCGCTGTGGCGATACTGCCGTTGATCACATACTTCATGGCCGATTCGTTTGAATGCAGATTTCTTTTTCTCATGCCTGCCAGAATGTAGGACGAAATGGAAAGCAGCTCAAGTCCCACAAACAGAGTAATCAAATCTCCGCTTGAAGACATGATCATTGCCCCAAGCAATGCCGCCATGAACAGATAGAAAAATTCCCCCCTGAATTCTTCCAAGCCTTCATCTGGCTCATAGCCTAAGGCAATCAGCAGGACCATAGCAGATCCGATTAAGAGCAGCAGCTTAAACGCTATAGAAAAGGAATCCAGCCTGAACGTATCTAATAAAATGGATTCCGGACTATGCCCGAGCAGGCCCAGTAAAGAAACGAGAGCCGCGAGTATTCCGGCAAAGCCGATCCAGCCGAGGATTTTCCGGCTTTGGGATTTCGGCATAAACAAATCCATTAGTGAAAGAGCGGTCGCAACACCAAGGATGATGAACTCCGGCGTCATTATGCCCCATTCATAAGATAATAATGTTTCGAGATCCATCCTTCATCACCCTCCTATCCCAAGCATGATCGTTTCAAGTGTTGATGTCAGCGGTTCGCTCAGTACACTTGGATAAACACCAATCAGGACAATTAAGCCGACTAAGACCAGGACAGGCACGAACTCAAACTTTTTCATATCCGTTATGCCGGCAAAGTCACGATGCGATTTGCCGTATGTGATACCCAGTACCGCGCGAAGCAGGTATACAGCTGTCATAATGATTCCAATTGTACCGACTGCAGCGAGAATCGGCATTTCTTTAAACAAGCCAAGGAAGGCCATAAATTCACTTACAAACCCCGACATGCCAGGCAGGCCGAGTGAGGCCATGGCCCCTGCAAGCAGGAATCCTGCCGTAATCGGCATCCCTTTTGCCAAACCGCCAAGATTTTGAATATTGGAGGTTTGGAAGCGTTCATATAAGACACCTACAAGGAAGAACAATAGTGCTGCAATTAACCCGTGAGAAACCACCTGGAAAATCGCCCCCTGAATCCCTGCCTCATTTAATGCGCCTAACCCGATTAAAACGATTCCCATGTGGGAAATAGAAGAGTATGCCAGCACCATTTTGAAATCAGTCTGAACAAATGCCAGGAACGCTCCATACAACAAGTTCACGACTCCAAGCACAGCCAGCCATACAGCAAGGCTTTGGAATTGCTCAGGAAATATTCCCATACCGAAACGGATTAAACCGAATGCCCCTATTTTCAAAAGTACCCCGGCATGCAGCATAACAATCGATGGCGGAGCTTGTACGTGAACCCGGACCATCCAGCTGTGAAGCGGGAAAATAGGAAGCTTCACACCGAAGGCAATTAAAAGCGCAATCAGCATACCCATTTTCATATTTTCAGAGATTGGCGCAACCAGCTGCGGATTATCCGCGTTCATGGCGGCCATCAAAGCATCAATATTAGCTGTTCCGGTTCGGGCAAACAGCACCATAATGACAATCAGCAGAACAGCAGATCCAAGTCCGTTATAGATCAGGAAGCTGTATGCTGCATTTTCCTTTTCAAAGTAACCCCATTTCCCGATCAGAAAGAAGGTCGGAATCAAGGTGATTTCAAAGAAAATAAAGAAAAGAATCAGGTTCTCAGCTGCAAATACACCCAGCATGCCGACTTCAAGCAGCAGAAACAGCATGAAGTAGCCCTTCCATTCTTTTTTAATATGAATAGAAGCAATCGCTGCCAGTGTAGAAAGAACAGCTGTCAGAACAACCATGATCAGGGAGAATCCATCAAGCCCCAATTCATAATCAATGGAGAAAAGATTTCCGAGCTGGCCCGAATCACCAAACTGAATCCAGCTTACCTTTTCATTCAGCTGTTCAAGCCCTGCACCTGCCCGGTATTGGAAAAAGGCGATCAGGGACAATATCAGCGCAGGGAGTGTTGCCAGGAAGCCAACTGTCTTGATCAATGATTCCTGCGTTCTCGGCAGGAACGATAACACTAAAATACCAAGCAGCGGGGAGAAAACTAAAATGGATAGAAAATAAGCTAAGTTCATTTTAAGTACCCCCCTGTAAACGCGTAGATGACGACTAAAATAGCCAGGCCGACAAACGCCACGGTTCCATAGGTCTGAATCTGGCCATTTTGAAATTTAGAGCCGAGTCTTCCGAGTGCAATCGTAATTCCGGTTACACTCTTTACAAGGCCTTCAACCAGGAATACCTCCAGGAAGCGCAGGAATGAGCTGATAAATTTAGCCCCATTCACTACAGTCAGAGAATAAAATTCATCGATGTAGTATTTATTGTACAGAACATTGTATGAAAGCGGCATTCTGCTTGTAAGCCAGTCACGGGAAAGCGAGCGTTTGCCGTACATGAGCCAGGCAAGGAAGATTCCAAGCAGGGATACAGCTGTTGCCATAATCATTATCCAGGCAGGCCCTTCAATATGGCCATGGCCCAGGGTATGGTTATCTTCCACGAGCCAGTCACCGAGAAAGGTTCCAAACCAAGGTGTATTTACATATCCAGCCACGACAGCCAGGACCCCAAGCACTATCATCGGCAGTGTCATGACACTCGGCGATTCGTGGACATTTTTCATATCGGTTCTTGCTTCACCAGCGAAAACCATAAAGAACAGACGGAACATATAAAATGCCGTAAAGAATGCGGCAATTACCGCGAGCCAGAACAGGGCAGAATTCCCATGCGCCCACGCAGCAATTAAAATTTCATCTTTACTGAAGAACCCTGAAAATAAAGGCACCCCGCTGATCGCCAGTGTCCCGATCAGGAACAGAGGGCCGGTCACTCGCAGCTTTTTCCACAAACCACCCATATGTTCAATGTTTTGTGTATGAACTGCATGGATGACACTTCCCGCTGCAAGGAACAGCAAAGCCTTAAAGAAGGCGTGTGTCATTAAATGGAACACGCCGGCTACATATCCGGCAGATCCCAATGCCAGCATCATATAGCCAAGCTGGCTGACGGTTGAGTAAGCTAGCACCCGCTTAATATCCTTCTGGACAAGGCCGATGCTTGCCGCAAAGATAGCCGTAAAGGCTCCTATGACAGCAACAGTCATCAATGCTGTTTCACTTGCTGCAAACAGCGGGAACAGCGCCGCCACTAAATACACACCTGCAGCTACCATTGTCGCTGCATGGATTAATGCGGAAACAGGCGTTGGCCCCTCCATCGCGTCAGGAAGCCAGGTGTGCAGTGGGAACTGGCCCGACTTTCCGACAGCCCCTACAAAAATAAGAATGGCTGTTAACGTAATCATCGTGCCTGAAATGTCACCAGCTTTAACTGCTGCAAAAATCTCATCATACTCAAAGCTGCCAGCCTGCCAGAACAATAGAATCATTCCGATCAAAAGGCCGACGTCCCCAATACGGGTCATAATAAATGCCTTTTTGGCCGCTGCCTTTGCTTCCTCTTTGTAAAAATAGAAACCGATCAGCAAGAAGGAACCAAGGCCGACAAGCTCCCAGAAGAAATACGTCTGAAGCAGATTAGGCGAGATGACAAGGCCCAGCATGGCAAATGTAAATAACCCTAAATAGGCATAGAAAACAGGAAAACGGTCATCCCCCTGCATGTAGCCTTTCGAATACGTATGTACCAGGAAACTGACAAGTGATACAATCACCAGCATCAGTGCATTTAACTGATTAACTTCAAAACCCGCTGTTAACTGAAAATCCCCTATAGTCAGCCAAACGCCTTCTGCTTTATAAGTTGGTGCCGAAAACCGGTCAAATAGCACCAATAAGGAATAGACAAGCGATGCCAGGGTAAACAGAATCCCAATATAAGCACTCGCTTCTTTTAGCCGTTTGCCGAATAAAATAAGGAACAAAAACGATAAAAGCGGGAAAAGCGGTATGATCCATGCATTCTCCATCATTATCACAATCCCCTTTTTTGAACACACCCTGTAGCCCGGCGTGTCAGATTTGGACCTTTATCCAGGTCCATTAAGGCTTTGCCGGTTATGGCCGCCTTTTCTTTTTCTCAAGCAGGCGCCAATCCGACTGCATCTTTCACATGTCTTTAGTGCTTCATGGCATCCATTTCATCAATATTAACGCTCTTTTTGTTGCGGTAAAGTGAAATCAGGATGGCTATACCTACTGCCACTTCTGCTGCGGCAACCGCAATGACAAATAGCGTAAAAATCTGCCCGGTAATGGACGGAGTGATGCCAAACTTGCTGAATGACACCAGATTAATATTTACTGCATTCAGCATCAGTTCGATTGAGATCAGGACAATCACAGTATTTCGCTTAGTCAGGGCCCCATACAGACCAATGCAGAAGAGGATTAAAGCCAATGCCAGGTATGCTTGAACGGGAACTGTACTCATTCCTTTTCTGCCTCCTTTTCATCGTCTTTTTTAGCCAGAACAATGGAACCAATTAAAGCGACCAATAGCAGGACAGATGTTACTTCAAACGGAATAATGTATTTTGAGTAAAGTTCAATTCCGATTTGCTCTGTATTATTGACATGAAGGTCATTCGGCGCTGACGGCAAATCAAGGTTATAAATCCCGATGTAGACCGCGAAAGCAAAGCCCAGCACCCCCACGAATACTAACAGCTTACGCCAGCGGCCAGCTTTGGGCTCGCTTGTATCGTTATGGCGTGTCAGCATGATTCCGAACAGCATGATGATTGTAATCGCCCCTGAGTAAATCAGTACCTGGACGGCAGCCAGAAATTCAGCTGAAAGCAGGACATAAATTCCGGCAATACTTACAAATGTAAATACAAGGGCGACAACCATATGCACGACTTTGGTAAGGTTCAATAAAAGCACGCCGCCGATGACCGCAACTAAAGCAAGAGACATAAACGCTAAAAACTCACCTGAAAACGTCATGCTTTATTCACCTTCCGTATATTTTCATCATTTTCATCGAGCCATTCAAGGTTTTTAAACAGCTCATCACGGCTATATTCCGCCAGTTCAAAATTATTTGTCATAATAATCGCTTCGGTAGGACAGACCTCTGTACACAAGTCACAAAGGATGCAAATTTCGAAGTTGATATCATAGGTATCAATGATTTTTCCCTTTTTGGCAGGGTCCGGATGCTTTTTCCCTGTCAGCTGGATACAATCGGTTGGACAAATGTTTGCACACTGATTGCAGACAATGCATTTTTCAGGGTAGAACTTCTGAATTCCCCTGAACCGGTCCGGAAGCGGAAGCGGCTCATTCGGATAGTCATAGGTTACCTTTTTGCGTGTCAGGTTTTTAAGGGTATACGATAATCCTTTCGCTAAACCAAGCATGTTTTTTCACCCCTTTTTAGAAATGCGGAAGGCGCCCGCTTATTAAGGAACGCAGACTAAGACCGCCACGTGGCAACGTCTGCATGACCCGCCTCCTGCGGGCCTCAAGCATAAGACGAGCCTCCCGGAAAGGCGTCCTTTGCCTTTTTGGGAGGATTGGCTTGTGACCTCGAGGATGCGAGTGCAGGCGCTGGAGCTGAACTGTTCTCAAATTCTTAAGACGGCTCACAAATTAAAATATATTCAGCCACTCTTTCAGCAAAGCTGTTAAGAAGATATTCGCAAGCGCAACCGGCAGCAGAACCTTCCAGCCAAATTCCATTAGCTGATCTGCACGGAGACGCGGGAATGTAACACGGAACCAGACCAGGACAAAGATTACAGCCGTAAACTTAAGCGCAAACCATACGGCACCCGGAATGAACTCCAGGAATGGCAGCGGAAGCCACCCTCCAAGGAATAATACGGTTGTCAATGAAGCCATTGCAAAGAAATATACATACTCCGCAAGCATGAAGAACGCCCAGCGGAATCCGGAATATTCAACATGGAAGCCGGCAACCAGCTCTGATTCCGCTTCAGGCAGGTCAAATGGAACCCTGTTCAGCTCCGCTGTGGAAGCTATCAAGAAGACGATAAAAGCAATAGGCTGCCAAATAATGAACCAGCCATTTTTTTGCGCTTCAACAATTTCATTCAGGTTTAGACTGCCTGTTAAAAGGATAATACCTAACACAGACATAACCAGCGGAATTTCATATGAAATCATCTGGGCCGCGGCACGCATCCCGCCAAGCAAAGCATATTTATTATTGGAAGCCCATGATCCGGTGACAATACCGACTGTTGTCAGTCCGGATATAGCAATATAATACAGAAGCCCAACTCCAATATCAGCAAACTGCAGTTTGTCTGTAAAAGGAATTGTTGCGAGAACCATGAATGCCGGTGCAAACGCAATAACCGGTGCAAGAATAAACAGCGGCCTGTCTGCTAGCTTAGGAATGGTGTCTTCCTTTAAAAGAAGCTTTAATACATCCGCAACGGTCTGCAGCAGTCCCCAGCGTCCGCCAACCTGATTCGGCCCATGGCGCAGCTGCATAAATCCCATGACTTTACGTTCCGCCAGTATAGCGTAAGTAACAAATCCTAAAACGACTAACAGCAAAACGGTGGCAAGCAGGAAGAAAATGCCGAAATTCTGCAGACCAGCTTCGGAATAAAGGAGTTTTTCTACCATTAGCCGTCCACCTCCCCAAGGACAATATCAATTGCCCCTAATATAGCAATCAAGTTTGCAATATTTTCGCCTTCAAGCAGTTTAGGGAGAATTTGAAGATTATAGAATGATGGCCTCCGGAATTTTAAACGGTATGGCTCCTTCTTTCCATCACTAGCGATATAGCAGCCGATTTCTCCCCTTGGAGATTCGATTCTGACAAACGCTTCTCCTTTAGGCGCTTTGATGATCTTCGGCACTTTTGCCAGAATGTCGCCTTCTGACGGGAATTGCTCCACCGCTTGTTCAAGGATTTTCAATGATTCCTCCATTTCCTGCATGCGCACATGATACCTGGCCCAAGCATCCCCGCCGTCCTGAACGGCAACATCGAAATCAAAGCGATCATAAATGGAGTATGGCTCATCTTTGCGGAGATCCCATTTTACGCCTGTGCAGCGGAGATTGGCACCGCTCAGCGAGTAGTTTAACGCATCCTCTTTCGTATATTTCCCTACTCCCTTGACACGGTTCATGAAAATTTCATTTCCGGTTACCAGCTGATGGTAGCCTTTGAGCTGTTCACGCATATATGGAACAAACTCTCTTACTTTATCAATCCAGCCTTCGGGAGCATCCCATTTAACGCCGCCGACACGCATATAGTTAAACGTTAAGCGGCCACCGGATATCTCATTCAGCATGTTGATGATCATTTCACGCTCTCTGAATGCATACAGGAATGGGCTTGTTGCCCCAATATCCAGCAGATATGTACCCCACCATACGAGATGGCTGGCAATCCGGCCAAGCTCCATGGTAATGATCCTCAGATATTCAGCCCGATCCGGAATCTCTAAATCCATCATCGTTTCAACCGCATGGACAAGAATATAATTATTCGTCATGGCGGCAAGATAGTCCATTCGGTCTGTATAAGGAATAATTTGCGTATACTGCAGGTTTTCAGCCAACTTCTCCGTTCCGCGGTGCAAGTAGCCGATGACCGGTTTCGCTTCTTTGATGATCTCACCATCAATTTTCAGAACTAGGCGAAAAACACCGTGCGTACTTGGATGCTGAGGTCCAACATTCAATAGCATTTCTTCGGTTCGCAGCATGGTTACACCTCCACATCGTACGGTTCATAGTCTTTGCGCAGCGGATGCCCGATCCAGTCTTCCCCCAGCATGATTCGATATAAATTTGGGTGTCCCCTGAACTTGATGCCCAGTAAATCATACGTTTCACATTCCGGCCAATTCGCTCCGGCCCATAAAGGCTGCAGTGAATCAACAACCGGCTCATCGCGGTCAATTTTGACCTTCAATGCAACAGATTGGCTATTTTTGTATGAGTATAAGTGAGCATACACTTCCATGTGGGTTTCAAAATCGGTGCCATGAAGCTCTGATAGATAATCAAAGCCAAGCTGTTCATTATATTTCAGAAATTCTGCCAATTTAAAATATGATTCAGCCTTCGCAACCAAAGTCGGCACTTCCTTGGAGAGACTATTTATATAGTAGTCTTCAAGAACATTAGGCCCAAGTTTCTCTTCTATTACCTTCACATATTTATCAAGGTATGGCTGATTAACGGATGGCGCTTTCTCTACAACTGGTTCAGAGTCAGCCTTGCCTCCGGCTGCTTTTGCCTTCGCTGCGGCTGCAGCTGCGGCCTTTGCTTTTGCAGCAGCAATTGCCTTGGCCTTTTCGTCATCAGCAGAACCTCCAGCTTTGCCTGCTGCAGCTAATTTTGCTTTTGCGGCGGCTGCGGCTTTTGCCTTGGCTGCTGCAATGGCTTTTGCCTTTTCGTCATCTCCACCAGCTTGTTTTGCCTGGGCAGCAGCTTTCGCCTTTGCCGCAGCAGCTGCCTTTGCCTTTGCGGCTGCCGCGGCCTTTTGCTTCGCCAGATCCGTGTCTTTTTCTGCCAAAGATTCTTCCTTGGCTTCTCCCTGCTCTTTCGCTTTCAGTTTAGCCAGGGCGGCTGCCTTCGCTTTTGCCGCTGCTGCGGCCTTTTGCTTCGCCAGATCCATATCTTCTGCAGGCGGTTCTTCCTTGGCTTCCTCCTGCTCTTTCGCCTTCATTTTAGTCAATGCGGCTGCCTTCGCTTTTGCCGCTGCCGCGGCCTTCTGCTTCGCCAGATCCATATCTTCTGCAGGCGGTTCTTCCTTGGCTTCCCCCTGCTCTTTCGCCTTCATTTTAGCCAGGGCGGCTGCCTTCGCTTTTGCCGCTGCCGCGGCCTTCTGTTTCGCCAGATCCATATCTTCTGCAGGCGGTTCTTCCTTGGCTTCCCCCTGCTCTTTCGCTTTCATTTTAGCTAGGGCGGCTGCCTTCGCTTTTGCCGCTGCCGCGGCCTTCTGCTTCGCCAGATCCATATCTTCTGCAGGCGGTTCTTCCTTGGCTTCCCCCTGCTCTTTCGCTTTCATTTTAGCTAGGGCGGCTGCCTTCGCCTTTGCGGCGGCTTCTTTTTTCAGCTGTTCAAGATCCTTTTCTCCGCTCATAGGTTAGATCACCTTCTTCCCAGTCTTAGCCTCATAACGGATTTTCTCTTTTAGCTTATTAATTCCATATATTAATGCTGCCGGGTTTGGCGGGCATCCTGGTATGTATACGTCAACAGGGACAATCTGGTCGACCCCTTTTACAACTGAGTAAGATTTCACATAGGGTCCGCCTGCAGTTGCACAGGAGCCCATCGCGATTACCCATTTTGGTTCAGGCATCTGATCATAAAGACGGCGGACAATTGGCGCCATTTTCTTTGTTACTGTACCTGAAACAATCATGACATCAGATTGACGGGGAGATGTACGGAAAAAAGAACCAAAACGGTCCAGATCATAATGCGACGAACCTACACCCATCATTTCAATGGCACAGCAAGCAAGCCCAAAGGTCATTGGCCACAATGAATTGCTCCGCGCCCACGCTTTAATCTGCTCCAAAGTTGCCATAAATACATTACGCTGCAATTCTTCCATTTCTTCCGGTGTAATATTATCCAACTTTAAATCCATTTCAGCACCTTCTTTTTCCATGCATAAACAAGCCCAATTATTAGCATAAATACAAAAATCAGCATCTCAATCAATGCAAAAATACCAAGCTTCTCATATGCCACAGCCCACGGATACAAAAATACTGTTTCCACATCAAAAATGACAAACAGCAGGGCAAAAATATAATAGCGGACATTGAACTGCACCCTTGAATCATGGAATGGCTCAATCCCGCTCTCATATGTGGTATACTTCGTATCATATGGCTTATAGGGCCGTAAAAGCTTGCCCAAAAACAAAGCCACCACAGGCAGTAAAACACCCAGGCATAAAAACACAAAAACTATCAAATAGTTATTCTGGTATAAATTCCAAAGCTCCATGCCCATCCCCTCCAATGCTGAAAATTTTCACAACATTTAAACATGTAACCGTAACCATTATACACCCTACTCTCCCATGTGTCGACACAACCTCAGACTATTATTGGAAATTCTCCCCTAACACTAAAATAGGGTCTCCAAGGGAGAGTTTACATACCTATCATTGATACACCTTCCTTAGATTATATGAGCTTGCCCCCTGTCAATATCCATTAAATTCTTCATTATATTTATCTACCATTAAAAAACAGACTCTCTGCTTTGTCAGTGAGATATGTAACACCTTAAAAATATTTCATCTAATACCGCTACAAGGAAAAACTTTCTATTTAACCCATCTTAAGGTTCGAATGTATCAATTATGACTATTTCTAATGCTTTTCGTCCATCTAGTATGAACATTATGTTGTTTTGCCATTTCTTCGTTATTTTCCTGAAATGTGCGTAATTTAATTATAACTTCCCTGTTCTTTTTCTCAGAATTTTCTGTGCTAGCATAATAATTGTCAACCAAGTTAATAGGAGGTTTAACATGAAAAAGTATTTATATTGTCTGCTCGCGAGCTTAATCATCTGGAGCACAGCAGGAGTAAGCGCATATGCAGAAGAAGTAACTGTAAAAAAAGGGGATACCCTTTGGTCCATAGCACAAAAACATGAGGTGTCCGTTCAGGATATTAAAAACTGGAACGGTCTATCAGGGGATTTGATTCATCCAAATGATAAGCTTGACGTTTCACCTGAAGAGATATACATAGTAGAATCTGGTGATACTCTCTGGAATATCGCCAAAACATATGGGACTAATGTACATAACCTTAAAAAATGGAATCAGCTTAAATCCGATCTAATCAAACCTGGTTTGGAGCTCATCATCTATAAAAATGACTCAATGAAAGAAAAAGCGGCTAACCCTAAGACGGTTGTAAAAGCAGCAAAAACCAATAAGCCTGCAGCAAAAGCAGCGAAAAGCCTGACAGTCACGGCAACTGCCTATACAGCCAGCTGCGAAGGATGCATCGGCATTACAAAAACTGGGGTTAATCTGATCGACAATCCGGATGAAAAAGTAATTGCAGTTGATCCGGACGTCATTCCTTTGGGCTCTAAAGTATTTGTAGAAGGATATGGCTATGCAACTGCCGAGGATATTGGCGGCGGAATTAAAGGAAATGAAATTGATGTGTTTATTCCTGAAGAACAGGATGCAATGCAGTGGGGAAGAAAAGATGTAAAGGTTACGATCCTAAACTAAACAAAGAGAGGTCTCTCACTGCAGGGACCTCTTATCAATTTTTAAGGCTGCTATTTGACCATGTATGTTTCAGATACCCGGCAAAAGGCTTTTAATAGATTATGCATACATCTTATCCGGATCGACTCATCAAATAAGAATACGTTGAATATCTCCGTTTCAAGCATGATGAATATTTTCATAGTTGCATCATCTTTTTTGCTTATATGATTATTTGTAAAATAGCTGATTAATTCTCTTTCATAATATTCTATCGTTCCAAATAATACAGTCGACAAGGATATCACCCCCTGGTTATCACAAGCCTTGTCTTTCTAAGCACATGTTGATACTATATGACTCTACCCTCAAATTTCAACAAATTCTGACACATTTAACGAAATAGTTAAATTAGTTAAAGTGACCTTTGCATTTTAATATAAATGAAATATAGCTGTTTCCTTTGAAATTTAGTTTTGTGATAAGGTTATAGTATGAGCTTAGGTTAGGAGAAATACTTATGACTAAAAACAACTGCCCGGCTGTTCAAAGATTCAATGAGCTCGTTACTAAAAGCAATGAGCTAAAAAGGGAGCTGGATGTGACTCCTTTTGAAGATAAACAAAAGTTCATGAGCCTTCTTAAAAAACTCATGACCGTGCATAAGAATTTGGATCAGTTAACCCTATACGATCAGACAAAATAAATGAAGGACAGGCATATGCCTGTCCTTTCTTCATGAATGAGCATCAACCACTCAACCACCAACATATCAACCATCAAAAAAATTCACCTAAAAAAACAGGCTGCCCTCTTTATGGCAGCCTGTTTCTAATATTAAAAATTAGCGTCTTCTGCGGTTTCTAAGGAATGCCGGTGTATCAAGTGACTCTTCCTTCGGGTCTGAGTGGACGCGGTAGTTATCCTGAACAGGTTCCCGATATTCTCGAGGCTCTCTAACCTGCCGGCGAGTGGCTGGTTCTTCTGCATAATGATATGTATGATCATATTCTTTTTCTGCCGATGGCCTTGAGCTCGGTTTTGCTCTTAACTCCTCTTGTTCATTGAAGCCAGTAGCAATAACCGTAACAAGAATTTCTTCTTTTAGTGCATCATTAATGACTGATCCAAAAATCATATTCACTTCTTCATCTGAAGCAGAAGCAACAATATCTGCAGCCTCCTGAACCTCATACAAGCTGATATTAGCCCCGCCTGTAATGTTCATAATAACTCCGCGGGCTCCGTTAATGGATGTTTCAAGCAGCGGACTTGAAATGGCTTTACGGGCTGCTTCAGCCGCGCGGTCCTCCCCGGTGGCAATTCCAATTCCCATCAATGCTGTTCCTTTGTGGGACATCACCGTTTTGACATCGGCAAAATCAAGATTGATTAAACCGGGAACGGCAATCAGGTCAGAAATGCCCTGAACACCCTGTCGAAGAACATTATCTGCTTCCATAAATGCTTCAAGCATTGGTGTTTTCTTATCAATAATCTCTAGTAAGCGATCATTTGGAATAATAATTAGTGTATCAACAGCTTTTTTCATGGCTTCGATGCCTGCATCAGCATTGGCTGCACGCTTGCGTCCTTCAAATTTGAAAGGACGGGTTACCACACCGATGGTCAGTGCACCCACTTCGCGTGCAATGCGAGCAATAGCAGGAGCTGCACCTGTTCCGGTTCCGCCGCCCATTCCTGCTGTAACAAATACCATATCAGCACCCTTCAGCACTTCACGAAGCTGGCTTTCACTTTCCTCAGCTGCTTTTCTGCCCACTTCAGGATTTGCCCCTGCTCCCAGGCCCCTTGTTAAGGCTGCACCGATTTGCATGGTTACTTCTGCCTTTGATTGATTTAGAGCTTGTCCGTCAGTATTGACAGCAATAAACTCTACTCCCTCAACTCCATGTTCAATCATCCGATTTACAGCGTTGTTCCCCCCGCCGCCGACTCCGATGACTTTGATCGTAGCGTATTGGTCTATATTTGTATCAAACTCCAGCATTGCGGCTCCTCCTTTTATTCAAATAGACTTGCATAATTACTTTAAAAAAGAGAGTAACCTTAAAGGTCTACTCTCTTCTATTGTAAAGGCCTATATAAAAGAATTCGAGTGATTTATCTATTTTTTGGGGAAATTTTCTCAAAATTTGTGTGGTAAATATTTCTGAAACATAATCGGAAGCATCCACAAAGTTTTTCACATTGTTCAAAATTAGAATTTCCTATGAAACAAAAAACACCCCCCAGCTATGCCAGGAGGTGTTGGTTCTTTGTTAGAACTTTCTTTCCGAAACTTCGATACGGTTAATCGCACGCTGCAATGCAAGCTCTGCACGGCGGAAATCAATGTTTTCACGCTTCTGCTCATTCAGGCGCTGTTCAGCACGCTGCTTCGCACGAACGGCACGCTCTACATCAATCTCATCTGCCTGCTCAGCAGATTGCGCTAAAATCGTTACCTGCTCCGGACGAACTTCAAGGAATCCGCCGCTTACTGCCACGAAATCAGTTTTTCCGCCGTTTTTTAAACGAACGGCTCCAATTTGTAACGGTGCAACCATTGGAATGTGTCCAGGTAAAATTCCAAGCTCACCGCTTTGAGCTTTTGTGCTTACCATTTCCACATCTGATTCATACACCGGGCCATCGGGAGTAACAACACTGACTTTAATCGTCTTCATTTTTTACCCTCCTGGTCCAGAATTAGACCTCTACGCCCATTTTCTTTGCACTCTCGATAACTTCTTCGATTCGGCCGACAAGTCGGAATGCATCTTCTGGCAGGTGGTCGTACTTGCCTTCAAGGATGTCCTTGAAGCCTTTAACTGTTTCTTTAACCGGTACGTATGAACCTGGCTGGCCAGTAAACTGCTCAGCAACGTGGAAGTTTTGAGATAAGAAGAACTGGATACGGCGCGCACGTGCTACGATTAGCTTATCTTCATCAGAAAGCTCATCCATACCAAGGATCGCAATGATATCCTGAAGTTCTCTGTAACGCTGTAATGTCTGCTGCACCTGGCGTGCAACTGAGTAGTGCTCTTCGCCTACGATTTCAGGTGACAATGCACGTGAAGTGGAAGCTAATGGATCCACCGCTGGGTAGATACCCATCTCAGAAAGCTTACGCTCAAGGTTAGTTGTTGCATCTAAGTGGGCGAAAGTTGTAGCCGGAGCCGGATCCGTGTAGTCATCGGCTGGTACGTAAATCGCCTGGATGGAAGTAACAGAACCTACGTTAGTAGATGTGATACGTTCCTGTAATTTACCCATTTCAGTAGCAAGTGTCGGCTGGTAACCAACGGCAGATGGCATACGGCCTAATAGGGCTGATACCTCTGAACCTGCCTGTGTGAAACGGAAGATGTTATCCATGAAGAAAAGTACGTCCTGTCCCTGGTCATCACGGAAGAATTCTGCCATAGTCAAACCAGTCAGGGCAACTCGCATACGCGCTCCCGGCGGCTCGTTCATCTGACCGAATACCATCGCTGTTTTCTTGATAACGCCTGAATCCGTCATTTCATGATAAAGGTCATTACCTTCACGTGTACGCTCACCAACACCGGCGAATACGGAAATACCGCCATGCTCCTGAGCGATGTTATTGATTAATTCCTGGATTAATACGGTTTTACCTACACCGGCACCACCGAACAGACCGATCTTACCACCTTTAATGTATGGAGCAAGAAGGTCTACTACCTTAATTCCAGTTTCAAGAATTTCTACTTCAGTAGAAAGCTGCTCAAATTTAGGAGCTTCTCTGTGGATAGAATCACGACGGGCATCTGCAGAAATTGCAGGATCTAAGTCGATTGATTCACCAAGCACGTTAAATACACGTCCTAGTGTTACATCACCTACTGGTACAGAGATAGGAGCACCCGAGTCAACAACTTCACTTCCGCGCTGTAAGCCGTCAGTAGAAGACATTGCAATGGTGCGGACTGTATCATCACCTAAATGAAGGGCAACTTCAAGGGTTAAGTTGATGTCAACTTCAGATTCGTTACGCGCTGGGTTTGTAACAGTCAATGCATTATAGATCTCAGGAAGCTGGCCGCTTTCGAACTTTACGTCAACAACCGGACCCATAACTTGAAGAACGCGTCCTTTATTCATCTTTTTCCCTCCTCTTTCATTTCACGTAATGGGAGACTAAAGGCATCAACCCGTTCTCCACATTTCGTTTGTGTCTAGCTCCAGCGCCTAGCCCCTCGAGGTCATAAGCCAATCCCTTCCGGAAGGAAAGAACAACTTCCAGAAGGGCACGCCTTATGCTTGAGGCCCGCAGGATGCGGGTCATGCAGACATTGCCACAGGACGTGGCGGTTTTAGTCTGCGTTCATTGGCTCGAGACGCTTCCGCTTTTCGTTTTTATTCTAACGCGGCTGCTCCGCCGACGATTTCGGTAATTTCCTGCGTGATGGCTGCCTGACGTGCACGGTTGTAGCTTAAACTTAACGAGTTGATAAGCTCTTTAGCGTTATCCGTTGCATTCTGCATTGCTGTCATCCTTGCAGCATGTTCACTTGCCTTACTGTCTAAAAGCGCTCCGTAGATTAAGCTTTCAGCGTATTGAGGCAGCAATACTTTTAAAATTTCTTCAGCGGAAGGTTCAAACTCATAAGATGTAAGCTTTTTCGAGCTGGAAATATCCGTAAGCGGAAGAAGCTTCTTCTCTGTTACATCCTGTTGAATCGCGCTGACATAATGGCTGTAGTACATATATAATTCGTCAAATGTCTCATCAGCGAACATGCCAACTGTTTTACTGGCAATATCCTTGATTTCAGCAAATGCAGGCTGGTCCGCAACAGCAACAATATCCAGAATAACGTTCATATTGCGCTTTCTGAAAAAGTCGCGGCCCACACGTCCGATCGCAATGATTGCATACTCATCCGGTGATTTATGGCGCTTTTGAATTGTCTGATAGACATTTCGCAAAACGTTACTGTTATAAGCTCCCGCAAGTCCGCGGTCAGAAGTGATTACAAGGTAACCAGTTTTCTTGACTGGGCGGCTGGTCAGCATTGGATGTGATACATCTTTGCTTCCCAATGCGATGCTTGCCGTAACTTCCTGGATTTTCTCCATATAAGGCACGAATGACTTTGCATTCATTTCCGCCTTATTCATTTTCGCAGCCGATACCATCTGCATTGCTTTTGTAATTTGACTCGTTTTCTTCGTAGAAGTAATACGATTTTTTATATCGCGTAATGATGCCACAGGTTCTCACCACCCTTTTTCAGATTAGGCCAGCTGCAGCGCCCAGCCCCTCGAGGTTATCTCCGGGGCTGACCAAGGCGCTTCCGCTTTTAAATGTTTGTCAGAACCGAATGCAAACGGAAGGGGGGATTGGCTCCCAGCCCTTACCAGCTCTATTATTCGGATACTGCGAAAGTTTTCTTAAAGTCGTTGATCGCAGATGCCATATCGTCATCAGAAGGAAGTTCTTTTGTAGTTACAATATGGTCTAACAAATCTTTGCGGTTATGGTCTAACCATGAAAGGAATTCAGATTCGAAACGGCGAATATCCTGTACAGGAATATCATCCAGGAAGCCGCGAGTCAGGGCGTAAAGGATTGCAACCTGCTTCTCTACTTTTAACGGCTTGTTAAGATCCTGCTTTAGAACCTCTACTGTACGGGCACCACGGTTAAGTTTAGCCTGTGTTGCTTTATCAAGGTCAGAACCGAACTGGGCAAATGATTCAAGTTCACGGTATGAAGCAAGGTCAAGACGCAGTGTACCAGCAACCTTTTTCATTGCTTTGATCTGTGCAGATCCACCTACACGTGATACAGAAAGACCTGCGTTGATCGCCGGACGTACACCGGAGAAGAATAGGTCAGACTGAAGGAAGATTTGTCCGTCAGTGATTGAGATAACGTTTGTTGGAATATAAGCAGAAACATCGCCTGCTTGTGTTTCGATAAACGGAAGCGCAGTGATTGAACCTGCACCTTTCGCATCGCTTAGCTTTGCAGCGCGCTCAAGTAAGCGGCTGTGCAAGTAGAATACGTCCCCTGGATATGCTTCACGGCCTGGAGGACGGCGCAATAGCAATGAAAGCTCACGGTAAGCAGAAGCTTGCTTTGTTAAGTCATCATACACAACAAGAACGTGCTTGCCGTTGTACATGAACTCTTCCGCCATTGTTACACCGGCATAAGGAGCCAGGTATAGCATTGGAGCAGGCTGTGATGCAGATGCTGTTACAACGATTGTGTAATCAAGTGCACCTTGCTTACGAAGTGTTTCTACTGCATTACGAACTGTAGATTCTTTTTGTCCGATTGCCACATAAATACATACCATATCCTGATCTTTTTGGTTCAGGATTGTATCGATTGCAACTGATGTTTTACCTGTTTGACGGTCACCGATGATTAACTCACGCTGTCCGCGGCCGATTGGCACAAGAGCGTCAATCGCCTTGATACCTGTTTGAAGCGGCTCGTGTACGGATTTACGATCCATAACACCTGGTGCCGGGCTTTCAATCGGACGTGATTTTGTTGTGTTAATTGGTCCCATGCCATCTACTGGCTGTCCAAGAGGATTTACTACACGGCCGATTAGTTCTTCACCAACCGGTACCTCCATGATGCGGCCCGTACGGCGTACTTCGTCGCCTTCACGGATTTCTGTAAATGGTCCTAAAATGATAATACCGACGTTATTTTCTTCTAGGTTTTGTGCCATACCCATAACGCCGTTTGAAAATTCAACAAGTTCTCCAGCCATGACATTGTCGAGGCCATGAGCACGAGCGATACCGTCACCAACAGAGATAACCGTACCTACATCACTCACTTGAATTTCCGACTGATAGTTTTCGATTTGCTTTTTTATCAGCGCACTGATTTCTTCAGCATTGATGCTCATGAGTTTCACCCCTATCTACGAATCTTAGCCTAACAATTGACGTTCAAGACGCTCTAGCTTTCCGCGCAAGCTGCCGTCGAAAATCCGGTTTCCGATTCGAAGCTTGATGCCGCCGAGCAAGTTAGTATCAACTATATTGTCAATACGAAGTGATTTTTTTCCTACCTTAGCTGCAAATGACACAGATAATGCTTCCTTCTCTGCTTCAGTCAACGGACGGACAGTGTATACTTTTGCATCCGCAATTCCTTTTTTGTCATTCGCCAGGCTTATAAAATGATCTGCCACATCAGAGATATGATCCTCGCGGTGGCGTTCAATTAATATCATTAACGTGTTTAGTACAAACGTGTTCACAGATGCAAATGCTTCTTTTAAAATCTCTTTTTTCTTCTCAATTGAAAGCTTTGGAGATTTCAAAACAGACTTTAAATCTGAGTTATGGTTTACTACTTCTTTCACTGCACGAAGCTCTTCTTCCATTTGGTCAAGAAGCTGGTGTTCATTCGCAAGCTGGAAAAGAGCCAACGCGTAGCGCTTTGCTACTGTGGAGCCCGTCATCGCTTTTCTCCTGCCTCTTGAATGTATTCATTGATCAGCTTTTCCTGATCAGCTGCACTTAGTTCCTTCTCGATAACCTTGGAAGCAATTAGGACAGACAATGAAGCGACCTGCTCGCGGATAGCGGCAACCGCTTGTTCTTTCTGCTGCTCGATTTCAAGCTTAGCAGATTCCTTAATGCGTTCAGACTCTGTGCGGGCAGCCGCAACGATCTCCTCACGCTGCACATCGCCTTGTTTCTTCGCATTTTCGATAAGGCCCTGTGCTTCAGTACGTGCTTCTTTTAAAAGATTTCTTTGCTCTTCTAATAGCTTCTTTGCTTCTGTACGGCTTTCTTCAGCCGCTTGAATTTCACTGGCAATGTGTTCTTCACGCTGCTGCATAATGCCCATTAAAGGACCCCACGCGAATTTTTTCAGCAATGCCAACAAGATAATGAACATAACCAGCTGGTACAAAATGTCCCCGCCGTTAAAACCGCCGCCTGCAGCGCCTAATACTAGACTGTTTGTTAACACCCTCGATTCACTCCCTTCAAGAGTTGTTCCACTTATGAAACGGAGTCATATGCATGATTCCGAATTAGTTTACGGTAAAAAAACATAAAGGAATGGCGAAGGTTCATGGAATGATCTTCGCCATTTTTGAACGATTGGTACAGTATTAATTAACCGCCGATAACCATGAACGCGATAACAACGCCAATGATCGGAACGGCCTCAACTAGTGCAACCCCGATGAACATTGTAGTTTGAAGCATACCGCGAGCTTCTGGCTGGCGAGCCATACCTTCAACTGTTTTTGATACGATAAGACCGTTACCGATACCGGCACCTAGTGCTGCTAAACCGATTGCAATTGCTGCTGCTAAAAGACCCATTATTGAGTTCCTCCTTAAATTGTATGAAAATTTATTTGTTTAAAATGTTTTGTCCATAGAATGAACAGGTATATATTAATGGTCCTGGCTCACTTTGTGTGCCATATAAACCATTGTTAACATACAGAAAATGAATGCCTGGATAGATCCGACAAAGATTGAGAATCCCTGCCAAACAAGTGTTGGTATAACTGCGGCAAGCATTCCGCCTACACCGGCATGTGCAAGACCTCCGACAAGCAATGTCAGCAGGATCTCACCGGCGTAAATGTTACCGTAGAGACGAAGTCCCAGTGTCAGAGTATTTGCAAACTCTTCAATGATTTTCAATGGGAACAAGAAAGGCATTGGCCTGATAAAATCCCGGCCATATTCTCCTACTCCTTTAAGCTTTACGCCATAGTAATGCGAAAGCCCGACTACCATTGCCGCTAATGTTAAGGTGATAACAGGATCGGCTGTTGGCGATTTCCACCATAAAGTGTGATCATAAGTGATCGCGAACGGAAGTCCGAGCATGTTTGATACAAAGATATACATGATCAGGGTTAATCCAAGGATATGGAATCTTCCGCCTGTCTTCCAGTCCATCGTACTGTTAATGATATTCTTAACAAAATCCATAACCCATTCGAAGAAGTTTTGCATCCCCGTTGGTTTCATGGCCAATCGACGGGTTGAAAGCAGAGCAATAATGAAGACAATAGCACTGGCCACTGTAATCATCAGTATGTTTGATAAGTTAAAATTCAATCCTAAAAATTCTTTTATAGGAGCTTCATGATGCAATAGTGTTCACCTCTCTTCCCGCTATTTACGTAATTGAAAAGATTGAAGAAAATAATCTATCATAATGACAATATAGGATGTCATTAATCCAAATACCACACTGATCAGATGCAGCTTTTCAGGATATTCCAGAGCGATCATAACAGCAAATACTGCTGTAGCCATCCTGGATACCGTTCCAAGTGAACGCACCTTCTCGCCTCTCTCGACTGCCTCTCCAAATTGCAGCGCCTTTCGTGAAATCAGCCACAAATTGAACAGACTTAAGCATGTCCCGAAGATCAAGCCCAGAAAAATAGATTGATAAGGTGTAAAACCCCAGCCGAGAACATATACAGACAACAAAAGGAATATGTATTTTCGCTGTCTTTGAAAAGTTGCTTTGATTTCCGGCATGATGTTCATTCTCCTGTGAAAAAATGTTGGATTAGGCGAAGCATGGCGTAAATCCCGACGCCCAGCCCAATGAACAAGCCGATTAATAGGAATAAAGGCTCAGTTCCTGCCTTGCTGTCAAGCCATCTTCCGGCGAAAATGCCAATGAGCGTGGAACCTACTAACTGGGAAAGAATGGCGGACATTAAGGCCATCGCCTTAAATGGGTTGCGGTCTTTTTGACGCATTAAAACGCATCCTCCCTTAAAGAGAATGGTAAGAGGGTTTTGAGGCCGTAAAAAATCAGTTAAACATCATGCAGAAGTGGGAAATATGTCTGCAAAAATATTTTGAAAACCCTATCATCTTTTACCCTTTGTAAGCATACAATAGGGCTTTGTCAATGTCAATGCGTTTGGAGTGAAAAAGTTCACAAACAAAAAGGTAAAAATATGGTATGTTCACATATTTATCACATTTAATTTTCCCCTTTTATATTGAAAAAGGAGCGAGAATCTGCATCGCTCCTGAAAACCTTTTTTCGCTTACTTTTTGATCTCCTCTGCTTCTGAAGGCACCGGATCCCCCAGCTGGCCATCCGGCCTCACAAATATATAAGTTTCAAGCCAATCTTCCCGGCCAGCCTTTTTAGCAAACACCTTCGCCAGGTAAAGACCCGGCCCTGGCAGCTTTTCTGCAGGGATTTCCTGCAGCAGCTGTCCCTTGCCGGCATTTCTTTTCCAATCCAGAAATCCCATGAACCGAAGGCTTTCCGAATCAAACATCGCAATTCCGAACTCCTCCGCACCGCCAGGCAGATATACTTCATACCGATACGTTCCCGGTTTATCCCCTTTGCCAATTCCGAATCCCATCACCCTTGGGTAATCAGGCTCCTCAAGTACATACAGGTATGGAACATGGATACTTTCAGAACCTGCTTTCAATAGTAGGTACCCGTCATGGATCTTATTCTTTAAAAGGGTCGGATCTGCAGACATTTTGATTTCGACCTTTTTCTTTTCACCCGGATTCAATCGGAAGGTCATTGGCATTTCCCAATTGATGCCCTGCTCCTTATAAGGTACGGAAAAGGAATAAGACTGCGTTTTTCCACTTATATTTTCAACCGTTATAAAACTGCTGTGGTCATGCAGCCTGTCTGCGATCTGAAATTTGCCGAATTGCATGGAAGCCGGTAATACAAGCGTTTCTGCCTTCAGCGCCTGATCAAGCTGTATCCTGCCGGCCCCCTGCTCATAGGTTCTATATGTCCGTCCTTCCGAGTTCCTTATTAGCTTAGCGGTATTCATGAGTGCTGCCTTAATCTGTTCCGGTCCCCATTCGGGATGTGCCTGTTTCAGGATGGCACAGGCACCAGCCACATGCGGAGCGGCCATACTTGTCCCCTGAAGCGGCAGGTAGCCGCCGGGAATCGTGCTATTTATGGCGACCCCCGGCGCCACAACATCCGGTTTAATTTCCCATGTGGATGTAACAGGTCCGCGGGAGCTGAAGTCGGCCAGGATGTCCCTTTCTTCTATTATATTAGTCCGGGCAAGGAGCCTTCCCTTTTCTTTTAAAAGCTTCTTGATCCTCTCGCCTTCTTCCTTTGAAAGCGCCGCTGCCGGAATAGTAACCTCGCTGTCCAGATTGCCGAAGAATCTGCCTTTTGTGTTATTATAAATAATAATTCCCTCTGCGCCTGCTTCCATCGCATGGACAGCTTTATCCGTAAACGTCATTTCCCCTCTTTCCACCAGTACGATTTTTCCTTCCGCATTCTTCAATTCAACCGTATGCCCGAGTCCTCCATCGACAATTTCATATGAGCGATCAAATTCCCACTCCCTTGAACCCTGCAGCAAATCAAGGCGGATTTCGTGTCCATTTATACTCAATATCGGCACCTTGATTGTTGGTGTAGAGGCTCCGACAGAAATTGCTTTCGACGCCGTTCCTGGAGATCCCACTGTCCAAATATTTGGCCCCGAATTTCCTGATGAAGTGACAGCCGTTATTCCTTTTTCAACCGCTTTATTCAGAGCCATGCTTATCGGAAGGTCTGGCCCGTTTACGTTGTTTCCCAATGAAAGGTTTAACACATCCACTTTATCCTTAATAGCCTGTTCGATGGCTGCTATTACTTGTTCTGTTGTTCCGCTTCCGCCTGGTCCGAGAGCCCTGTAAGCGATAATAGTTGCTTCCGGTGCAACGCCCTGAATCCTGCCATTTGCCGCAATAATACCCGCGACGTGAGTGCCGTGCAGCGTGCCTTGTCCCCCGGCAGCCTTTGTTTCCATCGGATCCTTATCATTATCCACCAGATCGCGCCCGCCGCCGTAGCTTCTTCGCAAGTCAGGATGGTTGTAATCAATGCCGGTGTCAATCACGCCGACTTTCACACCCTTGCCTGTGAGACGCTGATTATTTTCATCATAATAGCCTCTGGCATTAAGGCCGCCAATCAGCTTGATATTGTCATTGGAATGAACATGGTACGTATTAACCGGTGAAACAGAAGTGACTGACTCTAGCTTTTGCAGACTTTGCAAAGCAGATGATTTTCCTTTAACCGAAAAGCCGTTTAAAGCCTGATTGAATGTATGCCTGATTTGCAGCTCAGGATTTTGTTCGATCATTTGTTTTATTTCCTGTTCCTTCTTTGCGTCACTTAATACAACGATTGCCACTTTTTCTATATCAGGTGACTCTTCCGGTATAGGAGGGTGTGAAAGTGTCCGGGCAGAAACAGGAGTTTGACTGAAGAATAATGACATGACGGTTAGAAGCAGAAACAATTTTTTCATATAAAAACCCACCCTCTTTTTGTTTTAGGGTGGGCTGTATTGATGCCTTGTATGCGTAAATCAATATAAAATTAAGGCTAGTTCAGGGATTCATAGACAATATTAGCAACTTGTTTAGAAAGAGCACCTGTACTCCTGTAAGATCCGCTTGATAAAGGACCATTGTTTTGTTTGTTCGTCAGCAGGATAATCTGAAGGTTTTCCTCTGGGTCTATAATAATCTGTGTTCCAGTAAAACCAGTATGGCCAAAGGCTTTGTCAGAATAGTGATCTCCCATGTACCAGCTTTTGTCCAGCTCCCAGCCATATCCCTGGCCAAAGCGCTGAGGAGAGGTAAAGAGATCAATCACTTCTTTATCATACATGTTTGCTTTTCCATATGTTCCGCCATTTAACATGGTCTGGCCCAATACAGCAAGGTCCCTTGCTGTCGAAAATAAACCGGCATGGCCAGCAATACCTTTATTGCCATAGAAGCTATTTCCATCATTAACTTCTCCAACTAGGGTGTAATTCCTCCAGTATTTAAACATATCCGGGCTTTCTTCAACATAGTAACCGAAATTAGGATCATCAATCATTTTATACTCATAAGGATTTCCCCAGGAGGTAGCCGCAATTTTTTTCTTGAAATGTTCTGGTGGAGTAAACATCGTATCATTCATTTTTAAAGGTTTATAAATATTTTCTTCTAAGTACTTATCCAATTTTTGCCCGCTGACCTCTTCAATTAAAAAACCCAGCATCATAAAGCTAAAATCACTATATCTCCTGTCCGTGCCAGTCGGATATTCAAGTGGCAGCTGATTTATATAATTCAGAACCTCTTCCGAATTATCAGCATAAAGGTATGTCGGCTTCCAGGGAGTTAAACCAGAGGTATGTGTCAGCAGGTCAGCTACAGTAATATCTTCTTTTCCATACTGAGCAAACTCAGGAATAAAGTCAGATACCCTGTCATTGACTGAGAGTTCACCCTCACTAACAAGTTTCATTATACCTTGGGTTGTTCCCATTACCTTCGTAACGGAAGCAAGATCAAACATTGTTTTCTTTTTCATTTTTCTAGGGTTTTTAAGCGTTTCCCCCATATCATACTTTTGTGCATTTCCATACGCTTCCTCTTTGACAATCTTTCCATCCTTGGCTACAAGAACTACCGCACCCGGTGTAACACCATCAGCAATAGCCTCCGTAATGGCTTTATCAATACCCTTCAATTGCTCAGGATCAAAGCCAGCCTTTTTCGGGTGGCTATGACTCAATTTCTGGCCGGACCGTTCTTTGGCATTTACCATATTTCCGGAAAAAGCTGCAGAACTTAAGACTAATGCAAGGACAATTAACAATAACCTTAACCTTTTCAAATCTTCATCTCCTTTACAGATATACCAATATACAATATTCTGTATAATTAATAGTATCTATCTTTCTATTGATTATCAATATAGTTTTTTGTATTTTCAGAAAACAGTACTTTTAGATTATAAGAAAAATAAAAAAGCCATCAAATATGATGGCTTTCTTCCTTTATGTATTAAAACAGCTGATTCGGTTCCAGTTTTCCTTTTTGAATTAAACGGTCCCGCTTTTTATCTCTCCACATATCCGTTATGGTGGCCGCTATTAATAATACTGTAAACAGAATTCCCTTTCCTTCTGCCAGCTTAAATACCAGGGCGATAAGACCTTCGGACATGAAAGTGCTCATTAATGAACCCAGCAGCATGATGATCCAGACAATCAATGCTCCTTCTAAAATGGCTAATGCTCTCATTTATTCGACCTCCCGGGTATATAAAATCATTTATGCCAATACCCCGCAGACAGCAGTCTAAACGTGAATCTTGCAATTTGGGCATTCCTTTACTTTCCAAATATCTTCTGCCAGATGCTTTTGCTTTTTTCAGCCTCTAATGCACCGGCTACTTCTTCTACAGACTTCTGTGTCGCCATCAGTTTTTCATAAAGGGAAGTGACTTTTTCACTCTCTTTTTCATAGCCTTGTGCATGGGCATTTCTTAAATCTTCAATAGTGAGTTTGAGCTCATGCACCTCATGTATCAGCTGTTTGTTTTGTTCTCTGATTTTATTCTGGGTAAGACGGGATTGCTCATTTTGCTGCACGAGGAAGCTGACAAGCTTTTTCATATCTGTCAGTTCAGAATTCACATTCACAAGTGAGGTGGTGCTGCTTTCTTCCTCATCCTCCACCGTAATGATGACCGGAATCCCTGCATCCTCAAGCTTTGCTGTGACTTCCTCTTTTTTAAGCCCATCTGAATATAATTTCCGGATAAATTTCAGCTTTTCAATTTCAGAAGCCTGAATTTTATAGCGATTATGTTCTTTCCGGTAGTTTATGTATTCTGCATGCTCCTGCAAATAACGCTTTAAGCTATTTTCAGGTATGTCCGGAAGCGCTTCCTTAAGCTCCTTCATTGTCAAATACTGATTTGCCAACGTCCTCAGCACCTTTCTTGGTATCTTGCCCATCACCCGGCTTCCACCGGGCATTACCCATGACTAACCACCTAACCGCCAACAAAACCACCATGGTTATTTTTGCGGTAAATGCGCCTTTAATAACGTCTACTCTCCCGCTTTTTTATCAACCATGACTACCACGTTTAATCACTTAAGACCATCTGGAAACATTGATATATCAACATTTTGCAAATAACCATCCAACCATCAACCTATTAACCGTTAATTTATTCGTTTTGTTCTGCCTTCCATTTCTTCTATACTCTATCATAACTTTTCCAGCTTTGCGGGGAAAGAGACTTTTAACATAAAAATAAAATAGATTTCTCTGCCCATCATCAACCACCCAACCACCAACATATCAACCGTGGTATTCCTGGGTCAATTATGCCGCTTCTCCCCTCCCCTTTTTGAAAAACTAAAATAAATGCACCTCTTTTTTAAGAGAGGTGCATTTATTTTAGTTTTGCGGTTTATATTCTTGCGGACGATCAATCGTCTGTTTGAAATGGTAGCGGATAGCATCGCAAATTCTCTTGGAAGCATTTCCGTCTCCATATGGATTTACGGCTTTCGCCATTTTTTCATAAGCTGCCCCATCCGTCAGAAGCTCAGTTGCCAGATCATAAATTGGCTGTTCCTCAATGCCGGCAAGCTTAAGGGTGCCTGCTTCAATTCCTTCAGGCCTTTCCGTTGTATCGCGCAGAACAAGAACAGGCACACCAAGTGACGGTGCTTCTTCCTGAACTCCGCCCGAATCGGTCAGAATCAGATGAGCTCTTGAAGCAAAGTTATGGAAGTCTATGACGTCAAGCGGCTCAATCAGATGTATGCGGTTATCGCTGCCAAGAATTTCTGATGCGATTTCCCGTACTGCCGGATTCATATGAACAGGATATACCACTTGGATATCTTTCTGTTCTTCTACCAGCCTTTTAATAGCCGTGAACATATTGCGCATCGGTTCGCCCAGGTTTTCTCGGCGGTGTGCAGTCAGTAGCACAAGGCGGTCATCGCCGATTTTTTCCAGGACTTCATGGTGATACGTGTCTTTAACCGTAGTTTTAAGCGCATCAATGGCCGTGTTTCCGGTGATGAAAATACTTTCGCTCTTTTTATTCTCATTTAAGAGGTTTTCAGCTGACTTGGATGTTGGCGAGAAGTGCAGATCTGCCATGACACCTGTAAGCTGGCGGTTCATTTCCTCAGGAAATGGAGAGTATTTATTCCATGTGCGCAGTCCTGCTTCCACATGGCCGACGACAATTTGGTTATAGAAAGCGGCAAGGCTTGCAATAAACGTTGTAGTGGTATCACCGTGAACAAGCACGATATCCGGCTTTACTTCCTTCATAATCTTATCAAGGCCTTCAAGTCCGCGTGTTGTCACATCCACCAATGTCTGGCGGTCTTTCATGATATTCAGATCATAATCTGGTGTGACCTTAAAAATATTTAACACCTGATCAAGCATTTCGCGATGCTGTGCTGTTACAGTCACAATCGATTCAAAATGCTCAGGGTATTTTTGAAGTTCAAGAACAAGGGGTGCCATCTTAATAGCCTCAGGCCTTGTCCCGAAAATTGTCATCACTTTAATCGGACGATCCATTTCAGCATCCTCCTTTTTAAAAGATATTTTCAATCTTTCCGGTTCACTGAAGCAGAAATTATTTTGTACCGAATAAACGGTCGCCTGCATCGCCAAGACCAGGAACAATGTAGCCTTTTTCGTTCAACTTTTCGTCTAATGCTGCAATGTAGATGTCTACGTCAGGGTGAGCTTCTTTAACAGCTTCTACGCCTTCAGGAGCTGCAATCAGGCACATGAATTTAATGTTTTTGCCTCCGCGCTTTTTCAGAGAATGGATGGCTTCAACCGCAGAGCCGCCTGTTGCAAGCATTGGGTCAACGACGATGAAATCTCTTTCTTCTACATCACTTGGAAGCTTTACATAGTATTCAACGGGCTGCAGGGTTTCCGGGTCGCGATACAAGCCAATATGACCTACTTTTGCTGCTGGAATCAGCTTCAGGATCCCATCAACCATTCCAATTCCTGCGCGCAAAATTGGAATGATTCCCAGCTTCTTGCCTGCAAGCACATTGGATTTCATCGTGCTGACTGGTGTATCAATTGTGATTTCTTCTAAAGGCATGTCACGGGTAATTTCGAATGCCATCAATGTCGCCACTTCATCGACAAGCTCGCGGAATTCCTTTGTTCCTGTACTCTTTTCACGAATGTATGTAAGCTTATGCTGAATTAATGGATGATCAAAAACGTAAACCTTTGCCATAAGTATCTCTCCTTTTTCATTATGCAGATTAGTCGAACCACACTTCGTCTAATTTTACAGAAAAACAATTCCATCGGCAACTATGATTCGTATTTGTAAAAGAAAAGTCATTATTTTAGCTTAGACTATAAAAGCCGGCCTCAAGCTGAGACCGGCTGTTTGATTAATATTCTGGATATAAAGTGAAGCTGCCTGATAAAGCTTCTACGCGCTGTGCAGCTTCCTGAAGCTTTCCTTCATCTTCATGATTTTTCAGTGTGAAGGCGATGATAGATGCAATTTCCTGCATTTCTTTCTCGCCAAAGCCGCGGGATGTAACGGCTGCTGTACCGATGCGGACGCCGCTTGTAACAAATGGGCTTTCCGGATCGAATGGTATGGTGTTTTTGTTGACCGTAATGCCAACCTCATCAAGTACTTTCTCAGCCACTTTCCCTGTTAAGCCAAGGGAGCGGAGGTCAACCAGCAGCAGATGATTGTCTGTGCCCTGAGATACAAGGTCGATTCCTTCAGCCTGCAATGCTTCCGCCAGCTTTTTAGCATTGGAAATGATATTGCCTGCATACGTTCTGAAATCATCCTGAAGCGCTTCGCCGAAGGCAACCGCTTTTGCCGCAATGACGTGCATTAAAGGACCGCCCTGGATTCCAGGGAATATGGATTTATCAATTTTCTTCGCATATTCTTCTTTGCAGAGAATCATGCCGCCGCGCGGTCCGCGCAATGTCTTGTGAGTAGTCGTTGTCACAAAGTCCGCAAACGGAACCGGATTCTGATGAAGCCCAGCAGCTACAAGGCCTGCAATATGAGCCATATCAACCATCAGCATGGCACCGACTTCATCGGCAATTTCACGGAAACGCTTGAAGTCAATTTCACGCGGATAGGCACTTGCACCTGCTACAATTAGTTTCGGTTTATGCTGACGGGCCTTTTCAAGCACATCATCATAATTGATTCGATGAGTTTCTTTATCCACCCCATATTCGACGAAATTATACTGCACGCCGCTGAAATTAACAGGGCTGCCGTGTGTTAAATGTCCGCCATGGGATAGATTCATGCCAAGAACAGTGTCTCCCTGTTCTAATACAGTGAAGTATACAGCCATGTTTGCTTGTGCACCTGAGTGCGGCTGCACGTTCACATGCTCTGCACCGAAAATTTCTTTCGCACGGTCGCGGGCTAAATCTTCGACTACATCCACATGTTCACATCCGCCATAATAACGTCGGCCTGGATAGCCTTCAGCATACTTGTTTGTTAAAACAGAACCTTGTGCTTCCATTACCGCTTCACTGACAAAGTTTTCAGAAGCGATTAATTCAATCTTTGATCTCTGGCGTCCCAATTCTTCCTGGATCGACTTGAAAACCTGCTCATCTTGCTGTGCTAAATGCTTCATAAGAATCCTCCCTTTTCTCCAACACACTTTTAATAAAGGAAAGCCTCGTTAAGGCCCGCCATTATATGTATCGATCTTAATGTGAAAATTCGTCTTTATTTTAACACGTTTTTTGAAAAAGTGACAGGCACCTATACCAGTTTGGCAGATTGGTATAGGTACCTGTCACCATCCTTTTATTCCCAGTTCCAATAATCCATTTCACCGAGGCGGGGAGAACGAATTTGCTTTTCTTCTTTTAGTTTTAATAGTTCTTTTACCGGGCCGGTGACGACTGCTCCATAGACGGTAAAGCCATTTTTTTTCAGATATTGATGGCGTTCTTTCAGGTGATCGAGTCCTAAAAAGTTTTCATAATAGCTTTGCGTTTCACTTTTTAATAGAGATTCCATCTGCTTCAGCATCAACTTTTTATTTTCTTCTATAAATTCCTCAGTCAGGGTCAATCTAGATTCTGACATATAATCTTCCCCTGCTTCTCTTCCCCCCGTGAGGCCATAAATGGATGTTAATTCAATTGAATTCCCTCCGCTGCCATACCCTGTCTTAAATTCCTTCAGCTCTCCAGTATACAGCGGCATCCACAGGACTTCCAGGTCATAGGGCTTTAAAAGGTTCAGAAGCTCCTCGGGTTCCATGAATGATTGTGTGGAAAAAGCCATTTCCGCCACAGTCCCCTCGTGTACTTTTTCAAGAGATGTCCAGGCACCCGGGTTCACTTCAGCAGAAAGCTTTTTACCGTTATTCGGATTTTCAGGCAGAGAGAAACGGAAAATGTTCTCATTTTGTGGCTCGTATTTCTCGATTTTAACAGTTGAATATGAATTTAACAGCCTCTTTTCAATGTGAACCTCTCCGATTGTCTGAGGTTCTTTCCCGATCTGGCGGGAAATCGGGAAGGACAATTTCTGTGTCAAAAAAGGCGTTAGTTCTTTATGAACAAACCCGCCAAAATCTTCATATACATTCGGATGCTTCCAATCAAGAGCCAGCTTGCTGTAAAAAACATGCTTCTTTTCACTATTAGCAGCATCGGAGATTATGTTCACAGCCATCATATATGCCCAGAACAAAAGCAGACAGGCAGCGATAACCCTTATTACTCTAAATGATAAAGTATACCGGTATTTGACCATGATTTTCTTTTCACGTTCTTTGTTCCAGTCATTCATGTTTTTCCCTCCATTTTTCATCGGCGAGCTGTGACAGCTTTTTCCGGGCCCGATGCAGTGTCACTTTCACTTGATTTTCTGTTAGATCCAGTGCTTCCTGGATCTCACTATAGCTAAAAGACTCAAACTCTCTTAAATATAAAATAGAACGATATTGTTCCGGCAGACAGCTCATAAGGTCTGCGACATTTTCCTTTGATTCTTTGTATAATGCTGAATCCTCAGGCAAGCCGTATGGACTGATCATTTCTCCCTTGGAAAATAAATAGCCGGCAAAAGGAATTTTATTTCTTCTCTGCCGTTTCCGCCATTCATCCAGATAGGCATTCCTGGCCACCTTAAAAAGCCATGCTCTTACATCCTCCTGCTTATAGAAAGAGAGAGAAACCGTTGCCTTAATGAATGTTTCCTGAGTTAAATCTTCAGCTATTTCTTTAGAGCCGGACATCTTATACAAATAGTAATAAAGCGTTCTGGCATAATTACGGTATAAATCATCCAGCCGATTCCCCCTGCTTTCCTTCAACGGCTTCTTCCCCCTTTCTCATTAAAAGCTGCACTATATACACGTTCTTCCTGGTTGAATGTTACACGTTATATAAAAAAAAGTGACAGGTACCTATACCAGTTGATGAAGTGGTATAGGTACCTGTCACCCAACGGAATATTTAAAGCCCCAATCATCAAATGATCGGGGCAGCTAATTGGTATTAAATCTTCTATCTGCAGGATTCGTTATCAGATTTTCGTTCATAGATAGCCCGGGCCCCGCCGATGAGTTTCGGCCTAGTTTTGGCCAGGGTGACGTGCGCCTCGCCGATTGATTTTTGAGAGGTCCTGATGGGAACCGCTACATGCTTCAGGTGCATGCCGATCAGGGTATCTCCGATGTCGATGCCCGCATCTGCCTTGATAAATTCGACCATGACGGGATCTTCAAAATGTTCATAGGCGTATGTCGCCATCGCGCCGCCAGCCTTGCGGTGAGGAATGACAGCCACTTCCTCCAGGTTTTTCGCCTCGGCCACTGCCCGTTCAACCACTAATGCCCTGTTCAAATGCTCACAGCATTGAAAGGCAAGAGCAGCCCCTGTGTCCTGGCGGAGCTTGTCCAGCCGCTCAAATATCATTTCAGCCACTTGTTCCGTTCCGGCTGTGCCTATTCTTTTCCCGGCGACTTCACTTGTGCTGCAGCCCACTGCAAGAATATGCTTTTCATTTAAAGGAACTTGTTCGATGAATTCACGAATGATTGTATCCAACTCTGTTTTCCATTGATCGATCAAAAAGCCCACCCTTTCGAAAGTTTACTTCGTTTCGTAAGCAGTAATCTTTCCGACACGGTTTTCATGGCGGCCGCCTTCAAAATCTGTTGAAAGCCATACTTTTGCAATTTCCCGGGCAAGGCCAGGGCCAATTACCCGTTCACCCATAGCGAGGATATTGCTGTCATTATGTTCACGGGTTGCTTTTGCACTGAATACATCATGCACGAGCGCACAGCGGATTCCCTTCACTTTGTTGGCAGAGATGGACATGCCGATCCCGGTTCCGCAGATCAGAATGCCTTTATCAAATTCACCGCCTGCAACCTTTTCAGCAACAGGCAATGCATAATCCGGATAATCTACCGAAGTTTCGCACTCACAGCCAAAATCCTCATATTCAATGCCCATTTCATCCATCAGGTTTTTTATTTCTTCGCGGAGATTAAGTCCCCCATGGTCTGATGCAATTGCAATTTTCATAATGAAACCCTCCAGTTTGAAGCCGCTTTATTTTTGACACATTATGCTCTTATTTTGACACAAAACCTTGAAAATATAAAGAAAGGGAGCCTTATTTGGGCTCCCTTATAGTTTAAATTTAGTAATAGTGCTGTTTAATTTTTCTGCCTGCTCCTTTAGCTCGATGGCGAGCCTTTCCACATTGCCGATTACAGCTGTCTGCTGCTGAGTGGCAGCTGAAACCTCCTGTGCTCCTGCTGATGTTTCTTCCGCAATGGCCGCTACTTCCTGTGTTTGGGTAGATGTATGCTGGATGCCTTCCATTTGGTTATCCACCAGCCCTGAAATGGCAGACACTGAAGCAGCCATTTCATTGACCACTTTCGCCATTTCCTCAATTACTTCATTTGTTTTTGTGCCTTTTTTCACTTCATTATTAGCAGTCTCCACCTGATAAGAGATTTGCGTAACAACATTACGGACCTCTTCCTGAATGTTTTTTATCAGTTCAGAAATGCCCTGGACTGCCTGCGCACTTTCATCTGCAAGCTTCCGAACTTCTTCAGCGACCACGGCAAACCCTTTGCCATGGTCCCCCGCACGGGCTGCTTCAATAGAAGCATTTAAAGCGAGAAGGTTTGTCTGTGCGGCAATGTCACCGACCAGCTGGATTATCTGCTCTACCTTTACGGCGTTTTGCTCAAGTCGCTTTACTGTCTGGAGTGATTCCTCATTATCCTGAGCCAGTTTTTCTATGCCGGAAATAAGTGAATGAATCACTTTCTTTGATTCCATCAGGTCCTGAACCATTTCACCGGAAACATTTTGTGAGGCTTTTGCTGTATCCTGAACTTCCTGGGCTATGCGCAGGACATCTTCCATGGATTCAGCTGTTGACTGAATGGACACGGCTGAGCTATCTGCTCCCTGGGAAATCTCACTGATCGTTCTGGCAATTGCATCTGCCTGCTCTGCAGCTGCAGAGGACTCAGAAGACATGGCAATGACTTTTTCATTTGTTTCTCTAAAGTTCTCGTCAATCTTATGAACCATATCTCTTAAATTGGAAAGCATATGGTTGAACGCAATGCCCAATGACCGGATTTCATCATCCGATGCTGCAAGCTCTGCATCCTGGCCGATATCGCCATTGGCAGCCATGAGTGCTGTTTTTTCAAGTTTCTGCAATGGTTTGATGATAAAGCCTGCAGCAAAAAAGGCAAGAACCCCTGACCAGAAAATCCCCATCCCTAAGGTTAATATAGTAAAAACAGCCTCTCCAAATGGAAGCATCTCATCTATGCTTGGATATAAAAAATAGAGAAATCCAGCACTTGTTGTGTATGTAATGATGGCCAGCAACGTGATGAATAATACGAGTTTTTTTCTAAGGCCGAACTTATAGACCTTTTTCTCCCCCATTATAGTATCCCCCTGATTAATCTTGTCTCTTTATGCGATCCAAAATTTGATCAATCGCTTCTGTCAGATCTTTAAAGGTACTTCTATATATCTCAACCGGTCCCCCATATGGATCAATAATATCTCCCGCAGCACCAGCAAATTCTTTTAATGTAAAGGTTTTGCCCTCTGCTTCAGGAAACATGGACAGGACCGTATTTTTGTGGCCGGCTGTCATCGTTAAAATATAGTTCGCCCATACTATTAAATCTTCACGCATACTGGACGACTGATGCTGCAGCTGAATTCCGTTCTCCTCCAGTACACTTTTCGTATTCGCGGACGCCTCACTGCCGTCTGCTGCAAATACGCCGGCTGACTTCACTTCCACACCGGGAATCGTTCTGCTTTTTAAAATGGCTTCTGCCATCGGGCTTCTGCATGTATTTCCCGTACAAACGAATAATACATTGGCCATAGAATCTCTCCCTCCTTTATATCGGTTTATTACGATAAATCTTTATCCAACTTTTCTTACATTATAAGACAAATTTCCCATAAACACCTATAGCTCCCAAGCAAAAAAAGAAAAAAGGGCAGCCCGCACCCTTCTCATTTTTCACAAAATATTAACATTTAAACACAGACGAACTTCTATAAAAATAACAGCTTTACCCCGAAAGCCAGGAGGATGGCGCCTCCTAGAGCTTCGCTGTAGGAGCCGATCCAGCTTTGTACTTTTCTGCCGGTGAGGAGGCCGGCCCATGTGAGGATGGCAGCCCCAGCTCCGAAGAAAACGAGCACCAGGAAGGTTTTAGCTCCGTAGATTCCGAGGCTTAGGCCGACTGAAAAACTATCAAGGCTGACACTCAGTGCAAAAATCAGGAGCCCTATGCCAACCGGTGTTATTAAGCTGTCTTCATCATCTCTGAAGCTTGACCAAATCATCTGCACGCCTAATAAAAGGAGCAGGCCCCCGCCAACGTATCCGGCAATGGCTCCAAATGTATTCGAAAGAAATCTCCCTGCTATCATTCCTATTAACGGCATCAATACATGGAAAAGTCCAATGGTGATGCCGATTTTAGCTATTTGTCTGAGGCGGAGTTTGTACATCCCCATGCCAAGACCTACTGAAAAAGCATCCATCCCCAATGCGAATGCCATTAAACCTAATGTTAAAACTTCCCCAATCATTGCAGACATTTTTCCTCCCCCTCGGACTTGCTAATTCAGCATATGCACGTCCAAGCGGATTTAGAATGCCAGCGTCTTTTTTACAAACTAAAAAACCGCTTCATACTGAAACGGTTTCTTTATTATCTGCTGATGACCCTGTGACCAGCTGCCTTCATCAGGCGGTTCATAATGGCATGCCCGACACCTTCCCCCGGAAACATCTCACAGAAAATAACCTCAGCATCTGTAGTATTGAAATATCTTAATGCTTCATAGAGGGAGCTCGCTACGGTCTCAAGCTTTTCCCGCTGTCCGCAGGCATATACATAGTCAGCATGATAGAATTCCCGATTTTCCACTGTCGTCAGAACGCCAACTGAAAGACCTTCCTGCTTCTTATCATCAACAAAGTGCTGGATATCCTCTCTTGTTCCTTCTACTAAATACAGAGGTGCATCCGGTGCATAGTGACGGTACTTCATCCCCGGAGATTTCGGCGCCTGACTTTCATCGGCTAAGGCCGGGTCTACGCTGACATCGCCCACAACCTCTTCCAGCTGTTCTCTTGTAATGCCTCCTGGCCTTAGGATCACCGGCACTTCCCCCGTACAATCCACAACGGTTGATTCCACACCAACACCAGTCGGACCTCCGTCCACTAAACCGGCAATTCTTCCATTCAGGTCCTCCCAGACATGCTCAGCCGTTGTCGGGCTTGGCCTTCCTGATCTGTTTGCACTTGGAGCAGCAATCGGAAGACCCGTTTTCTTCAGAAGCTCCAATGCCACCGGATGATCCGGCATTCTCACAGCCACTGTGGATAAACCCGCTGTTGCATATTGGGAAAGAACCCCACCCTTCAGAATAAAAATGAGCGTAAGCGGTCCCGGCCAAAATACATTCATGAGTGCCTGTGCATTTTGGGGAATTTCAGTTACAAACCCGTCCAGCTGGGCTTTGTCAGCAATGTGGATAATCAGGGGATTATCACTCGGACGTCCTTTTGCTTGGAATATTTTTTTGACTGCATCGTCATTTTCCGCATTTCCGCCTAGTCCATATACGGTTTCTGTTGGAAAAGCGACCACTTCATTATTTTTTAACAGATCGGCAGCCTGTGAAAACTGTGAATAACTGCCTTCTTTATCCACACTGTTATCCACCGACCATCTTTTTGTAATCATTGTTATCCACCTTCACAAAAAATGTTTTTTTGCTGTCAAAATTCCTTTGTTTTCGACATTTTTTTGAACATTCCTTTGGAAAGTATAGTAGAAGAAGCTGGATAACTCAAGTTTTATCCACAAATTGTGTATAAATAAGATGAATTTGTGTATAACTTTGGAAAGATACCCACAATTCACATGGATAATTTCAAAAAGAAAGAGTTATCCACAGTCAGGATGTGTTTAACGTGCTCTGAGTGGAATAAAACTTCCGGCAAGTCCGCTGTTTCTTCCTGTGTAAAGCCAAGCAGGCTGAAAAAGGCCAGCGAATTCCGCTTATTCGATGCAAGATACAATGCCTCCATGCCCCGATCCCTGGCCAGCATTAATATTTGCTCAAATAAAATAAATAAATCTTTTTCAGTTGCTGTCGGAGTCATCACAAGCGATCTCAAAAGACCGACCTTTCCATGAGGTTCAATTCCCAGGGTAGCCTTAATATCCCCGGAATCATTCTCCATAATTAAAAAATATTCAATTGCTTCTTTTATCCCGTCCGTACTTAAGTTTGCCGATTCCAGAAATGATGCCAGATTCTCCACATCTGAAGCATGAGCACATCTCACTACACCTGTTTCCATTTCTTCACCCCATTTTCGAATTGTCACTCTATGAATATGAAAAAATAGAAAAAGTAGAACTAGAATCAAAAAATATTTTTACATTATGAAAGACTCTATAAAAATGAAACACGGCAGCTGTCTGATACGGCTGCCGTGCTTATATTATTACTATCATATGCATTTTTCCTGCGGCAGGTTTAGTCGTTCGAGTTGCCGCCTTTTCTTCCGATTTCTTCATAGAAATCGCGGTCATGATTTTCACTTGTTGCTTCTCCGCCTTTGCGTCCAATTTCCTGGTAGAATTCTTTGTCATGATTTTCGGATGTTGCTTCTCCGCCTTTTTGGCCTATTTCCTGGTAAAAGTCCTTGTCATGGTTTTCAGCTGTTGCTTCTCCGCCTTTGGAGCCGATTTCCTGGTAGAAATCCATGTCATGGTTTTCAGCTGTTGCCTCTCCGCCTTTGGAGCCGATTTCCTGATAGAATTCCTTATCATGGTTGCGGCTTGTTGCTTCTCCACCCATGCGTCCTCGTTCCTCACGAGACATTTTATCGTTGTTATTATTGTTGTTTTTAGCCATAATCTTTCATCTCCTTTTACGTTTGTGTTTTGTTGTTACACTACTTTAAATATCCGTTTCTAGTAGATTCAAACGCTTGAAAGGAAGATGTTATATGCTTGTCTTAATTGTAATTTATTTTCCACTTTTTAAAACGATTCTAAAGAGAATTGGACGGTGGACTCTGGGTGGTTTTTTGTTGTTTCTGTGTTTGAAGTTGGAACAGGTTCTGACTCTGTGGGCGCTTTTTTGTACTTTTGTATCACAAGTTGGGCCAGGTTCTGACTCTGTATCCCCTTTTTTGTTTCTGTGTCCGAAGTTGACCTTCAAATCCACTTTTTCCGCTCCCGAAATAGACTGAAGGAAGTCCGAAAAAAAACCCTGCTCTGCAGCAGGGCTTACCCGAAGATTTTTTCCCAGATTTCTACTAAGAAAAATTTTACTTCTGCTGGTTCTTCATCTTCCTCTGTATAAACCGGAGGGGTTTCCTTTTCGGAGTCTGTGTCAGCAGCGATTTCTTCTGCTTGCACTACTCCCTTCTTGTCTTCCTCTTCAAAGCCTTCGCTTACAGCTACACCGTTTGAGAAGTCAAGGAAGCATAGTGGAGGGAATAGCACGCACCACCAGTTCGCACCTTTTCCCTCGCCAAGAGTGATTAAGATTGCTTCGTATTCGCCTGCAGGATATAAGAATTGTCCATATAATTTCGTCGGGAAGCTGACTTTTCCAAAGTCGGCATTTACACTTTGGTTCGCTCCTTCTTCAGCTACTACTTGTTCTGCAATCTTCTGAATCTCAGGCAATCTGGACTGGATCAGTTCGCGGGCATCATCGATAGAGGTCAGCTCTGACACCCACTCTGTGATTTCTGCATTTACTGCGTCTCTTACTTTTCTTTTAACTGCCTGGTCCTCTTCATTATCGCTGTTGGCCAGAATGCGCAGCCTGATGGCCTCATTTGGTATTACCATCGGTTCATCAGCTGTCACTTCTGTTTGCGGTATATATAAACTTAAAATGGTTCCTAAGGATAAAATCAGTACATATAATTTCACAATCGTTTTTGTGTTCATCATTTCCGCCACCATCCCTTCACTATCCACAGTGTGGACAGGATGGCAAATTCTTAAACTATTAAAATTAATATTTTTCTAGTTTCTATTAATTTTATTCTTTTCGACAAAATTCGGGTGGTGCCTGTCACCCGATTTCCGCAAAAACCATTCGGTCTTTGCCGTTTATGTCGTAGATGGTTTCGATAGCAGCCTGTGGGAAGGCTTTTTGCAGGAGTGCAGATACTGCTTCACTTTGTCCTGCACCTACTTCGAAGCCGATGAGGGCACGGTCTTTAATGACAGCCGGCAGCTCTGCCGTAAAGCGCTTGTACAGATCCAGCCCATCTTCCCCGGCAAAGAGGGCACGATGCGGCTCATGCTCCGTGACTACATCTGACATCCACTCAATATCCTTTTCTGGGATATACGGAGGGTTTGATAGGATGATATCAAATTTCTTTCCTTTTAAGATAAGGGGCTGCAGAAGGTCTCCTTTGACAAATTCGATTTCAGCGCCATTCTGTTCTGCATTTCTTTCCGCTAGCTCAAGGGTCGGTCCATAGATATCTGTGGCCGTGACCTTCAATTCCGGTTTCTCAAGCTTCATCGTAACAGCAATCGCCCCGCTTCCGGTTCCGATATCCGCCAGTTCAAGACCATTCACAGAGCAGAACAGCTTGTTGATTTTCTGCAAAGCATGATATACCAGTTCTTCTGTTTCCGGCCTTGGAATCAGCACATTTTCATTCACCTCGAAGGTGCGCCCGTAAAATTCCTCAGTGCCGATGATATACTGAACAGGCTGGCCCTCTGCGTGTGCCTGCACAGCACTCTGGAACTCAGACAGGACTTCGGAATTCACTTCTTCACGCAGATTAGCAAGAAAGCTTGCCCTGCTCATCTTCATAAAATGCTGCAATAGCAGCTCACCAGCATTTTCATCACGATTGGACTTCTTTAAAAAAGAAGAAGCCCAGTTGAGGGCTTCGTATACTTTCATTGTTGGATTACTCATTGGATGCACTGTCCAGCTTGGCAGATTGCTCTTCCACGATTAGCGCGTCAATAACCTCATCAAGCTTGCCTTGAAGGATCTGATCAAGCTTCTGAATCGTTAAGCCGATGCGGTGATCGGTTACACGGTTTTGAGGGAAGTTGTACGTACGGATACGCTCAGAACGGTCTCCAGTACCTACAGCTGATTTACGCTGCTGGTCATATTCCGCCTGTGCTTCCTGCTGAAACTTATCATAAACACGCGCACGAAGTACCTTCATCGCTTTTTCTTTATTCTTGATTTGTGACTTTTCATCCTGGCAGGATACAACCGTCCCTGTCGGCAAGTGAGTCAGACGAACAGCTGACATCGTCGTGTTAACACTCTGTCCGCCCGGTCCGCTTGAAGCAAATGTATCCACGCGGATATCTTTTTCATGAATGTCGATTTCCACTTCTTCTGCTTCCGGAAGAACCGCCACTGTTGCAGTAGAAGTGTGGATGCGCCCGCCGGACTCTGTCTCCGGTACACGCTGAACACGGTGTGCGCCATTTTCGAACTTAAGCTTGGAATAGGCGCCATTCCCATTGATCATAAAGATGATTTCTTTATATCCGCCAACACCCGTAGAGCTGGCTTCAATGACATCGATCTTCCAGCCCTGCGCCTCGGCAAAGCGGCTGTACATGCGGTATAAATCCCCCGCAAACAATGCAGCTTCATCACCGCCGGCAGCACCGCGGATTTCCATAATAACGTTTTTATCATCATTCGGGTCTTTAGGAATAAGAAGGATTTTCAAGCGTGCTTCCAGTTCCTCTTTTCTTTCCTCAAGCTCAGCCAATTCTTCTTTTACCATTTCGCGCATTTCTGCATCCAGCTTCTCTTCCAGCATTGCGCGCGCATCCTGATACTGTTCTTTCACTTCTTTATATTCTCGGTAAGTGTCAACAGTTTCCTGAATACCGGACTGTTCTTTTGAATATTCGCGAAGCTTTTTCGGATCATTGACAATTTCCGGATCGCTCAAAAGCTCATTTAATCTTTCATAACGGTCCTCGACAGATTGAAGACGATCAAACACAGCCATTCACCTCAATTTTTTATCCAATAACCGCGGGATTTCCCGTCGGGGTATAGTTCATTTTATTTAAAGCCGCAGCTCCATAACATTCTAATTATAGTATAGCTCATAGTCACAGTCAAAACGATTCATGGCTTTCTTTTGTACAGGAGTTTTCTGAAAAGTCATTGCCTGATGGGACCATTTCCTATATATTGGTTTTATTCTTTAGAAAATATGGAAGCTGGCAGAAGGACCAGCTTTTTTAAATGGAAATGGGGTGAACCGGCATGAAGGCCATTTTATTAGGGATTTGCTCCGCCTTTTTCTTTGCTTTCACTTTTGTATTAAACCGGGCAATGGAAATGGATGGCGGCAGCTGGCTTTGGAGTGCATCGCTCCGCTATTTTTTCATGATTCCTCTGCTCGGTGCTATTGTGGCATTCAGGGGGAATCTGCGGCCTTTATTTGCTGAAATGAAAAAGGCTCCAGGTTCATGGCTGCTATGGAGTTTTGTAGGATTTGGTTTATTTTACGCACCTTTATGTTTTGCAGGAGTCTATGGACCCGGCTGGCTGATTGCCGGAACCTGGCAGATTACCATTATCTCCGGGTCCTTGCTTGCACCGCTTTTTTTCGTTGCGTATCAAACCGGAAGTGGAACGGTGAAGGTAAGAGGGAAAATCCCTTTACGCGGAATGGTGATGAGTCTGGTTATTCTCCTTGGAGTTGCGGTTATGCAGGCTGAGCACGCATCCTCCATTTCAATAAGGGATACGCTGCTTGTCATCATTCCCCTGATTATCGCATCCTTCGCCTACCCATTAGGCAACCGCAAAATGATGGATGTGTGTGAAAATCGGCTGGATGCCTATCAGCGTGTGCTCGGGATGACAATTGCCAGTCTTCCCTTTTGGTTCCTGCTTTCAGCTGCCGCCCTGGCAACAAGCGGAGTGCCCAGTTTCAGCCAGGTCACTCAATCCGGTTTAGTCGCTCTTTTTTCCGGTGTTTTTGCCACTGTACTATTCTTTGCAGCCACAGACCTGGTCCGCGGCAATATGCAGAAGCTGGGGGCTGTGGAAGCAACCCAATCTCTCGAGGTCCTTTTTGCTGTTCTCGGTGAAGTGCTGCTGCTGGCAAGCCCGCTTCCATCCGGAATCTCTTTGACAGGTATGGCCCTTGTCGTTATTGGCATGGTGCTGCACAGTTATGTAACCTCGAACAAAGCCATTGTAAAAAGAAAAGCTGCGTAAAAAAATGCCCTGGTAATCAGGGCATT